>JAAETM010000035.1 GCA_024228395.1 bacterium | reverse complement strand
TTGACAGACCAGCGATGGTCGTCTCAAGGGCAGCGATTTGACGGTTGGCGGCTGCCAGCTCTTCTTCGGCGGCGCGCTTGGCGTCTCCGGCATCCTTGGAAGCGGACTCAGCTTCGCGACGTGCGTCGACGGCTTCGGCCTTGTCGGACATGGCCTGGTCGGCTTTTTGCTGGGTGGCCTTACGACCTTCGTCGATGCCCGCAATGGTTTGCGAGAACTTGTCGTTGGTGACCGACAGCTGAGCGCTATCTTCACGCGCCAACTCCAGTTCCGATTTGAACTGGTCGCGTGCGGCAGCAGCGGCGTCGCGCTGTTCACGGCGGCGGCCACTGGCTTCCTTTTGCGTGGAAACCTCGGTGTTGAGGAGGGTAATTTCGCTGTTCTTGTCTGCGATGACATCATCGGAGGACTTTTGCAAGTCTGCTAGCTGCTTCTTGTAGCTCTGGTCGACTTCCAAAAGGTTGGACGCCCAGCCCAGGACAAGGGCGGTAAGTAGCAAGTTCAGGACGATGAACATCCGTGCGATCGAACTCATGTTAGATCCGTAGTTGGGTGGGGGGAGTGGTCTGACGTTGACAGTCCCCAAACGACGGATGTCCGCGATGCGGAACCCGATGGCATGGGGGAAGAATCGCCGCCGTCCGAAAGGACAACCCGAATAGAGGTTCAAGCACCGCTGTGTCAGCAGGCCCGAGCCCTCGCTTCGAGCGAAAAGCGACTAGGATTGGCCGGCGAGTATAGGAATGAGGCCTTGGGGGGGTCAAGCCCGCTCATGGGTCTCTGTCCGATCTCGTGCGAACGACTCCCCTAACCTCTAGGCCTCCAGAGGTAACCGGCGGCGGGTCGAGAAAAGCATAATCCCCAGGCAAACCCAGAACAAACCCGTCTGAATGGGCCAAAAACGCACATATAGCGTCCTTAGCGGTGGATTTCCACCCCCAGCTCCCCCACCATCCGCCGGCACGGGAACGGTGACACGCAGGGTTCCGCGCACCATTTTGTGCTCCCCATCTTGCTGCAAAAGACTCAAAATTTTGCCCTCGGGCCCCACCAAGGCGCTTGATCCGGAGTTGGTGGCGCGCAAAATGGACCTTCCACCCATGATTGCGGCCAGCCGTGTGAAGGCCAGCATGTGGTCCATGAGCACGCTGCGCTCGTACCAAGCCTCGTTGCTGGCAACCAAATGGAAGTCGACTCCAGCGCCCCCGTGCACGCCCGTGAAAGGGTCGTCGTAGGAGTTGTCGTAGCAAATCAGGGTTCCCACCCGCCACGAACGGCCATCGCGCCCATCAAAACCCAGCACGGTGGATTGGTCGTCGGAAACGAAGTCGGGGACATAACCCCCCACCTTCTTGATGGTGTCGAGCAGCCAGGGCACATGAGCAGCGGGAAATGGGTCCTCTGCAGCGGGAACCAGATGCAACTTGCTCGCTAGAGCACCCGGTTGGCCCTCCCCATCCCAGATTCTGGCCCCATTCACCCTCCAGAGGTAGCCGTCCCGGGCGACCAGGCCTTCGACCCCACCAAAAATCGGGGTATGCGCCGGCAAGGGCGCCACCTGCCGGGCCAGGCCCCTCACCCAAGGCTCATTATAGCGCTGGAGAAATGACCGGGCGACGATGCTCTGCCCCAGTCGACGCCCCTGCAAAACATCCAGAAAATCGGCCAGGAAACCCGTGGTGCCGTCCAGGCTCTCCCGGGTCCACTGCCTGCCCGAAAATTCGGGCGCGTTGACCCCCTTGGAAAAGGCCTCCAGGGCCGAGGGCTCAGCCGAGAGGCCGGGCATCATGGTCTCGCCAAAAGCAACCAGGTCGGGCAGGGGTTCGCCAGCCTCTCTGGCCTCGGCAAGCCCTTCGACCAAGCACTGGACCGGATCCACCAAAAGGGTGTGCTGCCAGTCGTTCGAGTTGGTCTTCAAACTCTGCTCCAACCCCGGGGTCAAAACGATCACACGCGGCCCATCCACCGTGGCGGGCGCGGGCACGAGAACCCCCGCCAGGACCATGGCCAGGGGGGCGCCCAACCCCACCAAATGGGACAGGATCGGGGGGCCCTGGGGCCTCCTCAATCGATCCACAACCCAACCTGCAAACGCAGCCAAAGCGAAGGATAAACCCCAAACCCCAAAGGTACGCGCTCCGGAGGAAAACCAGAAATTGGCGTGGGTTAGCGTGCCCACGCGCCACCAACCGAAGCTGTATGGGGACGGCAGGGTGAAGCGCACAATTTCAGCGGCCATCCAAGCCATGGGCGCCGCCAAGGCCAGGGGGATGCGACGCGCGAAGCGCCTCAACATCGCGCCACCGACGACCAGGTAGAGGGCGGGAACAAACCCCATGGGGAGCACGGCCCAGGGCAGTAGATAGCGCATCCAAAAGGCAAATCCACACAGGCCCAGACCATTGATGAACCACTCGATCAGCTTGGCCCTGGGACCGGGCCGGGAGACCACCCACACCCACGGAATGAGAGCTCCGAAAGCCAGGAATCCGAGTCCATCGCGATTAAACAATCCCGGCTGGGAGAGCAATAACAAACCCCACGTTAGCAGGAGCCCGAGGGCGCGCTTCAAGGGGCGAATCTCGGGAGGGGTGGGTGTGACGACGTGGGTCATGGGCGAACTTGAGTGGACGAAAGGAACGAAAATGCCTTTCAGGGCACGAAAGGAAAAGAAAAGGCGACCTCGACGTAGTCAGGGCAATGCGGAATCGTTCACGGGAAACGCTACCGGGCACCGGCTGCCCAAGCGGTCCCAGTGCTGTTCCTATTACAGACCTTTTGCCACCCCAGACGCAAGACAGGGCCTCCTGTTAAGCCATGCTATGGGACCCGGGTACCTGCCATAGGAACACCCGCCAGCCCCCCCCCCCTGCGTTCCTCGCGCAAACCCTACCATCCATATGGTTCGAACATTTTCCGGTCCCCTGGCCCTTGGAATCCTGCTCATCCTCGCCAGCGCCTGCCAAAAGCAAGACAAAACCCACGGCGCCGAAAACAAACCCAGGCTGCATGGCGAAATCAAAAAGGAAGCGCCGAAACGCGTCGACACCGCCCCGGTGCTGCGCCACGAGATGGCGCGCACCTTGAAGATCACCCGGGCCATCGAGTCGGTGCAGGAGATCGAGGTTCTGCCGCGCGCCACCGGAACGGTCGTGGAATTGCTGGTGGACGAAGGGGACACCGTCGAAGAGGGTCAAGTACTGGCCCAATTGGATTCGCGCGAATCCCAAGCCCAGCTGGATGATGCCCGCCTGGCCCTGCTCGAAGCGCGAAACAATGGGCCGCGCCTCAACCTGGCGGTTCGGGAAGCGGAAGAGCGGGCGAAGCGCGCGCAACTCACCCACCAGCAGGCTGAGCGGGACTTCGAACGCAATGAAAACGCCGGCTTTGTCAGTTCGAGTGACCTGGAGAAGCTGCAACTCACCAAGGACCAGGCCTTCCGCGACTGGCAAGCATCCAAACTGACCCATGAAAGCGCACAACAGGACTTGGAGAACCAGGGCGCGATCATCAACCGTGCGGAGCTTGGGGTGGAAAAAGCGGAACTGGACTTGAGCTTCTACTCCATCCGCGCCCCCTTTGCAGGCGTTATCGCAAAACGCATGGTGAACCTGGGTGCCAGCGTGGGACCGGGCGCTGGCGTCTTCCTTTTGACAGACCCGAGCGACCTGCGCGCCGTTCTGTATCGTCCCCAGAGCGAACTTTTCTTCTACCGCAACGCGGCCAAGCAGGGTGGCAAGGACCTGGACATCCGTGTGGAACCCGAGGCCTACAAAGGCCTCGTCTACTCCGGAATCTTGAACCGGGTAAGCCCCACGGTCGATGCCGAAAGTGGTTCCATCCGCGTTACGATCGGTCTGGAACAGCCGGGTCCCGAAGATGAACGTCCTTCCCTACTGCCCGGCATGATGGTTCGCCTGCACATCGTGACCGAACGCCACCCCGACGCATTGGTGGTCGAAAAACGAGCCTTGCACCGGGAAGGCGACCGTCGACATGTGTTTGTGGTGCGTGAGGGAATTGCCCGGCGGGTGAATGTCGTCGAAGGCCTGCTCGGCGAGTACGAGGTTGAGGTCACGGCCGCCGAGGGGGAAGAGCTACTCGAAGGCGACGCCGTTGTGACCGTGGGCGGACGGGAGCTGGAAGATGGCAAACCTGTGCATGTCGCAAATGAACCGGAGCCGGAGGAGGAGTCGACGCAAGCCGGTGAAAGTTCCGATGGGGATTCCGATGGGGAAACCAGCACGCAAGACACGGAAGAACAGCCCCCCACCGAAGAGCATCCAGAACCTGCGTCTGAAAAGGCAACGGAAGAAGCTGAGCAGGAGAACTCCGACACCTCCTCGGCGGAGCAGAACTAGGCGATGCCCGAGTCCCCTTCCTCCGACGAGCCGCAAGCCCGCGGTTTGCTCGCCATGGTGCCCAAGCGGCCCGTGGCTGTGATCTGTGTGTTTTTGGCCGTCGCCCTGTTCGGCATGGTCAGCCTGGATCGGCTGCCCATGGACCTTTTGCCCGAGATCAGCTATCCCACGCTGACCGTGCGCACGACCTATCCCGGCGCTGCGCCCGAAGATGTGGAAGACCGCATCTCGGAGCGGATTTCGGAATCCCTCTCCACGCTCAACGGGCTGGTTCGTTCGAGTTCGATCAGCCGGGCGGAAACCTCCGATGTTTTGCTCGAGTTCAACTGGGGCACGAACATGACCTTCGCCGTGCAGGAGGTGCGCGACCGGCTGGATAGCGTATTCCTGCCCAAGGAAGCGGAACGTCCGTTGATCCTGCGCTACGATCCCAACCTGGATCCGATTTTGCGCATCGGCATACGCGCCCCGCTCAAGGACGACTCGAGCGCGCTCCCGGGGGATGATCCCGAAGCCTTGATTCGCCTGCGCTGGCTCGCGGAGCAACGCATCAAGCGCGGCTTGGAATCGATCAAGGGGCTGGCCGCCGTGCAGGTGCACGGTGGGCTCGAGGAGGAGATTCTCGTGCAGGTCGATCCCGACCGCTTGGCCGCCATGGGTATCACGCCGGGCCTGATCGGAACTCGCCTGGCCCAGGAGAACCTCAACGCTTCCGCCGGTCAAATCCGTGAAGGTTCCACCGACTACCTGGTGCGCACCCTCAACGAGTTCAAGTCCGTGGACGAGCTCGCCAACCTGGCCCTGGAACGCCGTGGGGACGCGACCATTCGCATCAAGGATGTGGCTACGATTCACCGCACCTATGCGGAACGCGAAGTGGTCACACGCATCGGAGGTTCGGAAGCTGTTGAGGTCACGATCTTCCGCGAGGCTGGCGCCAACATCGTGGACGTGGCGCGCCAAGTTCGCCACGCCGTGTTCGGAACCGAGGAGCAGCAGAGGCTTGCCCTTGAGGACGCCAAGGGACAGGTATGGGGTGACAAGCGCAAGCTGACCCAACTCGCATACACGCAGCGCAAGGAGGCGAACTTCGAGCTGCTTTCCGACCAGTCGGTCTTCATCGAAGCCGCTATCAGCGACGTTCGCCAGGCCGGTGCCTTGGGCGCACTCTTCGCGGTCCTGGTCATGTGGCTCTTCCTGCGCCGCGTGACCGCCACCTTGATCATCGCCGTCGCAATCCCGATTTCGGTGGTGGGAACTTTTGCGCCCATGCTCATGTCGGGGGTCTCCCTAAACATCATGTCCTTGGGCGGTCTCGCCCTGGGCATCGGCATGCTCGTGGACAACGCTATCGTTGTGTTGGAATCGATCACGCGCTGCCGGGAGGAAGGCGACGGCCTGGTCGCATCATCCATTCGTGGCGTGCGCGAGGTGGCGGGTGCTATCACGGCATCCACATTGACCACCGTGGCGATTTTCGCTCCTATCGTCTTCGTGGAAGGCATTGCCGGTCAGATTTTCACCGACCAGGCCGTCACCGTGGTGTCCTCCCTGCTGGTATCCCTGGCGGTCGCATTGTTCTTCATTCCCATGCTCGCCTCGCGGCCCCTGTTGGCCTCGCCCGAGATGTTCCATGGGGGCTACTCCTGGATTGGAGAGAGTTGGCGTGCTCTGCGCGAGTCCCCGGGAAAGGCCATGATGACCTTTGAAGATTTCCTAAATCGCTTCATGCGCGACGAACTCCTGCACGGCTTGAACTGGGGCATCCTTGAATGCCTGATCAGTTTCCCGATGCTGCTGCTCCGGATATTCATGTTCGCGATCTTCCGCCTGGTCCTGCTGGTGCTCGTATTGCCGATCGGAATCCTCTGGCTTCTGGGAATCATCCGGCGCTTTACTTTCGATCTGATCTGGGAT
>JAAETM010000034.1 GCA_024228395.1 bacterium | reverse complement strand
CTGGACGCACTCAGCGAACAGGGCATGCGTTTCACGGACGCCTATGCGAACAGCCCCAACTGCGCCCCCACGCGTGCTGCTTTGCTCTCTGGTCAATACGCCCCGCGCACGGGCATCTACACGGTGAATAGCCCCAAACGAGGCCCCGATGCGCAACGCAAACTGATTCCTGCGAAGAACAATCGCACCCTTGATCCGAAGGTCGTCACCTTGGCCGAGTCCTTGCAAGCAGCCGGCTATGCGACCTGTCACGTGGGCAAGTGGCACCTGGGGCAAGGGGCGACCACCGGCCCCGAGGGCCAGGGCTTCGATCAGAACATCGGCGGCAACCAGAAGGGGCATCCCCCCAGTTACTTCAGCCCCTACCGAAACTCCAACTTGCCCGATGGGCCGAAGGGGGAATACCTCACGCATCGGATCACCGATGAGGCGATCGCATTCATCGGTGAGCCCAGGAAGAAACCCTTCTTCCTGTACCTGCCCTACTACACGGTTCACACGCCGATTCAACCCCATGGAGAAGACCTTGGTCTGATCGAGAAACGCGCCCCGGGCAAGGTGCACAGCAATGCGCGCTACGGCGCCATGGTCGAAGGCATGGACCGCCAAGTCGGTAGGATTCTCACGGCTCTCAAGACACTTGAGGTGGAGGACAATACGATCGTGGTCTTCTTCTCGGACAATGGCGGCAAGAGTCCGGAGACGGACATGCTGCCCCTGCGCGGTTCCAAGGGCATGCTGTATGAGGGCGGCATCCGCGTTCCCATGATCGTGCGTTGGCCGGGG
>JAAETM010000033.1 GCA_024228395.1 bacterium | reverse complement strand
GAGAGATCAACGCTTCCAACCCTCCAGGAATCATCGAGGCCAAGGAGTTGCGCATAATGTTCAGGGAGATCAAGCATACCCCGATCATTGACTAGATTCCTGATTGCGACAACCGCGAGCCACTATATTCCGGGGAGAACCGAATTTTCTTGAGGGTTACAATGGGCACACACCACAAGGCCCAAGTCTTTTCCCTCCACCCCTACTTGTAATGCGCTCATTCCTGTATTCCGCTCTGGCCCTATTTACTCTGCATTCCATCGCTCTGTGCCAACTCGTCTCCTACGATGCAGGCGAAGCGGGCAATCCGGTGGTGGCTCCCAACCCGACCAGCCAGGGCTGGGGACTGACGAGTAGCGGAGGCACGTCGCAAACCCCCATTTCGCCCGATGTGGGGACAGGGCTGAATGCCTGGGAAGTGGTCGATTTGAACAGCGGGGCTTTCGGGACTCCCAGCATGGTGACGCGCCCCATGTTCCCTTCGTCAGTCAACAATTCACTCTACCAGCGAGGTCTCGAGCTCACCGCCGTGGTGCGCATGTTGCCCGGCGGCACGAATGGGATCTGCTTTTCTTGGGCGGATGGTTTCACCCTTTCGCACAATCGCTACATGATTCTGTTGCAGGAGAACGGATCCGACGTGATAGCGCACGACTGGGCAGGCTCCGGGACCTATCTGTGCGCTGGCGCCATGGATGGCAACTACCACCACTATGCCATTCGTTATGTACTTGGAGGTCCGGGCATGCAATTTGTATACGACGGGACGGTACTGGGTTCCGTGTCCGGCGACATCATCTCCCCGCTCTACAACGATGTGGGTGTCTTCTTCGGATCGTCTTACTCGGGTGGCACTGGCGCGGCCCGCTTCAACCACGTCGAATTGCGCTACCAAGACGACATCAGCACGACGTACTGCTCGCCAGCGAGCCAGAATTCGACCGGATCCGCGGCGGAGCTAACGGCGACGGGAAGCGTTTTTGTTGCGAGTAAGCTCTTGACGCTCAAAGCCTCCAACCTTCCCCAAAACCAAATCGGCATCTTTTTGAACTCCCAGGGACAAGGGTTGGTGGTGAATCCAGGGGGGTCCCAAGGCAATCTCTGTTTGGGTGGTGCTAGCGCCATCGGCCGACACAACCGCCCGCATGAATTCGGAAGCTCCGGCTCTGCGGGCGAAATCGAATTGTCCGTCGATTGGAACGATCTACCGGGCCCCAACGGGCTTCAAATCGCTACCGCGGGACAGACCTGGAACTTTCAGTGCTGGTACCGCGACCAAAACCCGGGGTCGACTTCGAACTTTAGCGACGCGGTCTCGCTCACTTTGCAGTAGCCAACGCTTCGGAACCAGGTGAATGCTGTGGGGCGGAGGGGATGGAAGAATGTAGCCGCCTACCACCGTCAGGGTCGCGTGGAGAACACCTTCTCTAGCTACAAGCAGTTCCTTGGCGGCAAGCTGCGTGCGCGGCATGCCAAGGCGCAGGAAGTAGTGGCTGCTCTGGCTTTCCGAATTCTAAACCGGATGGGGGAGGCAACCATGCCGAAGTAGTAGCGGTGCCTGCCTGAAGGATTTGGGGTAGGCGCTATGCGTGTCTGCGTTCGACATATGCACCAACGTCTCGTGGTGGCGGCTGGCTTGAAGAATCCGACAGGGGCAGGTCTAACGTGGCCGGCATCAAATGGACCGCCGCTCACCGATGTGTTAACGATGGTGATCAGGAGCCCGGAATGAACACGTTCTGGTTCGAGCAGCTGGCTAACCTTCCCGAGGCTTTGGAATCAATCGCACTATGACCGGCAGGCCCGCTCCAAGGGGGACAGCCAGTAGAAGCGCCTGCATCGGTGGCTCACACTTGTTCCAGCTCACCGCACAGGCGAGCGAAAAGAATGTGAACTTAACCAGGTCCTCGATCACACTCTCGCCCATGACCATGACAACGCTGAACAGCAAATAGGAAGCGCAGATGCCAGCTATTAGGATTCCCCGTCCGATGTTGGGATCGTTCCAGAAGCCAAGACCGTATGCAGCTCCGAAGTAAGCTAATCCCGGGAGCAGAATGAGGACAGTACAACCAAAGAAACCCCGGATACTGAAGCGCGAGGGCTTCCCGGAGCCGTGGGTTTTCTCACTTGTGTCGTTCATCGAGTTTGCATCCTATCCTGTGAGTATTGATCGTACAGCTACGGCTAGCAAAGTAATAGACTTGAAGCATGCGACCCGAGTTCAGGATGAGAATGACCGAAAAGCCAGCATGCATCCACACCCGTAGTAATCGCAATGTCCAAACATCGGGCGTACCGGACCCCCCTTGCTCCCGCGACCCCAACATCCCACGTGAAACCTCGTCATGAGTAAGACCGAGTACTTCTACACCGCTTCTTATGTTTTCGAGCGAGCACGCGGGAGGGTTATGGATACCTACGAGTTGAACTCAATTGCAGAGGCCGGTCTGGATCAGAGGGACCCAGAGGATATTCGCAGTGAAATTGAGGAGCAACTCACTTCCGGCAACTTGAACGCAGATGAGCGCTCCACCGCTTGCTTTGCTCTTGGTAAGACGTTGGATTCGTCGTTGGTACCACTCTTTCAACAGCAGCTGAGGCTTGAATTGAAAGCCAAGAGCAGCGCGGTTTACCAGCTGTTGATTTGTCTGAGCGACCTGGATGAAAACGTCTTTGGCGTGGACCGCGATGGGAGCTTCAGCGCTATGGATGTGGAGCTGAACTTGAGAGACGCCGAGGCTTACCTTGGCGATAAGGTTTGAGAGCGTGTCGGTGCCCTTTCAGCTGAAGTCGAAACCGAGCACGTAGAGGTCCGTCCGGTTCATGTGGCCAATGTGTGGCGCGACCCATTCGACGGCGACCATTTCGGCGTTCAACTCAAACTCTTGGGTCAGTGGAAACTCGTAGGTGGGCCATCCGCGGTAGGTTTGGGCATTCGCGGGGATGCGAAAGCAATCATTTTCAACTCGGTCCAATGCCCAGCGCGCCAGGTCCGCCGCAAGACTCGCCGACCGCTTAGCCTTGACTTGCTCGAGCATAGAGTCCACATCCTTGCCGTGATTCCAACCCCTTCTGGGTAGGCTCATCAGGTAGAACACGTGCTCGCTAGCGTATCCTCGACCCAGCTGTTGATGCGAGAGCAACTCAGGACGCCCTGCATCTCGCGAAGCCAATAACTGTTGTAGTTCTGGCGACTCTTCTTGATGCTTGCAAGGCGCGGCCAAGATGAACTCCGCCTCGGCGGTCACATTGCTTCCGTCGTTCATTAGCCACAGTTTCGTCAGATGCAATTTGGCTGCGAAGAACTCGTAGCCGGCAAGGTCGGGATGTCCTGGTTCCATGGTATTAGTCCTAGGAGCCTTCAAACTCCCTCTGTTTCATTTTGTACACGACCCGCGCGTCACTAGCGCGCGTATTGCCGGATAAGTAGTGGTTGGCCCTAACCTTGAGAAGCCGCTGGGCCTCCAGCCAGGAATCGAAACCTACCGAAACGCAAACTGAGGTGCGCAACCGCCGTTTCGCTAAGCACTGCTCCTGAAGTAGTCCAAGAGCTTTGCCCACCAAGTGCGCTTCCTCATCAGGGGGTGGGGCCCCACCTCAGGGTCTCTTTGCAAGCGTTCTTGCGACTGAACGCACTCCAAGCTACATGCGCGTTTTTCTTCGTCCGACAGCAAACACCCTCCGATCCAATGCGCGATACCGGAGTTCTGCGAATCCAGGATCATTCGCTTCCAGAGGCTTCCGCATCGTCCACCACACACGACACAAGCTATCTCCATGGCGCCGCCGCCGCATTGCTCACATCCCTCATTGAAGGCGCCGTGCATCCAGTGCGCACCACAGCTTTTGCAATTCGCGTGATCTATCGAGTCGTGTGCCTCATCCGGCTTCATGGCCTGCATCCTGGGGGAATAGAAACGTGCCCATTCATGATTCGATTGCGCAGGATTGATCGAGGCGCATCCGAGCATTTGGGTCCCGGAACAATTGTATTGGCGAATCGAGTTCATGGAGTTTCAAGAAGAACTCGTCAACAAGGTTGCACGCTCCATCACCAGCTTTCGGGACCCTCAGAGCTACTTGCATGCACTGCGCCAGACACGATAGGTGTGCTTGCAGTTGTTCATTGCTGAGGGTGTCTCCGCTGTTAGATGCTGCGAAGGCCATAAGCACAATTCTCGTTTGAAGGGCCTCTTGAAGGCTTTGCAGCTCGTAGCTGATCCGTGAGGGATGAAATGCAATACGCAAGTACCCGTCGACACCAAAGAATGGTGCGCGAATCTTGGATCGGGTATCTGACTCATTTTGCACGATGTGCCACAGGTGGGATCCGAAGGTGTCCAAGAACTCTCGTGATGATCCAACAAACTCATCCGCCTTCCGATGTTCGTGATTCAATTGAAGTCTATGCGCTTCGCGTGTGATGCGGATGTAGGTGGCGATTCTTGCACTCCAATCAGCTTTTTCATCGGAGGCCTCGGAATCAATAACTTCACAAGTGCAGTGAAGTGAGTGAGGTTCCCATTTGACACTTGTCGTTGTTGCGACGTGATGCGTGTCGTAGAAGAGGTCGAAATTCGCGTTGTCTTGCATTGCTGTCAGCACACTGGCTCGAACTTCAGATTATAGTCAGGGCAAACATGTGAGCCCCTTGGTCGCGGCATTCACCCATAGGCCTAAGGTAGCCTTCCAAAGGCGTTACTCGTATGGCCTCGCCTCGCGAGAACCAAAGCCGCATTTATAGCGACGGCATCAGACTTGTGGAGGATGTACTCTCAAGTGATGCCATCGTGGGCGCAAAGTCCGGCTCCCCGCAGGAGAGCGAGGGGCCGAGCTCCGCGCTTCGCTAGGCGGGCGCCAGTTTCGCGGCAGCCCGGACTCGGCGTCGTCGAATCCTCCATGCGAGGAAGATGAGTAGGAGCCAGAAAGCGGTTCGTGGATAAGCTGCGCTCAAGACAATGGGAGCCAACAAGAACCGTGTGATTGTGCGCAGCCATGCTCGTTTGGCGATAACGTTTGCTATCGGCGGAGAGTAGCGTTCATACATCCGAATCAGGAAACGACCCGGTGCATTTGTGAGCATGTAAGCATCGCGGAAATTGCGCAAGTCCTGCACGTGTGGATCGAGCATCGACCCATATGCCGCAGTGGCAATAAAACAGCCGGAGCCTCCGTCTGATCCGCCACCGGAGGGTACCGGGGCATTTGCCGTAAGCGTGAGCCGATTTCCATTCGAATCGTACCCGTAATCGATTGACGTGCCATCGGCATAGGAGACGCGCGTTAGCCGCCCAATATCATCGTAGAAGAACTGTTCCTGGGCTGCACAGAGCGAGCTAAGGAATGTAATTCCGAGCAAAAGAGTGAGGGTGGCACGTAGTAGTGACAATTGACTGAAAGTACTCATACCGGGACGATGAACGGGGTTAGCTCGGGAAGGACGGATTTGATGTCATTTTGCGGGGGGGGCGCTGGCGCATTCGTCCCAGGCCGTGGAGGAACGTAGTCCATAAAGCGAGGATCAATTCCTAGCTGAAAGAGAAGCGTGCCGAAGATCGCACGAAGAGTGTGTTCTAGGTGAAGGGTCTGATACCGACGTGCTTCCAGTTGAAGGCGGCTAGGCTCAAACGCCGGGATCTCGATATCAAAGTCAAAGGCTGGAAGTGGGTCCTCAAAAATCAGGGTGGGCACCTTGCCCTTGATGACGATTGCCTCACGCTCAGACCATTCGATTCCACCCGCTTCCTGCCCTTCACTTGGCACGTACAGGGTTCCGCCGCCCTCCACGTAGACGAAGAACTTGAGTTGAGGTATGACCGACTGGATGCCATTGTCAGGGGACCTGTTTTCACTTATCCACGCATTCAGGTTTGCACCAGACCCATTGCGAGTGGATTGCTCATGGGCGCTGACTGCTTCCGCTGTTAGACCGAGTGGGTCAATCACCTCATGCATGTTCTTCCCTAGTAGCAACTGAGCAAAGATAAGTTCTGGTGGTGATGAGCCACTAATTTCGACCGTCTGATCTTTCCGGCGGTCAGCCGCAGCCTGAGCCTTGCTGGACTCCTCGGGCGTGAGCCCCGTTGGGTCCACGTAGCGTTGCGGGTTGGCGTTGGCATATTGATAGGGGTTGATCCCTTTGGGACTAATCGAGTGAATGGCGTCGCGGGACAAGAACCGCCCCATATGCCCGTCATAATATCGGGCGCGCATGTAGTACAGGCCATCCCCTTCCGCCATGACGCCGTACATTCCCTGCCAAGTGAATGCATTATCAAACGAACCGGAGCTCCCGAGCAGACGCCCGAAGGGCGAGTAGGCATAGCTCGCTTCAACAAGCCCTGCATCGTCTGTAACGAAGAGTGTGTTACCGTTTTCGTCGAAGTGATAGAAGCTGCGAGCTCCACCTGAGGCAGCAACTCGGTAAAGCAGACGCCCATCGGGTAAGTGCACGTAGTGGGCCAAGTCAACGCCCGATTCCTTCTCAACGCTGATAGCTGGACGGTCGAGACCAATGTTCCAGGTGTAAGAGCGAGTCGTTCCGCCTTCGGTTCGCGTGAGTCGATTTCCGGCCGCATCGTAGGTACACGAAACATTTGCACCTCCACGGTCATATGCCGTGAGATGTGATGCAAGATTCCAAGTGTAGGAGTCCGCACCATTCGCGGTCATTCGCCCCAGCTCGTCGTGAGCTGCGCCCCGTAAGCGAGAGCTACTGTCGAATAGGCTTGACTCATCCGTCAGGGCTGCTGCTGAGCCGGCGAGTGGAAGAGTTCTGGCCGCCGACGTTGTATTCCCCCTAGCGTCCAATACGAGTGCAATGCTGGAGTGGCTGCCTTCGGCCAAACTCAGCAGGTTTCCTTCCGCGTTATAGGTGTAGGACCCAGTGACGCCGTTGGGGCGCGAAATCCTACGCAGGCGATCGTCATCATCCCAGGTCAAGCTCGTCACTCCGCCTGTCCAATCGGTGACCGTGGATACCCGACCGTTGTCATCGTAGGTGTACGTTACCTTCTTTCCAGCGCTGAGCGTCATCGTTGTGATGAGCCCCGACGGATCTGGCGTGAAGGTCACACCGTTGCTTTCTGTCAAACGATTGGCATTGTCGTAGGTCAGGGTCACTCCAGTCGCCGCAGTTAGGCGATGAGCTGCATCGTAGGTGTAAGTGTGACTGGTCCCATCCAGCCAGTCGGAACTTGTCTTATTCCCTGCATCGTCGTAACCGAGAGTCAGAGTCCCCATGGCACCGGGATAGGTGATCAGGTTGATCCGACTCCTGTCGTCATAGCCCATGGTTGTCTCGTTCCCAAGAGGGTCCGATTGCGACGTGAGTCGCCCGCTGTTGTCATAGGCCGAGCCCCAGGTATTCCCGTTGGGGTCGACACGGGTGGCGAGATTTCCCCCCGCATCGTGGGTATAGCTCGTTGAGATTCCCATCGGGGCATTGACCGCCTGTATCTGACCTCGATCATCCCACTGAACACTTGTCGTATTGCCAAGCGGATCCCGTCGGGTCGCTACGCGCCCCATGGAGTCATAGGTCACCCGGTACTGGTTTCCGAGAGCCGTAGTGGTCCTTGTTCTGTGCCCCATGACATCAGACTCAAAGGTGGTGGTGTGTCCTAACGGAGAGCTGCTAGAAGCGAGCAACCCTTCGGCTGTGTAGGTGAATGCGTTCACTTGCCCCAATGGGGCCGTGATGCTTGTGAGGCGATTCCTGTCGTTATATCCGAATGCCGTGACCTTTCCGTTCTGATCGGTGGTATTTGCCAAGCGGCCCCGGGCTCCCCAGGTTTGACTTGTTGTGTTCCCCAACGGATCGGTCGTACTCAGCAGCCGATCATTGTTGTCGTATGCAAGGGATGAAGAATGAAGCAACGGATCCTGAACAGAGGTCATGTTGCCATTGCCGTCATAGCCTAGCGTGACGGTCCCTCCGTTTTCATCGCGGGTGGTTAGCGGGCGGTCCTGATCGTCATAGGTAAGCCTCTGATCCGTGCTGTCCGCAAAGGTCAACACCCCAGGGCGCCCCAGTGGGCCATAGGTGATTTGAGTCGTGTCACCCGCCGGAATCGTGGTCGTCAGCACGCGTCCCGCGCCGTCGTACGTGTTGGTGATCGTACCGCCAAATCGATTTGTTTCGGTCAACCGGCGACCGTTCGCATGATAGGTTGCCGATGCAACGACGCCTAGCTGGTCGGTATGGGTCAAGCGCAGTCCCTGGGCATCATAAGTGAATGACTCAGTCGTCCCATCCGCATGAGTGATCCCGGTCAGGTCATAGAAGGTGACGTCGCCAAAGGTTCGACTGGTATAGGAGAAGCTGGTGGTGCCACCCCGAGCGTTGGTCATAGTTGCAATCCGCCCGCTGGGTGCGTGATAGGTGTAGCTGGTGCCCCCTCCCTCGCGATCCGAAATCCCGGTGCGTTGCCCCGCAGTATTGTTGGCGATTGCTATGCTCTGCGCATCTTCGTCCTTCAGAGTCGACAATTCTCCCGCTGCGTTGTGGGTATGCTCGGTCGTGTTTCCGAGGCTATCTTCGATGACCGTATCGAGGGTTCCCACGGGGTCGTAGGTGAAGGTCGTGGTATTGCCGTCGCCGTCTGCCTGAGTCTGAACGCGACCGCTCGAGTCTGGAGTACCCGTCCCGTACCAGGTTTGAGTGAAGGGAGTGTTGAGCTCGGGCCGTTGAGCTGTCAGGAGCAGTGCGTGATCCGCTACGGAACTCGTGTCCTCGTAGCTGTATACGGTAAGCCCGCCCAGAGCGTCGGTGACGCGCGTTAGGTACTCCGTGTCATTCACATCCGTGTACTCAAATTGCACGCCTCGAGCCCCATCCGAGACCAACTGAATCTTTGGGATAGGGTCAGAGTTGTAGGTAAACGTGAGCGTTCGACCCAGGCCGTCACTGGCCGTTTGAAGTTGGCCGTTGGTACTGTTGTAGGTCAGTGTATGCGCCCACCCGTGACCGTCCTCAACCTTTACGAGCTTCCCCGCGAGCACGCTATTCGTCGTATAGTCGAACGTAAACACGCGATCGGTCAGTGGGTCATAGAGCACTGCATCCTGGGCGGCCCCGCTGAACACTTGGTAAGGGGTATCCAAATTTGTCAGCTGACTCCAAACTGCAGGCGCTCCCCCGAGTTGGAATTTAGTCACTCGCCCGGTGGCATCGACAAAGGTCGCAGTGCTTCCAGAAATACGCAGTCGAGCGTCGAAGTTGTGCAGCCAGTTGCTGCCCAGGTCTCCCAGGATGAAGTCCTTGCGCAGGTTCGAAGCATAGTAGCGAGTGAAGGCCAGGGGCATGGCTCCACCAAGAATCAGATCCGGTTTCAGCGCGGTGTACAGCTCCCCGGTGAAGGTGTCCACAGGATCCCCACTACTGCCACTATTCGGTGAGTTGCTGCTACTCGATGCCACAGGATCTGGATCGGGCAGGCCATAGGCCCTAGGTTCCCGACCATTGCTAGCATCACTTGCAGAGAAGAAGAGTTTTCCACCGGCGATGGCAAACTTGGCAGGTAGGGAGCCTGTTGCACCAAAGGATATGTCTTCAACGAGAGACGTCCCTGCTTCACTGCCGTCGCTCTTCCAGAGTTCAGCGCCAGAGGTGCCGTTGTCCGCTGAGAAATAGGCGACCCCATTTACATCGATAGGTTTCCCTGGATATGAAGCAGCGCTGCCTGGATTGATGTCCTTGACGAGCACCGTTCCCGAGGTCGTTCCATCGCTCGTCCATAGTTCCGCTCCAGTACCAGTGCCTGCGGCCTGAAAGAAGAGTGAGTCCCCAATGACCGTTAGCCATGAGGGCTGGGAAGAGCCACTGCCTGGAAGAATATCCTTCACAAGCACGGTACCGCTGGAGGTTCCGTCGCTTCGCCACAGTTCGATTCCATTGGTGAAGTTCGTGGCAAAGAAATACAACATGCCATTGAAAGCCACCAGATCGTCAGGGTTTGAAGACCCTGCTCCTGCGCCAATGTCCTTGACAAGGACCGTTCCGCCTGAGGTCCCATCACTTTTCCACAGCTCCGCTCCATTCGTCCCGTCGTCAGCACGAAAGAACAGCACGCCTCCCACGCTGGCCATATTCCTAATTGCAGCAAAGGTCACATTGCTGGAGCTGAATGAGAGCGCCGACCCCGCCCCTGGACTGATATTCTTGACCATCACCGTCCCGCCGGTTGTCCCATCACTCTTGTAGAGTTCCGCGCCGTTAGTGCCGTCATCCGCAACAAAATACACGGTGTTGTCAACCGCCAAAAAGTTAGGTGCGGAAGGCGCCGTCCCAAAATCTGTGGACCCTGATCCCGAGGTGATGTTTTTGACCATCACCGTTCCGCCAGAGGTGCCATCACTCTTGTAGAGTTCCCGTCCATTCGTACCATCGTCCGCAGCGAACAGGACTGTCCCGTTGAGGTTGGTCAATCCGCCTGGTGAAGAGGGTGCGCTCCCCGGGTTGATGTCCCTAACGGTGTAGGTGCCAACCGTCTCCCCGTTACTCAGCATCAGCTCCTGTCCAGTGGCGATCGTGGCGCCCGCATAGAACAATTCATTTCCGACCTTGACCAAATTATTGGGCGAGGATTGTCCTGGGACATCAAGGACAAGCGTGACATTGGTGCCTGCAGTATTCGTCCTCCACAGCTCAAACCCGTTGGTGCCATCAGTCGCCGCGAAGAAGACCTGATCATTCACAACGGTCATCTCATTCGGATCAGAGCCAACATTCCCTGGCTGGATGTCAAACACAACGCTCTGAGCAAAAGCCCCTTGGGAGAGAGCTGCCCCGGTCACGAAAATCAGAGCGACTGCGATTGGGCGACAGTGGGGAGCGGGTGAGGAGAATCTAAGACGTGCCTTACGCCGAGGGAACTTGATCATTAGCGAACTGTTGCTGTGGGAGGCAAAGACCCCTCCAAATGTGAGGTGCACGTGGGGGTGCTTGAGAGGGTGGGTGGATCGGGATTCCAACGTGGCCGCCTCGGGAGAGGGGAGGTGCAGGGAACCGAGGGGCGAGCAGGGCGTGGATTGTAGGGTATGGTGGCAAAACGGGTTTCCCGGGAAGCGAATGGGCCGCGCTGAGGGCGTGAGAGGGGTGCTGGTGTATCAATAGGCCTCAGTTGCGCTCCTACGGGGATACCG
>JAAETM010000032.1 GCA_024228395.1 bacterium | reverse complement strand
GCGAAGGGATCGGTGATGCCAGTGAGCAGGGTGCGGTGGCCGTGGCAGTTTGGGCAGCGCAGGACGTCCTCGTTAAATACGCGCGCGATCAATGCAGGCCAGCGATATGTGGAGGAGCCGGTGTGGTGTTTGGTGGGAAGCTCGGGTGGTTCCGTGGCGGTGGGGGATTCGTGGCAGTGTTCGTCTTCGGGGTCAGGCGCAGACGGCCGGGGCACGATGAGGTGGCGCAGGGAGGCCGCGGGAGCGAAGACTCCGTGGTAGGTGAGGCAAGTGTTCGCGCGGGTGGGGGAGGATTGCGACGAGACGCTCGATGAAAACGAGCGGGTCAAAGCGAAAGGCCTTGGTGCCGTTGCGCCAAGGGGAGCGGAGTTTCCAGAGGACTTGGCCTTCGTCGGTCAGAGAGAGGCGGCCTTGGGCGAGCGGGGGGCGGGAGATGTACCTGCAGAGACGCTCGCGCAGGGGTTACCCGTAACGTTAGCTGCCCTTTTCCGGTGGCCAGCGGGGGGGGGACGCGGGTTGAGGGCTGCCCAAACACCATTCCGGGGACGGTACAGTCCTTGCTGGGGTGTTTGTGCGGCCTTTCTGGCAACGAATTCGATGGTTGCTCCGTACCCTATGGTTGCTCCGTACCCTATGGTTGCTCCGTACCCTAGGGACTGTACGGAACCTGGCTCCCGCATCTTTCTCCCAGGCGCCTCCCGCCTCCAACGCAGACGAATCCCATGCGATATCTCTTAAATGCCTCCAGTGGCGCAATCCTGTTGTTCGCTCCCTTCCTTTGTGGGCCTACTTACGCGTCAGTCGTGAGTTTTCCCGATCCCCCGTCTGCCGTTGTGCAGGACGAGGAAGAAGAGGAGGAGATTCCCGACAAGCGTGAGGAAGTGAAGAAACTGCTGACCGATCTCAAGGGCCAGATCCGCAAGCGCGGCCTCGAGGACAAGGACGCCATCGGCACCATCGAAACCCTAATGGGTGAATTCGAAAACTCCGGGCCCAAGGATCGCAAGTCGATCGTGAAGGGGCTCGTCGAGGTCTACAAACAAAAGCGAGGTTACTCCGACGAGGAAGGCTACGACAACAAGTTGTATTTGGCGACCGCGGTTGCCTTGGGATTCATGGGCCCCGAGTGTGTGAAGCCCGTATCCAAACTGATTGGCGACAAGAAACATCGCGCGAATCTGGCGCTGCAAGCCAGGTTGGTGCAGTCCTTGGGCAATACCAAAGCGGAGGATGCCGTCAAACCCTTGCTGGACCTCTTGGGGTACAAGGAATATCAAATCGAACAGGCTGCGGCCCAAGCACTGGGAAATTTCACCGAGCTCAAGGAGAAGGCACGAAAGATGATATTCAAGGAGGTCCTCCAAGCTCTGATGTCTGCCTATAGCGCCAAGGAAGATGATATTAATGGTGAAACCGACGCTGGCAAGCGCTACGACGCTGTCTCCTCATCCATGGTCACCACCCTGCAAGCCCTGTCCGGGCACGAGGAAGGAACGCCGCCCGAGTGGCAAACCTGGTGGAACAAGAACAAGCGAGCCGACTGGTCGGAGTTGGACGATTGAGAAAGGTTTCGGATCTCCGTTTCATTGGCCCCATGCTTTCCAAGAGGAAGCGTGGGGTCCTGACGTTTGGGCCTTTGGCGCCCGTCATTCACGCTCTGGCAATATGCCTGCTGGGATTCACATTGGCCTGTTCGAAAGCCACCTCTGAGGGGATGGCGAGCGCTGAAACCACCAGGCCTGACGCAAGTTCCGAGCAGGTGGGTTGGACTGTTTTCGAAGGGCAGGCCGAGTGGGCGGGACGTCCTTTTCGAGCTCGCCTGCGCCCCCTGTTGCCATCCGAATCCCGTAGAACTTTCGATTCAGGCGCTTGGGGCTTGTCACCGGATCAGATGGCCTGGAGTTTAGGGCTGTCGCTGGGGGCTGACACCTCCCCGGACGACGCGCAGGCATCCGAGGTCTTGTCGCTCGCTGATCTGGCCGTTTCGCATGCTGGCGGATCTCCGCTGCGCTTTCGAGAAGTTCAGGAAGTCACCCCTGGCAGTGGCGTCTACGACCCCCCCTGCAAGTCCTTCTGGCAGCCCCCGAGGGGGATTTGGCCGGGGGGCAAACGCGTTCCATGGTGCTGATCGGTCCCTTGCACATGGAAAATCCCAAGCTGCAGGGTTTGCCCTTCGAACTGGAATTGAAGCTCGACGACACCCTGTCCGCCCAGACCCCCACCAACACCCCTGTCCTGGATCTCACCACGCAAAATCTGCGGTGAGCGAGCAATCATGAACCTCTCCAGAGCCCTTCCCCTGTCCTTGTTTCTCCTTCTGGCCGTGGGGTTTGTGGTTGCCCAAGATCGGAAATCCAGCTCGACCCCCAAGGGTCCGGGGCTCTCCGACGAGGAGAATGGATGGCAGCTGCGAGAGATGGAATTGATGGCGCGTATTCGGGGATTGGAGTTGGAGTTGGTGCAGGAGCGAGCCTTGCGTTTAAAGCGCGAACAGGAGTGGATGGAGTTCACGAAACTGCTAGCCCTATTGCCGGAGGAAAGACGCCCGGAGCTGCCCAGCTTTCTTGGCAAGAAAGATCCGGTTTCAGGGCCAACAGAAGCGACCCCGTATGTGGGGCCGACCCCCGAAGAGGTCGAAGCTCAACATCAGTTGAGGCGGGCTGCTTCGGCCTCCCCACCGAAGTGACCCCACTCGAGCCCCCACGCCCTCCACCTGAGCCTGACTTGCCGTGGGAGGTAAGCCTCGCTCCCGCGTAGCGGGATTCCGATCCCCCATGGCCTAACTCTCGCGCACCTGCGCCGCCCGCACCCACAAACACCCCAAGCCCGGACCAAACTCAAGGTCCCGGGCTACTGCCTTATGGTTCCAACGCCAAATCCTGCCTTTTTTGCCGCCACCCCGCCGCCGATCCTCGCCCCG
>JAAETM010000031.1 GCA_024228395.1 bacterium | reverse complement strand
AGCCTTTCCGGGCGGGATTGGCACCCGCAGGATTCCAAAGGAGGTTTAGGATGTCCTGCCTCTGTTGTCTAGTTGATTACATAGTCAGGTCATCTTTACTCCTCCACCAAGCTTTCTTGGCGCACGCAATGGTGAGGTAGAACCCGCATGCCCCTAGAACGCCCAATCACCCCACGTGTGGACGCCTTTCCTCAAAAAACCAAGACCACCAACCAACCTGCGCCAAGCGGGGAGGCACACGTCCCTACTCGTCGTCTTCGATCGAGAAGGTCAGGGGGAAACCGTTGGCGCGGGCGAAACCTTTGGCGCGCGTGACACGTTTTTCGGCCAGGGAGCGCGGGTAGGTGGCGATAACGGCGGCGCCTTTGTTGTGCACGGTCAGCACGCGGTCCTGGGCACGATCGTAGGTCAAACGGAAGTGATCCATGAAAACATGCATGACGAATTCCATGGTGGAGACCGGATCATCATGGCAAACAACGCGGCAGAGGGGCGCGAGGCGCTCCTTCACTTCGGTAAGTTCGATGACTTGGGTGTTGGACATGGAGTCGTGGTTCATGGGTTCAGTTTAGAAAGCGATCGGGCGTGCGGCAACCGGCTTTCGAAATGAGCGGGTGCATGGGTGCCAACTAGGAGCCCCCGGGATAGGCCAGCTGGGCGAAATCGGGTTTCATTTCCCAGGGCCCCAATCGGGTTTCCTTTTGCAAGCAGGCCTCCAGGCGGTCCAGGAAGGCGATACGTCCCATGAACTCTCCCCCCAGGCTCACCAGGTGGGAATTTTCGACCTGGGCATCGAACAGGTCGAAACCGGCCTCGCGCAGGTGGGCCAATAAGACGCTGAGCGCCACCTTTGACCCGTTGGGCTCCCGGCTGAACATGGACTCACCAAAAAAAATACTGCCCAAAGACAGGCCATAGAGGCCTCCCACCAGGTGCCCATCCCGGCGCACCTCCACCGAGTGGGCGATGCCCTGCTCGTGCAATTCCTGATAGTAGCCCTGCAACTTGGACGTGATCCAAGTGCCCTCCCCGTGCCCCGGCCGTGGGATGCTGGCACAGGTCTGCATGATCTCCTGGAACGAACGGTCCAAGCTCACCTGCCACTGTCCCTGGCGCAGGGCGCGCTGCAACCTGCGCGCGGGGTTGTAGGTCTGCGGAGAAAACACCATGCGCTCAAACGGGCACCACCAATTCAGATCCTCGTCTTCATCCGGCCATGGGAAAAAGCCCCGGCGGTATGCGCCAAGCAACCACCCCGTGTCCAACTCTTCGCCAAGAAACACTTGGGGCGCGTCGGGTTCGATGCGCAGGTCGGGGAACTCGGGGACGAACATGGGAGGGAGTGTAGCAGACAGACTAGGCGGCGGCAGGCACTTCCGGTCATGCGGTGGAAAATGGTGCCTGACACAGTATTCCTGCCACAGGTGGTGCATCAGACGACTTGGTTGATTGCGAAGAGCGCACATTTTCATGTGCGCTCTTCTTTCCATTCTCCGCTCGACAAGCGATTGGTTCGTCAGCCATTCCCATCGCATTCCATCTCGATCCCGCGGAACCGTCGTCCCGTGCTTCGTCCCTGATCGAGCCCAAATTGCTAGGTTTGTCTCTGCGGTTCAATCAGTAGTCCATTCCCTTACTCCTGATCGATGCTTCCTGGCCACATGGCCTGGACGCTCTGGTACCTCGGGTTTGCTGCACGCCAAATGCGCGCCATGGACTCGAAGTTGTATTGGTGCTGGTATTGCCTTACCCCCCTCTTCGTCCATTGAGCCCCACAGGTGCAACATGATTCCAAAGGTGGTTCACTGGTGGGAATGCCGCGCTGGCCTGGTATCACCGCTACCTGCCGGAGGATATATGGTGTCCGACACCGGATCCCCGCCAAAGCGATCCTATTCACCTGCCTCCCGCGGAGCGAAACCCTGTCTCCAAAGGGTGAATCCGCTTGCCACCCCATCCCCCCCGAATCCGTCGCGCTGCGTGATACCGTGCCGCGTACGTTGTCACGTTTTCTGAATACCTTGTGCCCGGTACTTTTCTGTCGAAAGGCGTGACGATGTACGCGGCTCGGTATCGCATTCTCGGTGTCGCGGTATCGAAGTTGCAACCCTACGCCTGCAAAGGTCCACATACCGCTTCCACGGCAGCGACTAGGCTGCCGTCGGAAACCAAGGCGCAGGCAGCTTGCAGGTCCGGGGCCAGGTAGCGGTCTTCTTTTAGGGGTTCGACTTTGGAGCGCAGGCAATTGCGCACTGCGGCGGCGCCGATGCCGGCTTGGATTTCGGAGTGGAACTCGCGGGCTTGGGCGGCGCAAAGCAATTCGATGCCCAGGATGCGTTCGGTGTTGTCCAGGATCGAGCGCACTTTGCGTACGGCGGTCATGCCCATGGACACGTGGTCTTCTTGGTTTGCGCTGGTGGGTACGGTGTCCACGGAGGCGGGGTGAGCCAGGGGTTTGTTTTCGCTGGCCAGGGCGGCGGCAGTGTATTGGGTGATCATCAAACCCGAATGCAAACCAGGGATAGGTGCTAGGAATGCGGGCAGGCCGGACAGGTCCGGGTTTACGAGTTGCTCGATGCGGCGCTCGGAAACGTTGGCCAGGGTGCACAGGGAGAGGGCCAGGTAGTCTTGGCTGACCGATAGGGGTTGGCCATGGAACAGCCCGGCGCTGTAGACCGAGCCGGTTTGTGGGTCGACGATCGGATTGTCGGTGACGGCGTTGAGCTCGGCTTGCAGAATGGAGTCCACGTGTTCGAGGGCGGTCTTGAATGCGCCGTGGATTTGCGGAACGCAACGCAGGGAGTACGGGTCCTGCACGCGGTCGCAATCGGCGTGGGACTCGAGCACCTTGGAATTCTTCAGGCACGCACGCACGTTGGCGGCGGTGCGGCTTTGGCCCGCGTTGGCTTTGAGCTCGGCCAAGCGTTCCTGGTAGGGATAGATCGATCCGAACTTGGCTTCCAGGGTGAGTGAAGTGATGGCATCGGCGGCCTTGGACAAGTTGCGCGCACGCAGCACGTTGACCGTAGCGATGGCCTTCATTACCTCCGTGCCGTTGATCAGGGCCAAGCCTTCCTTAGCGGCCAGCTCCAAGGGCTCCAAGTTCAGGGTTTCGAGGGCAACGTTTGCGGGCAAGCGCTCGCCCTTCAAACTGGCGAAACCAAAACCCATGTAGGCTGCGACCATATGCGACAGCGGTGCCAAATCACCGCTGGCCCCCACCGACCCTTGGCCGGGAACCTCGGGCACAAAACCCCGGTTGAAGAACTCGACCAAGCGTCGTGCGAGTTCGATGCGGATTCCGGAAACGCCCCGCAGCAAACTGTTCAGGCGCAGGACCTGGGCGATGCGCACCTCGGTATCGGAGAGCGGATCGCCCAAACCAACGCTGTGGGACAGGACCAGGTTGCGCTGCAGTTCGGCCAGGTCGCCGGGCTGGATAGCCTTGTTCTTGAGCTTGCCAAAACCGGTGGAGATTCCATACACCGCATCACCGCGCTGCAAACAGGCCTCGACCATGTCGCGCGAAGCTTGCAGGCCGCCATAGACCCCTTCGCTCACAACGATTTCCAAGGGCTGCCCATCCGCGAGGGGCAAAAGGGCTTCTAGGGTCAGGGACTTTCCGTCCAGGTGCAGTTGATGCAAAGCATTCTCTCGGTCAAGGGAAGGGGATCGTGACCGCGAGATCCTAACCTCTAATAGGCCGTCGGGAAACCGCTGTAGCCCGACGGCCTACTCGCGGCGATCCTCATGCAAGATATCGTCGGGAATGGAGAAGGAACGCTCTACCACGTCCCCATCACCAACCCAGAAGCGCTGGCCACGCTCCAGGAAGCGGCCGTTGTAGCTTACATCCACCCGCCACAGGCCTTTGGCCAGCTCGGGCAGGCGCATGACCTCGCCAGGAGGCAGCACCTCGCGCTGGCTGACCTCGCCCTCACGACGCACGCGGTAGGGCAAAGACTTCCCCCCCCCATTCCAATCGATCTGCAGCTCGCCCTTGCCAGGAATCACGGGGAGCAACTCCACATTTAGGTTGCCCTCCAGCTTGCTGAGGCGCTTGACGAGGCGATGGCTGCGGTCCGCACTGATAATCTCCAGAAGGTATTCGGAATCGACTTCCGGGTTGGTGGTCAGCTGGTAACGTCCACGCGAATCGGCTTTGACGGTTTGAATCGCGGCGGGCAAAATATCGAAAACCATCTCCATCATGTAGGAGGGCTGACGCTGCAGGGCGTGCATGGAAGTGGCCATGGGATCCGAAGCCTCCAAGCGCACACTCGCACCCGGTGAAACCACGCCATCCACTTTGACCAAGCCACTCACGCTGGGCCCGGCGGCCAAGGTCACTTTGAGTGCCGCACGACGCTTGGCGCCCAAGTTCACATTGCGGCGCTCCGGTTTGGCCAAAGCACCACTCTTGAAGGTCATGGCAGTCACGTGTCCCTTGGGCAAACCCGACACGGTGGTGACACGACCGGGCTGAACGGTGACGGGGTTGACCGTGTACCAGGGGAAGGTGCGTTGGCCACGCTGTTTGTTGACTCGTTGCCCGCCAGTTGGAAACAAATACACCAATGCCGGTTCATTGGCGCCCACGTTGCCGGTGATCTCGATGTCGAGGAAAGCTTCGGGTTCGACTGTGAAGGTCAGCCGCTCCCGCTCGATGTTCGCTCCCCGGGAAATCGGCAGAGTCTCGCGGTAACGGGCGAAACCCGTAGCCTGAATCTCCACCAAAATTCGGCCCGCAGTGATGCGATAGGTCTCAAAGTACCCTTCGTCATCGGTGGTCGCCATTTGACCATCCACTTTGACCTCGGCCTGCGGCACGGGCTCGCCGAAGGGGTCCACCACACGTCCGCGCACCTGTGCCGAAGACTGGGGACCGAATGCAATGTTCAGGAGGGTGGTGCTCAACTGGGCCAGACGAACCTCACGGACGGAGTACCGACCACGGCCGGAGTTGACCCTTACGATCGAAAGTCCCGGGTACAGGTCGGACACCAGGAAGGTGCCGTCGGCGGCACATAGAACCTCCCGGCCCTTGTTGGCTCCCGCCTCAAACTGAATATGACCCGCCAGGCCTTTGCCTGTGTCCGTGTGCAAACTACCCCGCAAGGCGGCCTTGGCACCCGCCCGGATCTCCTGACCGGACTCGAGGGGCTCGCCTTCTTGCACCAGAACCAGGTCCACTTCCAAGGGGTAGGTCAAGTCCCCATCCACGCTGTGAACCGCTTCGGCGCGCGGGTTTGGGTCCTCTTCCATGGCGCGCAGATTGACGGTATCCGGTGCGCCCAGCTCAGTCTGGTTGTCCTCGGCCACGATCGCTCTGGAATTCTGACCTTCAAGCCCGTTGCCGAGCTGGTCTTCGTCCCCACCGGATCCCCGCAGAAAAAAGAAAAGCCCCAGCAGGATGAGAACGGGGATCGTGAGTACAAGCGCGCGCATGTTTGGACAGGATTCGACGGTCATCGCCAGGGGTTCTTCAAGGAAAACCGCCTTTCGATGCGCGGGTCCGAATTGAGAGTGCGACCTGGCGAGACGCGGGTTGGGCGGGAGGGGCCCGGCTTCGGTGCGTCACTATAGCCTTCCGACGCCCGGTCGTTTCCCTCTTTGCGGTGAGATCCTGGCTCGCATTGGATTCAGGGGCTTCAGGATGAAACTGCCTGGGTTCCGTGTTGATGCTCCTGGACAAGCAAGGCAGGCCCGCCTGGGGGCCAGGGTCCCCCGCGAGCAGGGCCCATCACAAAAAGGGGGCCCCAAAAATCCGTCCTGATGGGCCTAGGCCCCCATATTTTGCGGGCTCAGGTGGGATGCCCAACACGACACCCAGTCAGTTGCCATTGGGAGCCGGGCATCCGGAGCGGGGCAGGTGATAGGCAATCAGAGCCCCTGCCAGGCCAGGAATCGGCCCAAGGTCCTTGAATCCAAGGGAATGCAGAAGGCGCCGGGAGCGCGAATTGTCCGGCTGAACCGAGGCTGTCACTCCTGACGCCTCCAGGTGGCGAAAGGCCCAAGCCAGTGCCAAGCACACCGCTTCGGTCCCTAAACCCTGCCCCCAAAACTCGGGATCCACCCAATACCCCAGGTCGGCGAGCTTCCCGGGTCCGGCACTGCGCACCACGAGGGAGCCTCGGAAATCCCCCGAATCGGCATCTGCAATGGCGAGTTGGTAGTCCACGCCCCCATCCCTGGGACGTTCCCAAGGGGTCCATAGTTGGGCGAGTTGGTGCTCGTCCAATCCGCTGGCCGGGTTGGGTTTGCCCCCCCCCATTCCCTCGAGCAAGGCCCCATGCTGCTGGATCAACCGGTATCCGGGGGCCACGTCCAGGGCGGTTTTGGCCCTCAGGCAGGCCTTTCCCGATGTCAGGCCAGCCCCATCTATAGTATCTGTGTCCATTGGCCGAATGCTACCAAGCAGGACCCTAGTTCCGAGCGTGCGTTCTGGAGCGGCCGCCGCTATGGTGTCCCCCCACTCGGGCCCGGCCCCGGATCCACCACCGAAAACACATTCCTATGGCCTCCTACGAAATTGTTGAATTGCTTGGCGACGGCATCTCCGCCGAGCTCTCCGAAAGCGTGCACACCGTGGCGGAAGTTATGCCTTTCGCCCTGCGTTTCACCCCCATGGATCTGTCCGACGGGAACCGCAAGAAGCAGGGCGAATCGATCTATGACGAGATCGAAGCCAAGGTTCGCGAAGTGGGCACGGCCATCAAGTACCCGACCGCAACCACCAAGGACAGCCCCAACCGCATCCTGCGCTCGCGGCTCGATTTTTCGGTGATCCACCGACCCGTTCAGACGATCCCGGGCATCGAAACCAACTTCACCAAGAGCATCGACATCGATGTGGTGCGGGTTGCCACGGGCGGCACCTACGAGGACCCGGGGCGTCGCATTGGATCGGACACGGCCGTGTCCATCCGCGTCATCGAACGCCACCCCACCGCCCATGCTGCGCGCTTCGCATTCAAGCTGGCCAAGCGTCGGGGCAAGAATGTGTGCTCCACAAGCAAGTACACCATTCAGAAAGCCACCGATGGTCTGTTCGAAGAGACCGTGGGCAACGTGGCCTCCAAGCATCCCAACGTGCCCTACCGCCGAGAACTATTCGACGCACTCTTGGCCGGCATCATCATGTCCCCCGAGCGCTACGGCGTCATCGTATGCGCCAACGAGTACGGGGATTTCCTCTCCGACTCGGCCTGTGGCCTGATCGGGTCCGTTGGCTTGGGAGACAGCGCTTCATTCAGCTTCAACGACGAAGGCGAAATCACAACCGCCATGTTCGATCCGTCAGGTGGAACGGCCCCCGATATCGCGGGCAAGAACCTGGCGAACCCGACCGCAGCTCTCTTGGCCATGGGAAACATGCTGGCACATGTGGGAGAAGTGGAATGGGGCAATGGCCTGCGCGCGGCTGTTGTCAAAGCGATTGGTGACGGGGCACGCACACGTGATATCGGTGGCGAGCTGTCGACGACGGAATTCACGGTGCACGTGATCGATACTCTCAAGGAGAGCATCTAGCCCAAATATTTCATGAAGACGTGCTCCAGGCACCGCAACTTGGTTCCTGGCAGGGCTTTGCAGATTTTGAACCCGCAGGCAATGCGGTAGCCTTGTCGAGGAAGGCAAAATCCGGAAAGTCCTGCAGGGGCCCGTTTGCGAAGCCTGGGGTGCGTGTTCAGGAAATATCCGGGCTAGGGTCGCGTCGGGTAGCGGATCGGTACCCGACGCGGGAGCCTGGCTAGGCGCTCCTTATCCAGTCCAAGCGTTCGTCTAGGAAGTCCTGGATGAATTTCTGCAGCAGGAGGTCGTCCTTACTGGCCTCTGCCTTCAGGAAGTGCAAGCCGAGGAAGTCTTGGGCACCGTGGCATTCCTTGCGTGCCAGAACCAGGCGGCCCTGAACGAAGCGCTGCTCACCGAGTTTTTGATGCAATCGGAACTTGATAGTGTCACCCCGCTCCAGCTGATTGGCCTGCACGTGATCTACCCACGCTCCGATTCCGAGCTCGGACAAATCGTGTACGATTGCGTTGACCCGCATGCCCTTGCGGCTCAAACGAAGGCTGAACCGCTCGGGATCTGTTAGAATGCGGTCCCTGGTGCGCCGGTTGAAGTACTTGCCCAAGTGGTCATCCAACTGACTGTACAAGTCCCCGGAGTTGACAAACTCCACACCAACTCGAACGTAGAATCCGGATGTTTCCTCGATAGAGCGCACCATGCAAGGCGAGGTGACACTCCAGCCCTCGCGCGGGTGTTCGATGCGCGCCGCGATGACCTGTTCCTCATGCAAGTAGGGAACGATCTCTCGCGAAACACGGATGTTCGCGCCTTGAATGCAGAGGTCGTCGAGGCGGCCTTCCAACTCCCGGTCCAGCGTCGAATCCAGATTCAACAAGACGACCCCGTCCAATTGCCCCACCATGCCGCCATCCTGCACGGGTTGAAGGAAGACCTTGAAGTCATCCCGGTTCTTGGGAACCTTGCGCATCACGCTACGACGATCGTCGAGTTGGCTGACTACTTTTTTCTTTCGGAAGAACAAGATGGTGATTTGGTGGGGGTCCTCCAACGCCATCTATCATTGAGCGCAGGCCGGCTGCACTCCAGAGCCTGTGGGCAAGCTTTGGGCGAGGGTCCCTTGGAGTTCGACAGACAACAGGGGCATTCCTTAGGGAAAACCCTTTTCACAAGGCAATATCTGCGCAGATACTGGGGAGATCGGCCAGCAGGGCCTTCCAAAAGGAAACTTCAAAAAGCTGCGGATCGCCGGCAGATCGTCTTCCAACGCCCTACGCCCCGTCCACCAAGCTCCCATGCCCCCTTCCAACCCCAAAACGCCACCCAGCAACCCCTTTGCCGCACGGCTCTTGGGCAGCACGGGGTGGCTCGTGCTGGGACGTCTGATCACGTCGGCATGCACCCTTTTGATCCTGCTGCAGCTGGCCCGCCACCTGCCCTTGGCCGGATTTGGGCGCATCACTTTCTATTTGGCGGTGATGATGGTGGTCACCTGCATCAGCGATTTAGGCACCGGACAAATCGTCGTGCAGCAAAGCTCCCGGAACGAGGGGTCCTTGGCCAGTCTGCTGCGAACGGCTCGGCAAGTGCGCACGGCGATGGCCTTTCTTTCGTGGTGCATCTGGTCCGCCTGGGTCTATGGGAGCGGAGAACCCGATGCGCTTTGGCTATCGATCGCTGGCCTCTATCCACTGAGCTTTGGACTCGAACTGTCCACGGTTCCCGTGCGCAACGCGATTCGGCTCAAAGCACCGGTGCTGATTCGCACGGGGGTCAATGTGCTCAACCTCCTGCTGGTGAGCTTGCTGGTTCAGAATTCGGTCACGCGCACGGGTCCAATCTTCTTTGTGATGGCTGTCGGTTTTTCGCTTGGCAACGTGGTGCTGCACCTGTTCCATCGGAACTCCTTGCCGCCCAAAGCCAAACAGGGTGTGCCCCTTGGCCCTTTTCTAAGGGCCACCGTGCCCCTGGGCCTGGGCGCCCTTTGCCAACAGTTGTACTTTTGGATCGACAACATTTTCATTCGTCAGCTGTTGGGTGAGGAATCCCTAGGTCTCTACAACCTTCCGGTACGCTTGTTCTCCTTTGCGATTCTGGTTGCGGTACTCGCCCCCGGTGCGGCGCTTCCCTGGTTGTCCCGCGAACATGCGGACGGGCGACTGGCTGTTTCCATCGCACGCTTGGCGGTCCCCCTGCTATCCCTGGGTGCCCTGATCGCCGGTTTCCTGGCCAGCGCTTCGGGTTCTCTTTTGACGCTATTCGGAGAGTCCTTCCCCGCTGCCCAAAGCACTTTTCAATACCTGTTGATGGCTTTGGTATTCGTGCATGCGGGTGCCCTGTTGACCACGGCGATCATCGCCACGGGTCACACCCGGGACCTCTTGGCGATCACCGTCGCGGCCCTCTTGGCCAACATCGTTGGAAACTGGATCGCCATCCCCGCCATAGGCATCGATGGAGCAGCGGTGGCCACATCGATAACCGAGGGCGCGGTCGTCTTGTTCGCGCTCATCGCCCTTGGCCGCCATAGTGTTCATCCCATCAAGCACCTGCCCCTGTGGCTCTGGCCCCTGCTGCCCGCCCTTGGCTTGGCAGGCTGGTACATTGCGGATCTTCTGTTGCGCATTCTCCCCCCGTTGCCGATCATGGGGTCTTGATCCCCCTACCATGAGCCTTTCCATCGACTACCGCCCGGCCCTCGTCAATCAAGAGGGCATTGGGCGCTACGTGCGCGAACTCGTGCGTGGCATGTTATTCTCGGGGCTGGGTTCAGAGTTGACCCTGTTCGCCGGAACCCTGCGACCTTCCCGATACTCCAAGGCCGCCCTGGGCTTGAGTGGATCCGGCGTGCGCTATCTGAGGCCCCGCTATCCCACACGCTACTTTCGAAATCGACTGAAAAAGCGCGGAATGGGGGTCGACGACTGGATCGGCAATACCAGCGTCTATCACCAAACCCAATGGAGTCCCTTGCCGGTGCGGGAAGCCCGGGAGGTGGGAACGGTGTTCGACTGCATCTACGCCCTGGACGCCATGGACTCTGGAGGACCCGATTTCCTGCCGAGGGAAGCCGCCAAGCGAATGCTGGCTGGGGCCATGGCCCTGGTGGAGCGCTGCGAGATCCTCATGGTTCCCTGCCAATATGTGGCGGACGAGGTGGTTCACAAACTGGGCGCCGACCCGGCGAAAGTGCGGGTCACCCATTTGGGCTGCGATCACCTGCCCCCCGGTGCCCCACGCACCGGTCACTTGGCTCCCGATGCGCCCTATTTGCTCACCATCACGCGCATCGATCGGCGCAAGAACCATGTGCTGGCGCTGCGCGTGTTCGAGCGGCTGGTGGCCGAGGGTTATCCCCACCACTGGGTGGTGGTCGGCCCCCTGGGTTATGGCCACGAGGATTTTGTGCAAGCCCTGAAGCGGTCACCGGCCCGCAACAAGGTGCGTTGGTTGCGGGTGGTGGATGACGGGGAGCTTTCGACCCTGCTCAACGGTTCGGAGATGCTGTTGTGGCCCTCGCGCAGCGAGGGGTTTGGGTTGCCGCCCTTGGAGGCGATGGCCATTGGAACCCCCGTGATTGCCAGCGACTGCACGTCCTTGCCGGAGATCTGTGGGGATGCCGCAATCCTGCACGACCCCGACGACGAGAACGCGTTCTTCGAATCCTGCTGCCGTCTGATCGAGGACCCCAAGGCCTGCCAATCCCTGGTAGAAAAAGGCCTCAAGCGTGCGTCCTTGTTCACATGGCAGCGCACTGCGCAGGAGACCATGGCAATCTACAAGGAACTCCTGTAGATAAGCGGACCTCGGCAAGAGTCCCAGCGCGGGTGGCAGACGGGTTGCCCTGTCGCCTAGCGATTTACGGTCAGCTCAAGTTGCCGCAACAGGGGCTCGTTGCCCGGAAAGCGCGACAGGCCATTTTGCCAACTGGTGCGTGCCTCTTCGATCTTGCCCATCTGCAGGTGCATGTTGCCCAGGAGCAGATACGCCTGAAAGTGGTTGGGCTCCACCGGAACCAGGTTTTGCTTGTTGATCAGGATTTCGAATTGCTCGATCGACTCGGCCTGCTTGCCCATCACCGGCGGCCAAAAACTCAGGGCAATGGCCTTGGAGCGCCGGGCATCCAAGTGGTTGGGGTCTAGTTCCAGCGCCTTGCCGAAGGCTTTGTCTGCCTTGAAAGCAACAGCTCCCGCCGCCGGGCTGGCCCCCAAGGTCTGCACTTTTTGAATGTAGGCGTCGCCCAGGTCGTTTTGCAACTCCGGGTTGTTGGGGTCGGCCTCGGCGCGTTCCTTGAACAGTTCGATCAATTCGTCGACTTTGCCCTGGGCCACGGCCTTGTTCCACAACTCCTGAACTTCCGCGTCACTCAAGTTGCCAGTGGTGATGGCCGTGAACCAATCCTCGGCATTGCCTGCGAGCTCGCCGGACACCAACGTGGCGGGCGCCGCTTGCTTGGTGGGATCCGTTTGATTGCCAGACTTGCCATCTCGCGGCTCCGATGCGGTGGGAGGCTCTACCACTGTGCGCGGCACCGCCAACCATTGCTCTTGCTTCGTCTCCAAGTCGGTCAAGCGTTCGCTGAGGGCGTCGAAACGCTGGTTCATGGCCTCAATGCTGCCAGACTGCTCGGGCTCGCCCCATTTCCTTTCGCTCGCATTGGCCTCCAGCCCAAAAATGCGAGCCCCAACGGCCCCTGCGGCAAGGGAGATGATGACGACGACGGGTAGAAGGACTGAGTTTTTCATGGGAGGGGAAAAGGGGGAGAGTGGAGAGCCAAACCATACGGGATACCATGGACCGCATTTTACAAAACTCTTCAGAAAGCCTTGCCCACCCCCCAGATCTAGTCAAATCCCAGGGCTGACAAACACGCGTGTGCTGAACAGGGTGCTTCCGTCCCCCATGTCGTTGAGGTCACCACAAACCAGGTGATTCACGTTGCGCCCCTCGGGTACCTGGGTCTCGTCCAAAAATCCCGAGATATGCACTGCGCCACCGGGCACGAACTCCTGCACATCCAAAGTCAGGGTCAAGGAGCTGAGCCCGTTGTGCACGCGAACCCGCTGACCCGTTTCCATGCCGGCCTCTTCGGCATCCTCAGGGTTCATGGTCAAGGTGGGTTTCCCCAACCGAGCCAGATGCCGAGCGCTGTGCAGAAAGGTGGTGTTGTGGGTAGCCTTCGACGGCCCGGAAAGCAGCCAATAGGCCCCACTGAGGCCACCCCCATCGTCCGGCAAATAGGTGGCCATGGCGGGCAGGCCCGCATCCTTGGCGGCCTGACTGAAGAGTTCGACCTTGCCCGACGGAGTGCCCCAGCCGGTGTGATCTTGTGGGTGCAATTCGACCGGGTCGTGGGCTTGCAACCGCAACCACTCGTCCTCGGTGAAGCGCTCCCGATTGGTCCGCAAGAGGCTCAAGCAAAAGTCCTTGTCCGTGCCGAACCAAACGGACTCAGGCAAACCTGCGACCTTTCCGATGGCAGCGAAGGTATCGAAGTTACTGCGGCATTGGCCACGTGGCTTCAGAGCCGGCGCCACAAAGTTCAATACGCGTTGACCGTAACTGCGCAACAGGTCGTATTGCTCCAAGTACGAGGTCGCCGGTAGCACCACATCCGCCAGGCGAGCGGTTTCTGTCATGAACAGTTCATGCACAACCACGAAGTTGCCCTCGCGCGCCAAACCACGCCGAACGGCCGCGCTATCCGGCACAGTCACAGCCGGGTTGTGGTTCCAAACCAGCGTTGCACCGAAGCGACCCGCTTCCATTTCACGGCCCAATTGAACGTGATGGACCACTTCCCCACTGACGCCCTCGGGCCGCAGGTCGCTCCCATCGGCCTCTTTCAAATCCAAGGCGAAGTGGTCTCCACTTTCCCAGATGACCCCCCCAGCAGCGCCGATCACCGCGGCATAAGAACACACCGCGCGCACCCCCATGCCCCCGAAACGACGCCGCGACCAACCGATGCCCAGCTTGAACATGGGCTTGCGAGCCGCGTGCAGGCAATCGCCAAGTTCTTGAATGCTCTGTTCGGTGAGCCCGGTGGTTTCGGCTGCCTGGGCGATCGAAATCCGCCCCGCCACGTGGGCCCGGAACTCGGCCCCGCCCACGCAATCGTTCTTAAGGAACCCCATGTCGGCTGTACGGTCCTGGAAGGCCATGTCGCACAGGGCCAGGGCAAGGGCCGCGTCAGTACCAGGATGAATCCGCAGGGCCATGCCGCCCTTGCGCTCCACCCACGCCAAGGTCTCGCTCTGAACGATGTCCACCGCGATCAAGCGCGCCCCATTTTTGTGGGCAGCCTTTAGGCGCGGCAGCAGGTGACTCACCGTGTTCAGCACGTCGCAGCCCCACAATACGATCACGTCGCACTCGCTGGTTTGCTGCATGTCGAAACCGACCGCACGACCCAGGACCGTTCGATAACCCGCTTCGGCTGTTGCATCGCAGATGGTGCCGTCGGTGAGCAGGGCGCCCATGGCGTTTAGAATGCGCTCGGGGAACTTGCGCGACAGCACGCCCATGTTGCCCCCATAACCCAATCCCAGGATGCGCTCTCCGGGCAGAGCCCGGAGCTTGCGACCGATCAACTCCAACGCGTCATCCCAACTCGCCGGCTGCAATGCACCTTGACCATCCCGGATCAAGGGTCTGGTCAGTCGATTCTCCGCCGTGACCACCTCCCCATAGAGCGAGGTCTTGGAGCACAGGGTTCCGGTCGACCAGGGGTGCTCCGGTTGACCCCGGAGTTTGACAAATTCGCCCTGCTCGCCAGTCTCCACCAGCATGCCGCAGGCATCGGGGCAATCAAAGAAACAAGCGCTCTTATGCAGGGTCATGCTTTCTACTCCACCAAACGTGGAGGCTGCGAGCCCATGCCCAGCAACTCTTGCAAGCGTCCTTCGCGGACCCCCGACAGGACCCAATTGGAGTCAAACTCCAAGGTCCACCCCTGGGCACCGCCGGAGCGTTGGCTGTAAGAAATATTGCCGGAGCCCGCTTCTCCCAGGGGAATGCTGGCGGTGACGTTCATGCCCGAGTTGCGTTCCCAACCCCAGATAAGGTCCGCCCCGTCCCCATGTTCGCGAACGACCAAGGGGGCGCCGAGCTGGTCGATGCAGGCTTGCATGCTGCTCTCCCCAACCTTGAACCCGTGCAGCAAGTGGGCCTCGGGCTGCTGCCCACGATCCACCCGGTTGTATTGCCCGGAAATGCAAGCTGGCAACAGCACCAAACATGCAAGCATCATCGTGCGCTTCAATCAGTCGTCCTCGGTGATGAAGGGCACTTCGAACTCCGCATTCTCAGCTTCGAAGCTGGAGGCCACATGGGTCAGGCGGTCGTTTTCGTCAAAGAAGACCCAAACCCGATCCGAGCGCTGATCCGTGCCCTGCAGGCCCGCGATGAGCAGGAACACTCCCGTCATTTTGTTGCGCTGGTACTCATAGCGATAGGCGCTGCGATGGCCGAGCTGGACGACTTCGATGGGCGCGCCCAATTTTTCTACCACATCGGCAGCGGTGTGCGTCCCAGGCTGCAAGGAAACCACAACCTGCTTCGGGATCGGCTGGTGCACATCGGTGCGGGAAAAGAAACAGCTGGTGCTTCCGAAAAGCAGCAGGGCTGCGCAGGTGGCTTTCAAGTAGATCATTTTGATGGATCGGGTCTGGATCGGGGAGAAGTTAGGAAAGGATACCTATTCGGAGGCCTTGTCCATCAGATCCAACACGCCCGATTCCCCGAATAGGGCCTCGATGGCCTCGCGGTCCTTGGGACAGTCGCGGGTGAGCACTTCACAGCCGTCCTTGGTGATGGCGACCACGTCCTCGATGCGAATGCCGATTCCGGTGGCTTGTTCATACAGGCCAGGTTCGATGGTGAAGACCATACCCGGTTTGAGCTTTGCGCCGCGCACGCCCGGATCGTGAACCTCCATGCCAACCCAGTGCACGGCGGAGTGGGCCATGAATTCGCTGAAGCCCCGATCCTTGAGGACCTGGGAGCAGGCCACGTCCACACTGCGCAGACTGCCGCCCGGCTTGGCCGCAGCAATACCCGCGATCTGGGCCGCCAACACCGCATCGTAAAGTTCCGCCTGGCGCTTGGTGAACTTGCCGTTGACCGGCCAAGTTCGAGTGATGTCGGTCACGTAGTGATCCACTTCGGGCCCGAAGTCCACGAGCAACACTTCGCCATCCCCCATCGTGCGGGTGGAGTCCTGATAGTGCAGCACGAGGGAGTTCGCACCCGATCCTACGATCGCTGCATAAGCATCTCCGGCGGCGCCGTATCGACGCTGAACCCAAGAGATAAGGCTTGCGATTTCCCATTCGCCCAATCCCACGCGCGTGGAGCGGATGCCCTCTTTCATGGCCAAAGCACCGGCGCGGGATGCGCTGCGCAAGGCTTCGATCTCCTGGGGTTGTTTGATCTGCCGCATGTCGCGCAGGGTGCGAGTGATGTCCTCGACCTCCACGCCAAAGCGCTCCTTGAGTTTGGCCTTGAGTGCGCCTTCGCGACTCAAGCGGCCGTCGAATTTGTCCATGGTACGCGCACGAGCATAGGGCTCCGCAGCGTCGTAACACCCGGCCAATGCGACCGCGGCGGTCTGCACCGTGTAGAGCACCTCCCCCTCGTCGAGCAGCTCTTCGATCGCATCACCCAGGTCACGCTGGCGACGCAGGTCCTGCACACCGGTCAACTCACGGATCCAATCATCATCCGTGTCCCAAATCTCCCCCGCCCACTGTTCCGAAAAAGAACTGGGTTTGTTCACGAACAGGATTTCCTTGCCCGTCTGAACATCCATGAGGAAGGACACGTCGGGGCTCTCCACACCGGTCAGATACCAAAAGTTCTTGTCCTGGGTGAAGGCGCGATAGTCGGCCACCTTGGGCAAACCGCGCAATACGACCAAACCGGGCTTCAGGCGGCGCCGCAGTTCCGCGCGGCGACCCGCGTGGAAGCCCTTGCCCAAACCACAGATGGGTTGGCCATTGGCCTTCTGGGCCATGCTGCCCGCGAGGGCCGTACCCTGGAAGCTGGGGGCCTTGGTGTTTTTGCTTTGAGCGTTTGTGCCGCCAACCAAAAGGCTGGCCAACAGGATCCAATGGGCTGTGATTTTCATGGCCTCAGGTTAGCGAACATGGCGATTTCTACGGCGGGGGACTTCGGAGCAACAGCCCCTGCCGCGTAAGGAATGTGTCGAGAAGCCATTTCCCATGGCCACCGCCGGGCCTTACCCTGTTTCAGCCGCGCCCTCCCACATGCCGGCCCCCTTCCCCATGCGAATTGGATTCGACTGTGCTCCGCTGGTGTTTCCCCACTCCCTAGGCATTCGCCGGGTGGTGGAAAACACGCTACAAGCGCTGGAACAACGTGAAAACTTGCAGGTTGTGCGCTTGATGCCGGAACCCGGTGCTAAGTTGCGCGCCTGGAGACGCAAGGCCCTAGCCCAGGCCGTGGGCGACCAGGACCTTCAGGGACTGCACGCGTTTCAATCCGCGTTCTGCATGGGAGCCAAGGTGCCCAGCGTTCAAACCGTGCACGAACTTTCGTGGTTGCACGGGGTCAAAGAAAAAGGCTCATGGAAACAGCGTCTTTGGGTTGGGCTTGGAAGGCGTTGGGCCCAAGGTGTGGTTTGCGCGACGCGCTTTGCTGCTCAAGATTACTCGCAGACTGCTGGAAGCGGTCCAAAACCCACCATCGTTCCGTGGGGCGTCGCTTCGAATTTCCAGCCAGAACCCGACGATCAGGATCTGAGCCGATTACAAGAATGGTCCCTGCGCGACACCACCTTCGTGTTTTCCCCGGGCGGTTTGCGGCCCAAGAAACGCCCGGTGGATCTGTTGCGGGCACTGGCGAAGGTTTCACATTCGGCGCACGTGGTTTTCACAGGCAGTCCGTGTGAGCATGTTCCACGTCTGCAGGCCCTGGCCCAAGAGCTGGGCATGGCGAACCGGGTGCACGTATTGCAGGACCTTCCCGATCCCGATTTGGCCTGTCTCTATCGACATGCGCGGGCCACCTCCGTGATCGCTCGCAGCGAAGGTTTCGCCCTGCCGGTCTTGGAGAGTTTGGCCAGCGATACGTTGCCCTTGGTCACGGCCAACTCCGCCCAGGCCGAGGTTGCCGACAAACACGGGTTGGCCGTCGAAGGCCATGGGGACGCCGCCCTGCAAGCGGCGCTCGAGTCGGTCCTCGGCACAGCGCCCCCGGATAACCCGGACGGCGTCGCCCACGCACGCACATTCACCTGGGAGCACACCGCCGCTGGCATCGAGAAACTGTGGGAGTCCTTGGTATGAGCACCCCCCATGTTCTGGTCGACGGCCTGGTGCTGTTTAACACCATGGGCGGAGCCCTGCTGTACGCAAGGGAAACCCTGCCCCGCTGCGCACGGCTGTTGCACGAACGCGGAGGTCGCCTGTCCCTCTTGATCGCGGGCGCTGAACGGTCGAAAAACTGGGCGCAGGAGCTTGCCGACGCCGAACACTTGCACCTTCAATTCGTGGACGCCCCCATGCGCCCCGCCCTGCGCCGCGCCTGGTCGGAACCCCGCGCGGTGCAGGCTGCGATCGAAGAGAACGCGGCGCTGGGGCGTGCCGTTCAAGTGCTGCAAACCCAAAGTTTGCCCATTCCCCGTTTGCCCTTTGACGGGGTCCAGATCCACCTGTGCCATGGATTGCGTCGACTGCACACGGGTCGCCCCTTGGCCCGCCAATTCACGCGGAGCTTGCTGCGCAGGGGCGCGCGCAATCTGCACTCGATGGTGACCGTCAGCAACGCGCTCTCGAGCGAGCTCAACGAATTGTTGCCCGGCCTGGCGCTGCACTGCATTTCACCCGGTGCCGACCACCGAATCGCCCTGCCGCGGGATCCGAGCAAACCCCAGCACGTGATCTGCTTGGGCCCCACCGATCCCCACAAGAACCACGCATTGCTGGCGAGCAGCTGGGCCACCGATCCCAGCCTGCCCCCCTTGCGCATCCACGCCCAACCCGGTGAAGACATCACCGCGACCATCAAAAAGCATGGCCAACAGGATCGCATCACTTGGCATGCGCCCCTGATGGAAACCGCGTTTGCAGGCGCCCTAGCGACCTGCTCCGCCCTGCTATTGCCCTCCAGGCTGGAGAGCTTTGGCATGGTCGCTTTGGAAGCCTTGCACGCCGGCGCTCCCTTGGCTATCAGCGACCTTCCGTCCCACAGGGAAATCGTAGGTGGAGCCCGGGACCAGGTGGCCTTCTTCGACCCCACAAGTCCCACGGACGCCGCACAAGCGGTCGCGCAAGCCTTGCTCCTGGACACGCCCGAATCCAGAATTCAGCGCCAACACCGGGCAGCCGAGTTCACCTGGCATGGGACCGCCCAGCGCACCGTGGACCACTGGTGCGCGGCCTCCCCAACCACCACTTCATGAAACGGAACCGCCTCTAACGCACCACGGCCGGCGGCGATGGCTTGGATGCGGACCTGAGTCTCCAGCTGGCCCTCAACGGGCAAAGCTAAGCCCCTGGCCCGGCGTTCAGCGCGCCTCGACCGATTCGGCGCGGGCGCTGCGGGCGGTTTGGGTGAGGTAGAAAGCACCGTAGGCCAGGCCTGCGAAGAGGGCGATGGCAACCACCATGGCCAGGGCTTTTTGCCAGGGGGCGCGCTGGCTCAACTCGCCCCCTCCGATTCCGTAGCTCGTGGAGTGTTGACTGTATTGCAGCACCCGCTTTCGGCCTGAGGTCTTGGCGGAGGTGGAAGCGCCCGGCAGATCGCCCACCTGTTGGGCGCGGCGCAGGTCCTTAGCGGAGGGCTGCGCACGTTTGGGCATTGGGGCTGTCCGAGCGGGTGCGGCCATGGGGGCCATGGGTCCTTTGGGTGCCACTCCCTCCTCCCACTCTCCTTCCAGCTCCATGCCTGCGTCCCCATCATCCGAGCCCTCGGGTTCTTCGTACTCCACACGCACTCGCAGTTCCACGTCGGCAATGCGCAGGATCGCTCCAGGTTGGATTTCGGCGCTCGTGACCCGCTCGCCAGCCAGATAGGTACCCGAGGTCGAGTCCAAATCCTTGACCCAAACCCGTCCCCCGTTGGCCACCTGCAGGCGGGCGTGATGGCGGCTGACTGTGCTCGAGTCGAGACGCATGTGCGCGTCCCCCCCCCGCCCAATGGTCAGGGCACCGGTTTGAAAGGTCTCGACGCGGCCTAGCTCTTCGCCAGACAATACATACAGCCAAATGGTGGTCATGGGGGTTCGCAAGGGTTGGATCGGTGTCCAGGATACCGCATCTATCCTACCCAGTTTCCATCCTAGCTCTACCTCAACGTTGCAATCCAGGACTGGCTTCCTGATTGAATCGTGCCCACATGAAATGGCTCATCCCGAATCTCGCGCTTGGCTTCGCCCCTGGCCCCCCGGGTTCCACCGCCGCCCTAGCCCTGGAACACCACCCCGATCACCTGCTGGCCAACAAGATCGCGGACACCCACCCCCAATTCGTGGCGCACGTCGGGGACTGCGTCTTCCACACGACCCCCAAGGTCTAGTCGTATCAACTGGCGTTGACGAACAGCGGCCTGCCAGGTCCCGGCCCCTGGGAATCCCAAGTGCATGATGGGGCCGCCTTAATTGCGTCGTCGCGCAATGGCAGGTATCGTATGGCAGCCATGCCCACGTCTCCGCAATCCCCCGGCCTCGCCCTTCAGGTGCAAGGCCTGTGCGCCAAGCTCCCCCATGGGTTTGGTCGGCGCACGATCCTAAACAGCTTGGACCTGGAACTGCCGGCGGGCCAAACCCTGGGATTGTTGGGCCCCAATGGATCTGGAAAGTCCACGCTCATGCGGCATCTAGCCGGGTTATTGCGACCCACCGGCGGCCGGGTCCTGGTGCTCGGACGCGAGGCCCACACCCCCGATGCTCTGACGCGCGTATCCTATCTGCCCGAGGACTCCCCGTTCCCCGACGACTTGAATGGCCTGCAGGCCCTGACTTTGCTGGCCAGCTTGCGGGGCAAACGGGACAGGAAGGCCCTACTCGCCGCCTTGGATCGGGCCGGGCTGGGCGATCAGCCAAAGACCAAACTGGGGCGCTACTCGCGTGGCATGCTGCGCCGTTTTGGACTGGCGCAGGCCTTCCTGTTTGAACCGCAACTAGTGCTGCTGGATGAACCAAGCGCGGGGCTCGATGCCCCCGGACTGATCCTGCTGCGCGACTGGATTCGTGAACATCAAGAACGTGGTGGCGCGCTGGTTTTGGCCTCCCACGTGGTTTCCGAATTGGCCTCACTCACCGACCGCCTGGCCGTTTTGATCGAAGGGAAAATCGTGTGCGAAGGCCCGACCATGCACATGCTGGGTGACCCGGAGCGGACCACGATCGAGGTGCAAGGGTTGCCCCCTGAACTGGAGAGCGAACTGCAGACTTGGCTAGGCGAGCAGGGTGTGGATTGGATTCGCACGACGCCCGCCCTGCGCGATGCGATCGACATCTACCACGGGGCGCGATCCGACCATGGGCAATAGGGCTCTTTCCTTTGCACCGTTGGTGGCCTTGCAAGTGCGCCGTCTTTGCCTGGGTTTTCCCGGGTTGTTGTTTTTGATCACCCTGGTTCTGCTGCGCTTGAGCTGGAGCGCGCCGGAGGGTTATGGGGGGTTGCAAGATGCGCCCCTGGTACGTTTGTCCACGGCATTGCAGCAAGGTGTTTGGCTTTGGGTCCTTTGGTGCGCCTTGCAGTTGGGATTGCGTGTGCGCTCACTCTGCAAGAAAGAAGCCAATTGGCTGGCCCCCATGGGGATTGGACAAGGGGCCTATCTGCTCGCGATTTGGCTTGGAACATGTTTGGTGAGTGGACTTGCAATAGCCCTGCTGTTCACCTTCCTGCTCATCGGTGGCAACGCACACGCACCCGCTCATTCCATCGACCGAGTTGGCGCATGGAAAGCCGACGTCGTGCTGCAACCCGGGCAAGCCTTGCAAAAAACCGTGCACGCCGGACCCTCCAGCCAGCTCGCAATCCACGTGCGCCCGACCGTGGGCGGTGCCCCCACAACACAGGTATCGCTCACCGCAAGCCGCGGACTCGCCGGCAAACAAATCGAAACTCGAATCGATGGACTCACCTGGATGCGGGTTGCGATTCCCGATGGAAGCGGGCCGCTGAACATCACCCTGGCCAACACGGATGACGGCGTGCTCGGGGTGCTGGGATCCCACGGTTTGCTCACCCTTTCGAAACAGGGACCTTTCCCCCATTGGATGCGCCTGGGCCTTCTCGCCTGGTTTTGGACCGGTGTGACCTTGGCCCTGGTTCTCACGGCTTGCACCTGGCTGCGGCCTGCCATCGCCATCCCCATGGCGTTCCTGGTGGCGATTGGGATCAGCGCGATCTGGCCCGGTTGGTTGGCCGCGTGGCCCGGGGCCTTGCAGTGGCAAAACGTTTCCATGGGGACGCAGCCTTTCCCCTTGCTGCCAGGCCTGTTGGCCTTGCCCCTGCTCGTTGCCTGCTGGCTGCTGGGCCGCCGTGGCCTGCACGCCTGGGGGATCGACCGATGAAAGCTCGCTGGATCCCCTCTCTTTTGGCCCTTGCTGGTATCGCTTGTATCACCCTCGCTGCCACCCTGGCACCGCGGGACAAACCACAGCGCCAAAGCCCCCTCGCCAGCTTCGCCGCCAGCTGGCAGTGGGTCCAGTTCGACCAAAGCATCTCCCGCGGCGCCTGGGAACAGGCCTACCTGCACGCCGACCGCGCCCTGGCCCTGGACCCGGCATCCCCCGGCGGCTGGACCACCTTGGCCTCGCATCTGATCTTCCTGCGCGGCTCCGCCCAAAACGAACCCGACGGGCTCAAACGTGTGGCATGGATGCAAGCCGGCATCCAGGTGCTGACCGAAGGGATAGAGAAGACCCGCGACCCCGCCGAACTGCACCTGATCCTGGGCCAGACCCTGACCTACTACATAGAGGTGCTCGCGCGCTCGGAAGAGTCCCCCCTCCCCTGGCCGGGCGGAGCCGAAGCGGCCCACGAGTTAGGCCTCCACCACTTCGCCCAAGCCCTGGCCCTGGGCAACCTGCGCGCCGGTGACATGCCCAAGGTCACCAGCCCACCCCACGATCATTAGACCGGGGAATAGGGCTGGGGTTCCGCAGCCCGCGGGTCCTGGGGGGTCGTGCAGCCCCGATGCTGAATCGACCCATGTCTGCCCCGCACAACACCCAGGCCTTGAGATTCCACAGTCTGGAGGCTCTGAGGTACCCCAACCCTTTGGCTTTGGTTAGGATTCTCGCGTGATCCTCGCCCTCGCCAAAGAGAGCTTCCTGAGCTCAATCTACAACCGCCTTGGTTATGGGGCGCCTTTTTTGGTTCTGGTTGGAGCTGGAGCGGGGCTGCCCGTGCCGGAAGAGGTCACCATGGTGGGCTCCGGGTATTTGCTGAACCAGGGCATGGTGAGCACCATTCCGATCATGCTGACCTGCTGGGTCGCGACCCTGCTCGGGGACTCGATCCCCTTCTGGGTGGGCCGGACCTTGGGGCCCAGGGCCCTCAAACTGCCCCTGGCCAACAAGATTCTGCACCCCGAGCGCTTCGCCTTGATCGAGAAGCGCATGGAAAGGCATGGCAGCTGGGCCATCTTCACATGCCGGTTCCTGCCCGGAGTGCGCATGCCCGGCTTCTTTAGCGCGGGCACCTTGGGGATGAGGTATTGGCGGTTCATATTGGCGGATGCCTTGGCGGCCCTGATCATGGTCCCCATTTATGTGCTGATCGGAAAGGCCTTCAGCCGCAACATCGTGAAGCTGGAGGAGGGCATCAAGGAGTCCACCGAGGTGCTGGGCTTCATTTTGGTACTCGTGCTGGCCTTTGTGGCGGTGCGCATGCTGGTTCACCGGCGGGATCGCCAGGTCGCCAGGCTGGATTCTGAAGCCTCCAAAGCCAAGTCCAGGACTGAATCGCCGGGTTCGGAAGACTCGGAGTAGAACCCAATCAGGGGCATACTCCGGTTTTTGAACAGGGACTGGGCTGCTAGCGGTTGACCTCTCCGGCGCCCCCTATATGGTAGGGCACCCTAAATCCCTGGCGATGCCCATTTGAGGCCGCCTCGAACCCCCTATCTGCCCCCCGGTAGCAGACTGCTGAAGTCATGACTGACTACGTTCTCTATATCTCGTGCGCCGCATCCGTGCTCGCGCTCGTGTTCGCCTTCATCAAGTACAAGTCGATCATGGCGCAGGACCAAGGCACGCCCGAGATGCAAGAAATCTCCGTGCTGGTCCAAAAGGGTGCCGCTGCATTCCTGAAGGCGGAGTACATCTGGTTGTCCTTCTTCGTGGCCGCCGTTACCGCGGTGATCTGGCTGATCCCCGCTGAAGGCCTGGGCCAGAAGACCGCCATCGCATTCGTTTGTGGCGCTGTCGCTTCCGCGCTCGCCGGTTACTTCGGCATGCACACCGCCACGCGCGCCGCGCTGCGTACCACACAGGCTGCTACGAAGGACCTGTCAAGTGCTCTCGACGTTGCGTTTGGTTCCGGTACCGTCATGGGCATGTGCGTTGTGGGTCTCGGCCTGATCGGTGTTGCGATCTTCACCATCGTCTACACCGGTGAGAATGGTATCGACGCCACCGTGCTGCAGCAGGTGCTCGGATTCAGCTTCGGCGCATCCTCGATCGCACTCTTCGCCCGTGTGGGCGGAGGCATCTTCACCAAGGCCGCCGACGTGGGCGCTGACCTGGTTGGTAAGGTCGAAGCCGGTATCCCCGAGGACGACCCCCGTAACCCCGGCACCATCGCCGACAACGTGGGCGACAACGTGGGCGACGTGGCTGGCATGGGCGCCGACCTGTTCGAGTCTTACGTTGGTTCCTTGATCGCAGCTATGACCTTGGGCGCTTTCGCTTACACCAACACCGACGGCACGGCCATGCAAGGCCAAGTCGGCATGATCATGTTGCCCATGGCGGTCGCAGCCTTCGGCATCATCGCCTCCATCGTGGGTACCTACTTTGTGAAGGCCACCGACGAACACGCCTTGCACAGTGCCCTCTTCAAGGGTTTGATCGTCGCATCCATCATCGTGATCGGTGCCACTGCAGCTTTGACCCTCACCGGCATGCTCGACCTGCCCGAGAAGCTCTTCAGCGACGACGCCGCAAAAGGCCACTTCGATGGCAGCGGCGGAATGGCCCTGTTCTGCGCCGTCATCTCCGGTCTCGTGGTTGGCGTGCTGATCGGCAAGGTCACCGAATACTACACGGCTATGGAAGCCAAGCCGGCCCAGTACATTGCCAAGCAGTCCAACACGGGAGCCGCAACCAACATCATCCACGGTCTTGCGACCGGCATGGAGTCCGTTGCCCTTCCCGTCATCCTGATCTGCCTCGCCATCGCCGCCAGCTTCTACATGGCTGGCGTCTACGGCGTCGCCATCGCTGCGGTTGGCATGCTCTCCACCCTGGGTATTTCACTCGGCGTGGACGCTTACGGCCCGGTAGCTGACAACGCTGGCGGTTTGGCCGAGATGGCCAAGCTTCCCGAAGAAGTTCGCCAGCGCACCGACGCCCTGGATGCTGTAGGTAACACCACCGCAGCCATCGGCAAAGGTTTCGCTATCGGTTCCGCAGCCCTGACCGCACTGGCTCTGTTCAGCGCGTTCTCCAGCTCCGCCAAGAACCTGGCCGGGGGCACCGCGCTAGACCTGGACATCACCAACTCCAACGTGATGATCGGCCTGTTGATCGGTGGTTTCCTGCCCTTCCTGTTCAGCGCCATGACCATGCGCGCTGTGGGCCGTGCGGCTAACCTGATGGTCGAAGAGATTCGTCGTCAGTTCCGCGAGATCCCCGGCATCTTGGAAGGTACCGCCAAGCCCGACGCCGCCCGTTGCGTGGACATCTCCACCAAGGGTTCGCTCAAGCAGATGGTTCTTCCCGGCGCGGTTGCCGTTCTGGTTCCCGTCCTGGTCGGCAAGTTCCTGGGCGTTCAAACCCTGGGCGGCCTGCTCGGTGGCGCGCTCGTCACCGGCGTCATGATGGCCATCTTCATGTCCAACGCCGGCGGCGCTTGGGACAACGCCAAAAAGTTCATTGAGAACGGCGGCGAAGGCGGCAAGGGCTCGGAAGCCCACAAGGCCGCCGTCGTCGGCGACACCGTGGGTGACCCCTTCAAGGACACCTCCGGCCCTTCCCTCAACATCCTGATCAAGCTGATGACCGTGGTCAGCCTGGTCTTCCTGCCCTGGTTCGTTAGCTAGGCAGGCTTCGGAGCCCGGGCGATCTTGATCGTCCGGGCTCCGGCTCGGACCCTCCCGATACCTTTTCTGGGGTCCACCCAAAACACTCACGGCGCGGTCGATCACCCGATCGACCGCGCCGTAACTCTCAACTCGACAAACCGCGTCACCGCTGACCTCGCTCAGCCCAGGCCCTCCCCGTCGAGCGTTGCACCCCCTTCCGGAGACCCCGTCATCGAATCCCGTCAACTCGCCGCAGCAGCTGCATTCCTAGCCGACCAGAAGAAAGGCGTAGACATCAAAGTCTACGACGTCAGTGAACAAATCAAGTTCGCCGACTACTTCGTAGTCATCACCGGCACCAGCCGCCCCCACGTGCGCGCCATGTACGACGACATCCACTATCGTCTCAAGGCCGCAGGAGAAACCCACGCCCGCGCCGAAGGCGCAGAACTCGGCTGGTGGGTGCTAGCCGACTTCGGCGACGTGGTCGTGCACGTCCTGCAACCCGAAGCGCGCGAGTTCTATGGCCTGGACGAACTCTACGCCGAGTGCGAAATCGTGGATTGGCAGAAAGTAGACTTCCCCGAACTGCCCGCCGAAAAGGTCTAACCCCCTCCCCCCGGCAAAAACCGCCGCAGCTCCCGCGCCCCCTTTGGGTCCAGGACCTGCGGCAGTGTCATTTGGCCACGGCCAGGAGCCCGGCACGCATCCGCCACTTGCATCCGAACCGTCGGCTCCCAGCACCCCGCCCCAAGCAAGCGGCGGATTCGAGCCTGGCTCCGTATCACTAAGGCACCATCCACTGCAGGAAGCCTCCCAATGCTCCTGCTACCAAAAAACTGGTCAAAGTGCCTACAAGGTATATCTCTGCGAAAGATTTCTCCTCAAGCTCCTTGTATCGAGCGATGGATTTTCCGGCGAGCACAAACCCCATCGCTCCCCACTCTCCCTGCCAAACCAAGGTCACTATAATCAGACGCTCCAAGATGCCAATCATCGTGCCAGCCCCCACATGAACACTTGCTGGCATTGGATTCTGGGCTTTGTTTCGAAGACTGAGCAAGAGAGCTGAAACAATCGCATTGCCTCCGTGGACCGCGAAACCATATGAGATTGCCAAGGCACACCCGACTTGCAGCCAACCATCTGACAACTGGATTGGACCCATGCCATCTAGGGAGCAGCATGAATGCCATGCCCATAGCGTTCCAGCAATAGCCAGGACATGGAACCCCTGGTCTAAAAAAAACCAAACAAGACGTGGTCCCCACTTTCTCTCCACAACGACCTTCAGCCAATCCGTCAGAACGTGCAAGCAAGTAATGACCAAGATAACCAATAGGGCTGATCCGGAGGCAAATTGAAAGAAAAGCAAAGGCAGCGCCTGGACTAGGTACACTTCTAGCCCATGAAGCCAGAGTGTTGCCGAGCTTTCCTTTTTGCCCTCTACCATGGCTCTGGTTTGAAAGACAAAATCGGCCAGGACATGCCCAGCTAAAAGGAGCAACAGAGTGTCTTGAATCTCTGGTGTGAAAGAACATATGATCATTCGGAAGCCTCCAGATTGAATAGCGGCACTCCCTGCAACAGGCTCTTGGCTGCTATTTCCCCTGTCTTTATTTCATCAAAACAGGCGGCCTGCAAACTTTCGCTGACCACTGAAGGGCTCACACCGAATTCTCCCGCCCAATCTTTTTGGAACCGATAGCTCCGGACGTGGTAAGTGTGGAGGCATTGATTGCCTGTCCACGTGGACCGTATGGCCCCCATCAGGCCAAAGATCGCGTTGAGAGCCAAACCTACTCTTGAATCAAACCCCTCACACAGCACCCATTGGCCCTGCTTTTGCGCCGCTTCTAGTGCACGGCGAGCATTATGAAAACATGGCCCATCCAGCAAAGCCGGATTCGGTGGTGGTTCAGAAGATTTGTGAACAGGCCCTGTGGATAGTGGGCCAAGGCCCAAACCGAAAACGAAAGCCGGAAACTTGCCAGCTCCCCCGAAACGATCGGTGAGCTCTTGGATCAGAACGACCGCTGCTTCGGGGCTCCTAACCAGTGCTTGCACTTCATCTCCGGCAGTAAGGGTTAGTGGAGCCGCCAAGGCGTCTGACCCCAGCTCAGGCTTGTCATTCAAGTCACAAATCGCCATGAGGAGCTTTTCTTGAGTCGCTTTTCGATCTGAGAGGTGCCTGGAAGCGACCATGTCGCCAATCAGAGCCAAATACAGAGGTTCATTCATGGTCTCACTTTACTACAACCCCCACAGTCACTTACAGCAATTCGTCAAAAACGACGAATCTGACACCAATTAGGCTATTTCGCCGAATCGTCGGCGGGTTAGGTGTTTTTGTCGAAGTCCGATCCATGACATATCGACGCTCCGACCAGTCTTCGTCGGCAAGTTCCTGGGCGTTCAAACCCTGGGCGGCCTGCTCGGCGGCGCGCCCGTCACCGGCGTCATGATGGCCATCTTCACGTCCAACGCCGGCGGCGCTTGGGGAACCGGTAACTTTGACAATGACACGGCCTGCGACTGGGTCGGCGAAGTCTATGACTCAGAGGGGGCGTACGGCTTGAGTCTTGTCGAGTCGACCTTGGATGTAACCGTTCACGGGGGGGCAAGGGCGCCTGGAGGCCCGCCAAGACCTTTCTTGGCGACTATTCGGAGGTTTGGAAGCCTGGATTTAGGCTCGGACGACCACCCCAACCCCACTTGACGGCCTTCCTGGGGCCGAGAAGGGGGTGCACCCCCGT
>JAAETM010000030.1 GCA_024228395.1 bacterium | reverse complement strand
GGCTTGCAGGAAGCTGAATACGTCCTTCTCCATCTAGCGTGGCGGGGTGTTCGCCGATCAGTAGCAGGGAGTTGGACATGACGTGGTGACAAGTAGGCGGAGTCCCGCCGGTTTCTGAGCAACCCTAGAATACAAAATGCCGCCAATCTTACCACCATTATTATAATATTCCCCAGATCGAACCCCAAAGTCCCGCCAATTCCACAACCATCCAGCAACACCTTCTCACAAATAGTCAACATTCGCCCCAATCCCCCACCAACACAAAACCAACCTTCTTGCTCCCTAAAACCCCCTCTCCTACCCCCCACGGAACGAATCCCCAAAATTATCCACAGGTCGAATAGGCTCAAGATTTGCACCTTTCCACAGCCGATAGGGGAAAAGAGTGGGCCCCAAAAAAACAGGGCGTACACCCCCCGTCCGAACCCACATCTTCCTGCAGATGCCCTTCCGCTTATCCAATTCGAGGCCCTTGGCATATCTGATTAGCGCCGCCGGCATCGCCGTCGAGTGCCGCTTGGTGCGTGCCTTCGAGGATAAGATCGAGATCTATGCCCCGGACGTCAGCGATCTGGGCCACAGCCTGAATCGGGAGCTCAAGCTCGCCCTTACCGAAACTATCAGCCTGGAAAACCCTGGCGAGCCCACCCGCCTTGCTGGCACCGGATCGGACCCAGATCAGTACATCCTGCACCTTGCAGCCCCCCACCACTTCTGGGATGCGGCCTTGGCCGCCCAAGCGGACAACCGCCGTCGAGCATTCCGGGTTCGAACTATGGAATTTGGCACAGCCAAGACCCGGCCTTTGCTGAAGCTGATATCGCACGTCGAGCAGGGAGAGTCCCAATTCACCGGCACCCCCATGGATCTCTCCCTGGGCGGATGCAGTTTGCAATTCCCTAGACACCGCGGACAACGTCTTCCGAAACGGAATTCCCAGGTCGTGTTGGTGCTGGAAGCCCCCTTCTTGGGAGAAGCCCTGAGGCTCCCGGCCCAGGTCGTGCGACATTTCACGCACACCAAGAGCCCGAGAATCAGTCTGCGTTTCGAGGCTGACGGCAGCGCCGAGTGGCTACGCAAGGAATATCGGCTCCAAGATTACCTGATGGAGCGCCAGCGAGAACAGATCCGGTTCAGGGCGGCCTAGCCCGAATGCTTCATGGAGACGTGCTCCAGGCACAGCGACTCGTTTCCTGGCAGGGCTTTGCGGATCTTGACCCCGCAGGCAATGCGGTAGGGATCCCCTTCACAGGTCCCGAAAGGGACCTGTGATCCGCTGCACGGACCGGGGCTTACCTATCAGGAAGGCAACATTCGGAAAGTCCTGTCAGGGACCGAGAAGGGCCCGTTTGCGAAGCCTGGGGTGCGTGTTCATGAAATGTCCGGGCTAGAAGTGCGTTGAGCACGGGAGCCGTGCAAAAAAAGGCCATTGGCTGCATGATGGGGGTTCAGTATCAACCCCACCCACGCACCCCATGATCTTCCAAGCACTCCTGCTGGCCCTTGCTCTTCCGTTTTCCGCCCCGACCACCCTGCAAAAGGGAGAAGGCACCAAGGCCCCCACCCACATCAAGGAACCGGACACTAAAGTGAAGTTCGCGGTCAAGACGATCGCACCCGTGGAGCTCAACGAACTAGCCCTGGCCGGTGTCGCCGTGCGGGACAAGCGCTTCGTCATCCTCGTCAACGTCTATGCATTTGGCCTTTACGTGGATGACTCCGAAGTAGAGAAGCGCATGAAGAGTTTCCTTGGCAAGCCAGTCAAGTCGCTTCTGGCCGACAAGAATTTCTACAAGAACCTGGGGCAAGAGAAGATCACACGCTCGCTTCACCTTTCCTTTGTGCGGGATGTGGGCGCTAAAAAGATCCGCGGAGCTTTCGTGGACAGCGTCAATCCTCGGATAGCCAAGGCCAGTTCGGAGTGGGGTTGGAAGGACGGGCCCGCTGCCCTCAAGATCTTCCGAGGGTACTTCTCCAATGAAATTGAAGATGGGCAAACCATTTCTTTTACGTGGCTTCCAGGCAACAAGCTCGTGACCACGGTCGCTGGCAAGCGCATGGGAACTATCACATCCAAAACCCTTTGCTGGGCGCTTTGGGACGCCTACTTTGGCGACGACCCTGTGGAAACCAAAGGCAAAAAGAACGCGGTCAAACTCCTGGCCACGCGCCTCTCCAAGAAGGCGAAGCCGGCAAAGAAGAAAGAGCCCGCTAAGAAGAAGTAAGCCCGGACAACCAATTCAAAAAGTGCGCTTCCGCATTGCCGCGGAAGTGCTCTCTTGCATATCCGGGAACGAGCCCAGTAGTGCGTGAAGCCCAAGAGGTCGAAGGTTCTCCCATCACCCCCAGGGGGGCGGCGGAAGTCGAGCGGTTTGGTCTTCTCCGGGTGGATCTCCAGGCCGAAGTGACCAAGTCGTCTGGGCAGGACGCCCATGACCAATCGAGCATCCGATTCCTCCGCGAAAGCAATCGCGAAGTCATCGGCGTAGCGGACCAGGAAAGCCTGGCCACGTAGTTTCGGCTTCACCGAGAACTCAAACCATTTGTCGAGTGCCTCGTGGAGATAGATGTTCGCTAGCAGGGGGGAGATGACTCCGCCCTGTGGGGTCCCTTGGGTGGGGTACGTCATGTCCCCCTCCTCCAAGACTCCAGCCCTTAGCCACTTGCCAATGAAACGCAGCAGCGTTCCGTCGTTCATCCGCAGGCGTGGAATGTCCCTGAGCTTGGCATGCTCAAAAGCTCCGAAGAAGTTCTTGATGTCCACGTCCAGGACCCAGCCACCCCCCATCTTTTGCAATCCCCCTCTCAGGTCGGACAGTGCCATGTGTGCGGAGCGTCCTGGCCTAAAACCATACGAACAGTCCAGAAAGTCCTATTCGTAGAGCGCCTCCAGTACCATGGTGACTCCGCGTTGCACAATCTTGTCTTCGAAGGTGGGGATCCCAATGGGCCGCGTGGACTTTCCATCCGCTTTCGGAATGTACGTCCTGTTGACCGCTGGGGCCCGGTAGCTGCCTGATCGCATGCGCTTGTGGAGGCGTCGGAGATCCTCCGATAGGTCCTCCTCGTATTCGCTGGCGGTCTGACCATCGATACCAGGTGCTCCGGTCTTTC
>JAAETM010000029.1 GCA_024228395.1 bacterium | reverse complement strand
TTCCATGAGCGAGGTGGTGCTGCGGGAGTGAGAGGAAGGCAAGGGCCCGGGCGCTCGCGGCGATCGTCCGCCGCACGACTTCCACGCAGTCGCATGCGATGTGGGCTCGGATCGTGCCCTATCATGTGGACCAAGACCGCCGATCAAATCCTGCGGTCCCTGCAGCGCTACTGCGACAACATCGCCGGAGAATAGCCGCTAACTTCTGCTGCGAACTTCTGACGCACCCCACTAGTGGGGTGCGTCAGAAGTTCGTTAGAAAAGTGAAGCCACGGAACAAGACGTGAAGGAAGTGGACTTTGCCGGGTAGCCTGACGCAGGCAGGCCGCCGGGGGCGGAATCGGGAGCCGGGGCGGAGCCGGAGCGGGAGCCGGAGCCGGGGCGGATGCGGGACCGAGAGCGGGATCGAAACCGGGTGACGAGACGTCTCGGTTTTTCCGGTTGGAATCGGGGTGGTCCAGTCCCTTGCATGTATGGAAGCTCAAAGTGTTCGCGACCTCGACGTCTACCAGTGCGCCTTGGAGTTCGCTGGAATCGTGCATTCGATGCTGACCCCCACGCCACGTGGTCACAGCGATCTGGCGGACCAGCTACGGCGTGCGTCGGACTCCATCGTGCTGAACATCGCCGAGGGTGCTGGCGAGTTCAGCCCCAAGGAGAAAGCACGGCACGATCGCATCGCTCGGCGTTCGGCGACGGAATGCGTCGGTGCCCTCGACCTGTTCGGCGCGAGCAAGGTGCTCACCGAGGATCAGCTCCAGGCAAGTCGCGCGCTGCTCGACCGCATCTTGGCCATGCTGACGAAGCTCGTCTACAGGCATTCAGATCATCAGCCGTGATGCGCAACGTCGCGAACCGCCTGCCCGCGATCATCGAAGCGACGCATGCCGAGGATGGCCGGTTGTTTCCCCGCACCCGGCTCCGGTTCCGCATCCGCCCCGGCTCCGGCTCCCGCTCCGGCTCCCGATTCCGCACCCGGCCGTTCGAATCGGCTCACCTGAGCACGATAGGCAGACCAATGGTGAGTCAGGTCTTGAAGGACGATGAGGGCGTGGGGCCAAGGTCGTGGTAGCCGTGCAAAGTCATGAGCGATGGACTGCTTCCATGAGCGAGGTGGTGCTGCGGGAGTGAGAGGAAGGCAAGGGCCCGGGCGCTCGCGGCGATCGTCCGCCGCACGACTTCCACGCAGTCGCATGCGATGTGGGCTCGGATCGTGCCTATCATGTGGACCAAGGCCGCCGATCAAATCCTGCGGTCCCTGCAGCGCTACTGCGACGACATCGCCGGAGAATAGCCGCAAACTTCTGCTGCGCACTTCTGTTACACCCCACTAGTGGGGCGTGTCAGAAGTTGTTTAGAAAAGTTGGGCCACTGAACAAGACGGGAAGGAAGTGGACTTTGCCGGGTGGCCTGACGCAGGCAGGCCGCCGGGGGCGGAATCGGGAGCAGGTGCGGAGCCGGAGCGGGAGCCGGAGCCGG
>JAAETM010000028.1 GCA_024228395.1 bacterium | reverse complement strand
GATCGTACACCCGGCCTTCACGGTGTACTGATGTCGCCTTCCACGCGTTGCACGGTGTCGGCTCCCACAAGAAACTCATTTCGAGGCTCTATCACACGGCCTACAGACTCGCTGTCTACGCTTCGCAGGCCGGGTTACCCCAGACCCACGCAAGACTCGCTTCCGGATGGGGGCCAGCCTTTCCGGGCGGGATTGGCACCCGCAGGATTCCAAAGGAGGTTTAGGGTGTCCTGCCTCTGTTGTCTAGTTGATTACATAGTCAGGTCATCTTTACTCCTCCACCAAGTTTTCTTGGCGCACGCAACGGTGAGGTTTAGTCAAATGCTTACGAACTCGCCCACCTTCCAAACGATAGCGATCGATACAATCCATTTCGAGCTCGCCCCTCGGCTCGCTCCCTTTCCCCGCCCTCCCCGAACTCAGCCCTTCGGAATCCCCTCGGCCCCCCGCCACCCATCATGATCCTCTTCACTTGCCTTCTCAGCCTCACGGCTCCTGGATTTTCCGCAAGCCAGGAGGGTCCGACCATGCCGGAGACCGCCCCTGATCTATCGGGGCCGACCCGTTTGCTGGCCGATGGTGTTCCGATCGACGTGACCGTCGGACACGCGGCCCCGCATTTCTTGGACTTCGATGGAGATGGTCTGCGGGACCTGTTGGTTGGTGAGTACGGAACCGGTCAGTTCCCAAAGGAGCGCTTGCCTGAAGATCTGCACGCAGAGGGCTCCTCCTATTCCGAGGGCAAGCTGCGCATCTATCGAAATATGGGTACAAAAACGGCTCCGCTGTTCAAGGACTTCGAATACTTGCGGGCAGGCAAGGAACATGCGTCTATTCCGACAACATGATGCATCTCCTTCGTTCCACAGTTTGTGGACTACGACGCTGATGGTGACATCGACATTCTTTCCGGATCCTATACCGGCGAACTCTATCTTTTCGAACGTGGAAAGGATGGAGAACTTGCCCAAGGACGCTACTTGCTTGGGGACGATGGCAAACCGCTGAAGGTCGCCTCATCCGTAACACCCGAGGCGATAGACATGGACGCGGATGGCGACCTTGACCTGGTGGTCGGAACGCGCTCGAGCGGGGTGAAGATCGTCACCAACGTGGGCACACGCGCCGAGCCCAAATGGTCCACGAAAATCACTCAACTGCTGACCGCGGACGGGAAAAAGATCAAGGGTTCAAACGCTCACCACGCAGACTGGGATGGGGATGGCCTCGCCGACTTGATCGTGGGTCACGAAAATGGGGGTGCGCTCTGGCACCGCAACACGGGCAAGGCGAACGCCCCGGTCTATGCGGCGGCAGCCGTTTTGGTCGGTAAAAATGATTGGGAGGAGTTCTCGGAAGCCGATGGCCCTGTGCATCCTGGCGCGCGCTCAAAGGTGCACGTGACCGACTGGAATGGCGACGGAGCGGCCGATCTTCTCATCGGAGACGTGCAGTGGCTCTACGAAACGTTACCCCCCCTCACCCCGGAACAGGAAGCTGAGAAAGCAGCCCTGACGCCCGCCTACGAAGCAGCCAGAGCGGCCGCCAACGAGGCCTACAAGAAACGCAACGAGAGCGTGCGCTCCGGTGCGGGTGTGACCGACGAGATCACGCGACAGCTCGACGAGGTGTCCAAGGTCCTCTCCCCCCTGAGCAAGAAGATGAGTGTCTTCGACCGCAAGGTCTCACACACCCATGGCTGGGTTTGGCTCTATCAACGCACTGCCAAACCAGAGTCGAAATCAGCTACCCTGCGTGCTTCTCAGGAGTTTGGCCCGACCACATTGCGCGCGAGCGCTAGCCCCCTTGCGGATGGTAGCGGGCGGGTTCATATCGTAAGCACCCTGAGCCTCGAGCGCGGCTGGCATGTTTACGCCAACGTCGCACCCGACAGCTCCTATCCAAAGACCCAACCCTCCCTGGGCCTCGTCGATGGAAGCGAAATAGCCGCGCAATGGACGACCACTACGACCGAGACCCCCGATCCCAAAAACATCGAACGCAGCTGGTACGTCGACTCCGTCACTTTTGCCTGCGATGTTCAAACGCCTGCCGGAGGCATCAAGGACCTCGCAGTCCACATGCACTTCCAAGCTTGCAATGAGGATCTGTGCTTACCGCCAAAGGTGCTCTCGGTAACCTTCAGCGAAGATGAGCTGTAAGACGTCGCAGCCCCAGCCGATGGGCCCTGACCAACCATACCTAGTAACTTGCAACTCCCACCACCCCTGATGGGTCTTGCCAGGATGGTCAAATCTCCCTGAGAGGATCAACTCGACGCTTTGGTCCACATCATCAAGCGGACTGGGAAGGAAACCCCGTGAAACGGTCAAGGCTGCGTCGCCCCATGCCAACCGAGTCCACATGCCCGTTTGCGCCGCACTACCCTCGGTAGGTGGCCAAGGTGCTCGCGCATCAACGCAACTCGGGACGTCTTTGTGGGATCCCTGACCGTAAGAATTCGACGGCTGGGGGCCTGATGCGACACCCCACGGTACCCCTCGTGAATCACCAATATGAGGGCTCGTCCCCGAATCGCCTCCGAATCGTACTCTCCCCGACGTGGATCTAGATTCCTGGTACCATACACGTCCTATGCGACTCCCCATCTTCGGCCTCCTACTCATCGCAGCCTTCGCCCCGCGGGCCAGTGCCCAAGAAACAAAGGTCTTGTTCCTCGGGAACAGCTATACAAACGTCAACAACCTGCCTGCCCTGTTCGCCAACCTGGCCCAAGCCGCTGGGCATGCGGTCACGACGGACAAGAACACGCCCGGGGGCAATACGCTCGGCGCACCGCAATCATCGGGCAGCCCCCATCGCTCGAATCAGGTGTCTTTGGCCAAGATCGCTGCCAATGACTGGGATGTGGTTGTGCTCCAGGAACAGAGCTACCTTCCGACCATTCCCTATACGCGGGACCAGTTCATGCGCCCCGGTGCGCAAAGCCTGGCCAACTCGATCGCCGCCAATGACCCTGCGATTCGAGTGATGCTCTTTTCCACCTGGGGTCGACGGGATGGTGGCTCGTTTTGCTACGGACCATACTGTCAGAGCTTCGCAGACTTCGATGCCATGCAGGACGCCTTGAGCGCAGCTTACGGGGACGTGGCCGCTTCCATCGGCGCTGAGGTCGCAATGGTGGGTGAAGCTTGGCGACGGGCTCGTACACTGGACCCCACGCTCGTATTGCACTCCGCCGATGGCAGCCATCCAAGCCTGGCCGGAAGCTATCTGGCCGCCTGCGTTTTCTACGCCCGAATCTTCGATGAGAGTCCGGTGGGGCTCGCTTTTGATGCGGGCCTCGACCCGACCCAGGCCGCCTTCCTGCAAGAGGTCGCCAACTCGATTGGGCGCTGCGGTTCCGAGCGTTACTGCCTGGCAGCCCCCAACTCGGTGAACTCTGCCGGTGCGTCCATCGATTCATCGGGCAGTGCCAGCGTAGCCGCCAACGACATGGTGCTCATGGCCTCGCAAGCCCCCCCCGGGCAACTTGGCATTTTCTTGGTTGCCAGAGTACGCGGTCTGATGCGCGTGGGGGATGGACTCCTCTGTCTGGGGGGTGTCTTTTACCGCCTCAGTGGCGTGCAAATCGACGCTGCCGGCGGAGCTGCGCTACCCATCGATCTGACCCAATTTCCCTTCGGCGCAGGCGCAGTAGCCCCCGGCATAACTCAGAATTTCCAGTTCGTCTATCGGGACCCCAACGGTCCCCACGGAAGCGGATGGAACTTGAGCGACGCACTGACGATCATGTTCTGCCCCTAGCCCGGATACCGCGATACCGAGCCTCGTACGTTTTCACGACTCCTGGCTACAAAGTTCCGCACACAACCAAGTGATTTGCCGCGAAACGTCGGCTTGTTCATGTGCAGCATTTGACTGACAGAATCGCTTGAGTGCGCACGCTCCGTATCTCTCAGCAAACCCCGGCACGCACACCGCGCTCGATTGTCGAACCACCTATCTGGCCATCGAAATATGCGCTGACCCTGCCCGCAGTGTCGCGCAGATTTTCTGCACGAAGATTAAAAGCGTAGGGTATAGACCACCTTAAAGGCGATTTCCTCGAAAACGCGATCCAACCCTCCGCCGGGTTGGCTGATCGGGTCGTCGAGCACTTCATTGAAGACCACGTAGATCTCTTGACCCGGTGCGGGAATCCAGCGCAGACGCGAATAGATGCCAAAGGTCTCGGATTCGCTGTCCCATTGCAGCAGGTTGGACCAGCTCAAATCCGGTGTGAAGGACTTGCTCAGGCGTACGCGAGCCACATCCACACTGAAGTCCCCAGCCAGAAGCGAAATGTCGTTGTGCTCGTATCCTAGGCTTGCGGAGAACTCAGGACCCGGCTTCCAAACTAGATCCGTTTCGTACTGCAACTTGTCCCCATCGTAAAAGTCGCCGCCCGTGATGCTCGCCTCCACTCGCAGCTCACGCTTGTCCGCCGACTCGAATTCGAGTCGGTAATCCCAATAGTCATATCCGCCCTGTGGGATTATGATGCCGTCTGTGATTTCAAAGGGCCCATCGAGGCGTTCTTCGGAACGGGTAACCTCCAGGTGCAGTTCATCGCCACTCTCCCACTCCACACCGAAGGGCTGGAATTCGACCTCGCTGGATTGCAGTTGGTCCTGAATGTCAGTTGCATAGGACGCTGACACCTCATACTGAAATTGGCGAATGTGGTTGCCCGGACGCGGGTTGTAGCTGAAGTCCCCGTCGTAGCGGCGGATGCCCGTGCGCGGTACGAAGCCCAAAGCCGGATTGAAGTTATCCTGGATTTCGAAGAGTCGAAGGTTCCAGTTCCAGATGTCATTGGGATAGGAAAGCCCCGCACCAAACGCAGATTGATCTTGGGTCACGCCTTCGCTGTCGGACACCAGGCCCCACAGGCTCGCATTCAATTGGCGGTTGCCTAGAAAGGAGCTCGTGCGGTAGTTGGCATCCAGCCCCACCAATTGATTGTCCCCCGTGCCCAGCGGATTTCCCCGGGTAGCAATCGCGCCCAGGGTCGACTGCTTACCGATGTCGCGGCTGATGCGTACCGCGAACAGGTCTTGACTGTCCAAGGCGTCGAGATCGTCGGTTTGAACGCCCAAAACGCCGATGGAGTAGTCGCCTGCACGCCCTGTGAGTTTTCCGCCCACCCGCAGGGGCACCTGTTCCCCACTTGCCAATCCAATCCTGCGGCTGAAGAAGGGAATCAGATTCGAGCCGAGATTGGAGAACTCGAACTTGCCCGCGTCTTGCAAAAAGAAGTCGCGCCGCTCGGGAAAGAACAAGGGAAAGCGGGTCAGATTGACCTGACGCTCATCCACTTCGGTCTCCGCAAAGTCTGTATTGATCGTCAAACTGGCCGTCAGGTTGCTCGTCAACTTAAAAAACGCGTCCAAACCGGCATCAAATTCGAATCCGTCGTCCGGATTGTCTCCGCGCGCATCCAAGTGCCGTCCCACCAAGAAGGGTGTCACGTCGATTCCGATGCCCTGCTGCATGCCCTCAAGGCCCTTCAAGTCCCCGGCCTGAAAGATGCGAAAAATACCAAAGTCCTGACTGGGGCTCGCCCAACGTTGACGTTGGTTGCGGCGTCCCACAAAACGATCGATGTTGAGACCCCAGGTGCCCAGTCCTTTCTCAAAGCTGAGCGTCTTGTAGGGAATCGCCATCTCGACCGACCAGCCAGACTCATCCACCGAAGTCTTGCAGCGCCAAATGCCATCCCATGGTTTGTTGAAGCTCTGACCATTATTCGTGATCAGAGCATCCCCTTTTGAACCTGCCGGATTGACCTGGAAGAAGAACGCACTGCGTCGATCCAGGAACGTATCGAGCACCATTTCGATCCGGTCATCGGAATCGAGGAAACCATCGCGCTCCATGGTAGTGCTGATTAGACCTGCCGGCTCGGAGTCAAAGCACCGAATGCCGAAATAGATCGCTTTCGAATCGAAGAGGATCCGAATCTCGGTCGGATCCTCAGGCTTGGCCCCTTCGGTCGGGAGGACCTCGGTGAGCGCGCTCAAGAGACGGGCCTTCTTCCAAACCCCATCGTCCAGCTTCCCGTCAATCGTGGGCGCACGGTCGGTGCGCACGGCCCAGCCCTCCGGCCTTACCTCTTGGGCCTCCAGCGCGGGGCAAAGGGTCAGAAATAGGACCCCCAGTCGAGCCATCGGTCGAACGAAGAGTGTGTGGAAATCGAGCTGGGAAGTCATGGAGGCGGCCCGGCATGGTACTGAGAAAACAATGCAGGTCATAGTCAGGTTCTCGAACCTGCGCACCGGACGGGTGACCGGGGGCTTCAGATAGCCTAGCGTTTCGCACTTCTCAGGACTGGGTCTGGGCCCTCACTGATCAACTTTTGTGGTCTGCGCTCTGATAATCGCACGCCCCCAACTCGAAGCTGGTGGTACTTCGCCAAGCAACTCAGAGGAGGGGACATGCGTGCCGATAGTATCCCACAATCACTTCAAAATGTACTGCGAGGATTCGAATCTTGCTTTACAGCGCCGACTTACCGCAGGTTCCTTACCCTGATCATCAGTTGGTTGTTTTGCCGGTCGAGGCACTGAGTCACCCGTGTCATTCGAGCCAGTGGCGAAGCGACCGACCAGCACCACGCTGGCTTCCATCGGTTTTTCTCTGAAGTCCGCTGGGAGCCTGACGAAACCTAGCAAGCCTTGCTGCACCAGCTGCTGCCCTACTTGTCCAAGCGAATCGAGGTCATCGTTGACGACACCCTTTGCCGACGAAATGGTCCTCGGATCTTCGGAGCTGGAATGCATCACGAT
>JAAETM010000027.1 GCA_024228395.1 bacterium | reverse complement strand
TCTCCACCAGCTCCCCCGGCGTCTTGCCAGCCCCGTAGACCACCTCCGGATGCCCACAGCGCAAGGACCGCTGCAAATCCAGCTGACTATGCCCCAAATCCTGGGTAGGCCAACCCGCCAAAGCCTCCATAGCCTGCTCCGTAGAGCTTTGACCATCCTGCACCGCTTGAAGCAGTGCCTTGAGCGCTTTCGGTTCCATGTGCGCAGGATACCCGGACTTGGATTCTGGGGGTGCGGGCGGCGTTCCAAATCTACACAATTTATTGCGATGCCGCGTCCTGCTGACGACTGGGTGGTTTTCGATCAAGAACGCCTGCTCCGCCCGTGCCCAGCCCTGTTTGAAGACTTGCGGCTAGGGAAGAGAGACCTTGGAAGGTGACGCGGGCAGGAGGAATTCAACGACCCTAGTTGCTTGCTCAGAGTTCATTCTCCAGAGGAGCAGTTGCTTTGTCACACTCATCGGAGAATCATGATGTCGAACCAACTGAATGGCAGGAGTTTGGCGAGGGAGTACCAACAGGAGTTCCCCCTGGTTACCGGTTTGGATTTTTTGGGTGAGTGATGGCTCCTGGCATCCAAGTGTTACCCCCTCGTTGGCGAGGAGATTGCCCTGCAGGTCGGTAAGAGTCAGGCTCACTACCTGAACTTGAGCGGTCAAATCGATAATCCCAAGACCCCCTTCTTCGGTCGGGGCTGACTGAAATTCCTGTTCGAATAGGACGGTCCTCAGGGGCGGGTGGAAAACCTTGAGGTTGAGGGTTTGGCTCGTGCCCTGACCGGAGAATGTGCCGTCCGCATTGGGAGATGAGTTGGTACCTCCGAGCTTCTGGGAAACCCAAATGGAGTATTCCTCCACAGGAGGTCCGTTGTCGGGCACTATCAGCTTCCCTTCGAGTTGCAAGCGGCGGTATAGGGTGAGTTGAACGTTGGAGGCTGGGAGTGAAGAGAGGTATTCACTCGCATTCACGTAGCCAGGGGAGAGCGCCGTTAGTTGGCCGCGCTTCCATGCATCGGAGCCATAGGCTTGAAAGTGACCGTCCTCTGCCATGATCACTTGGCCGCTTTCCCGATCCCATTGGAACTGCGCTTCCGCAGATCCAGAGCTAAACCCCGAAATCTCGACATCGAAGTCCATGGATTGGCTGAACGTGCAAGACAAAGGAGCCAAGGGTTCCCCCGTTCCTGCAAGCACTCGGCCCGTGACGAGGGGGGTGGGGAACTTTTCACGGGCTTCATAGATCTGGATCGTGCCCAGGTCGCCGCGGCCGTCGATGAGCACTTTGACGGGCTCCACCCAGCCCTGTGCTTGGCGATCGTGGTCAGCAACAAACACAGCGACTTGTTTCCATTTCAAATCGAGGAATCTCATCTCTGTTTGAATGCGCCCTTCTGAATCGGATGTGACCTCGGATGTTGCCTCATCTCCCAGGTCAGAATCTCCATACCGCATCGGCCCTGCATACCCAATCGTCAGTTTCGTATTACGGACGGGCTGGCTATTCCAATCGACAATCAAGGCTCGCACCATCATGACCGAACCCGACTGTGGAAGGTCTTCGTCGGGGGCGGTCACGGGATCAGGCTGGTGCGTTTCCACAAGTACAGGCGTGCGGTCCGTGTTTTTGGAGGTGATGCGCGTCCGCATGTCCGGGGCTGCTAAGTCCGCGGCGACTATTGGCCCGGCCTCGGACTCCAGGATGACCGGATCCTGCTCAAGCCCCTGTTGCAAGGGATCCGAATCTCCGGCTTGGGCGAGCCACCAAATGCCTCCGGCCAACAGAATGAAAACTAAGGGCGCGAGGACTTTGAGCATGGCTCCATGCTACCTACGGATCCAAGGACCCGCCATATCAGCGCGGGCTGGCGTCCAATTTTCCATCCGACCATGCTCCTTCGTTCAATGCATGCCAACCGAGCCCTGCGATCATGACCGCGTTGTCGGTGCAGTAAGCCGGTGAAGGGAACACGACCTCAATCCCAACCTTTGCGGCTTCCACGGTCATCGCCTCACGCAGGCAACGGTTCGCAGCCACTCCACCACCCACCAGAATCGACCTCGCATCTCGCTCACGACACGCCTGCAGTGTCGGCTTGACCAAGTTGTCGACCGCAGCCTGCTGAAAGCTCGCTGCAATGTCCGCGCGGTTCGGAATGTCCTCTGGTGCGGGCGTC
>JAAETM010000026.1 GCA_024228395.1 bacterium | reverse complement strand
GAAAAAAACATACGTGCCGGAGGAGATCGAGTTTCGCACCAAACCGCAGATCGCCGTGGAGATGATCGACCGCGCCTTGGCCAACGGGGTACGTGTTTCGGCCTGGACATGCGACGAGTTGTACGGCCGCGACGGCAAGTTCCTCGACGCCTTGGAACAGCGCCGGCAGCTGTTCGTGGGCGAGATACCCGTCGACTTCCACGGCTGGGTGCGAAAGCCGAAAATCGTGCGGCAAGGGCCGGAAAACACGGGTCGCGGGCGTCCCAAGGACTATCCACGATTGGCCGCGGGCTACCACTCGAGCGAGGTTCGCAACCTGGCCCAGCATTCGCCCGTCTTCCGCAAGCAGTCGTGGCAGCGGTATCGCATCAAGGACACCGACAAAGGCCCTCAGGTGTGGGAAGTGAAGTGGGCCGTGTTCTGGCGCAAAGACGCAGACGGCTTGCCGACGCGACGGCATTGTCTGGTCGTGGCCCGCAACGTGTTGACCGGCGAGGTGAAATACTTTCTGTCCAACCGTGTGCCCGGCGAAGTCAATCCGGCAACCGGCCAAACCATCACATTGCGATTCTTGCTGCGCGTCGCCTTCGGTCGCTGTTCGATCGAAAGTTGCTTTCGCGAAGGGAAGGAAGAACTGGGCCTGGATCATTACGAAGTCCGCGGCTGGCGTTGCGTCCACCGCCATTTCTATGTGACGCAACTCAGCCACCTGTTCTGCGCCCGCGTCCGTTTG
>JAAETM010000025.1 GCA_024228395.1 bacterium | reverse complement strand
CGCTGTCTCGTGCCAGCTCGCCCTGCTCCACCACGCCTCGTATCCGATTTCTGTGCGTCGACTCGCAGTTTCGTTTCACGCTTCCTTCAGACGGTCCCTCGCGGTCCCGCCCTTGCGCTTCCCTTCGGTCCCTGTGGCCAGAACTTTCATCTTCAAGTCAATCATCATGCCAGGCACACCACAAAGCGGGCGATCGGCTCCCAGCCGACCGCCCGTTGATGCATCACCGAACCTTGTGTTCGGTCAGCAGAAAATAAAACCCGCGTTAGTGTTGGTGTCCGCCCTCGCCGTGGGCGTGGCCGTGCTCGACCTCTTCCGTAGTGGCGGGACGTACCCCCACGATCTCGATGGCGAAGTTCAGGTTCTTGCCCGCCAAGGGATGGTTGAAGTCGACTTTGACGGTTTTGTCGTCGGCCGCTTCGATGGTGCCCATGATCGGGTTGTCGTCCTGGTCGGTGGCTTGGAATTGAATTCCGGGCTGCAGGTCAGCGTCGTCGGGGAATGCCGAGCGCGGGACCTCTTGAATGGCGTCGTCGATGCGATCGCCGTAGCCTTCTGCTGCGGACACTGTAACCTCGAATTCCTCATCCACGGCCTTGCCGCCGAGAGCGGACTCGAGGCCAGGAACTAGGCTGTTTGAGCCATGCAGGTATGCGAGGGGCTCATTGCCTTCGGAGCTGTCGACGACCTGGCCATCATCCAGGGTGAGTTTGTAGTGAAGCGTGACGACGGAGCCGGCCACGACCGTGTTTGTTTCAGACATGGGCGGTAGATTAGTCCCTGATCCGGCCGGGTGGGGCCTTGTCCCCTTTTTTTGGCAGTCGGGTGTGGAGAATACGGTGTCCGACTCCGTATCCCTACACGGCCCCAAAGGTCCCGTCGCAGGAATCCAGCCAGCTCAACTCACCGCTGCCCACCAGGAACCAGGCTCCGTGCAGATTGAGTTTTCCTTGCTGGAGTGCCTCCTTGACGAATGGGTAGCTTTCGAGGTTTCTGACCGATTGCCGTACCCCCTGCCACTCCAGGGCTTTTTGCGGGTCTTCGGGGTTGCTGGCCAGGGCCTCTTCCTTGGCCGGTTGTAGCTGCGCAACCCACGGGGAGATGAAAGCATCGTTCGCGGGGCCTTGCCCCGCCGCCAAGCAAGCGCCGACCCCGCCGCAGCCGCCGTGCCCCATGACAACGATGTGCTTCACAGCCAGGTGGCAGACCGCATATTCGAGGGCGGTGCCAAGGCTGTCGAGGCTGCCCTTTTCAGGGCAAGGGGCCACCAGGTTGGCCACGTTGCGCACGGTGAATAGCTCGCCGGGACTGGTGTCAAAGATATCCGCAGGATCGGCTCGGCTGTCCGCACACCCGATCAACATGACATCGGGTTCCTGACCCAGGGCTAGCTCCGCGTAGAGCTTGGATTGCTGGTCGTACTTGCCCTTGCGAAATCGACGGTAACCGTCGTGCAGTGATGTGATGACTTCCATGCGGACATTCTAGCTGAAACGCGGTGTTAGATGCCATGTTGGCCTGCTTGGCGGGATTGTGGTGCGGACAACCTGTGGTGATAAGCCTTGCGTACCACCATTCTACAAGGGGCTGGATAAGTGCCGCGTTGGGCACGCAATTCCGGCTAACGCGCGCCCTTAACCATCTGGAGTTCGACCTCCATGAACCCACCGGCACCCTTGTGGCTTTTGCCTGGGACCAGGTCGATCAAGCGAAACCGTATACGACGTATTTTCTGCATGCGCTTGAGAACGATGCGGGTCTTGCGGCCTTCATCCAAGTTCATCTCGACTTGAAATGGCTTCATCTTGTTGATCCGTATCTCCACGAGTCGCGCCCGTGCGAATGCATCCGGATCGTGGCCGGCTTCGCTAGCGTGGGTGAGCAACAGGACATTTCCGCGCTGGGCTTTGTCCAAGTCCAAGGTGATCTCGGGTGCGGAGTCATCTTCGGCGCAAACCCAACCACGCCCCATGAGACCATCCGACACACGTTGCTTGTCCCAGTGCTTGCTGAGCGATGAGGATGCAGAACAACTCACCTTCGTATTGCGCAGCAGGTTCTTGGAGTGATCGGCAATAGCCTCGCGCATCCAGGGCAACAGCCCAATGGTCACTTCAATCGGAAGCGGGGTAGAACGTAGCTCCAACTCTTCGGCCTCATTCCCTTCAGGCAAGTTGATTCGAACGACCGCGGTGATCTCCCGGGGGCCCGGCCCATTGAAAAGGAGTCGGGCAGGGTAGCGTTCATTGCCGGCAGGCTGGCTTGGATCGCCGGACACCTCTGCGAGCAAAGAATCCCCATGCCAGTACTGCACGCTGTGGATGCGAAGGCCTTTTCCCTCTTCCCCGGGCCACTCGTAGGAGTCCAAAATCAGTTCATCGAAGCTCTCGATCCAAACGCGCATGGGCTTCTCACCCGCCACAACTATCGTCATATCCGACTCCGGATCCTCAGTGCGGAAGACCCGCTTGCCCGCTACTTTGCTGCCAGTAGAAGGCCCCGACGCGCGCACGAGAAACAGAATTGCCAAGCAGGTATCGGCCTGACCATCCCCATTGGCGGTTCCCCAATTGCCCCTGTCCTTCTGCTTTTTAATCAGGAACCGGACACCATCCTGGTACCAATCATGGCCCGCGATCTTATCGACAGGAGCCAGCATGCCAACCCTCTGCAAGGCGTAGAGAAAGTAGAAGTTCCAGCGAACTTCAGTCAAATTCCCCGGCCACGGTACTTCATGTAGGTTGTAGTTGCTATCGAACCAAACCAAACCCTCTCGGACGACTTGGTCCAAGTCCCTGTATAGTTCATTGGAGCTGAATCCAGAGTCCTCGATCGCCTCAAGCACCATACAGGCCACACCCACCCCCGCTGCGGTCATCGATTGGGTTGGCTTGCCATTTGGACGGTAGGGAAATCCTCCTTCGCTGAGCTGGTAACGAACGATCGCCTTGCCGATGCGCTTCCAAATCTTGGCTGGAATCTTCAAGCCCAGCTTGCGTGCGTGGCGTAGCCCCATGGTTCCGTAGTGGGTATTGGATAGGTCCCTCGCCCCATGGGGATATGCCCACTCCCCATTGCACCATTCAACCAAGAGGTCGGTGAGCTCTTGCAGTCGATCCCGGTAGCGCACAGGATCCGCCTCGCTGTAGGCCAAAATCATGCAGGCCGTTTCATAGGTGGTTTTGGCTTCGCAAACATTGAGGAAGCCCAACCCGCGCTGCACCGCCTGGTGATTCTTGCTGAGCCCACCCTTCAAAATAGTGTAAACCGCCAGCCCCGTCACACCCGTGCGATGCACATCAGTATGGAAACGCCACGACCCATCCAGGTCCTGATCCTTGACCAAAAAGTCCACGCCCCGATCGATCGCAGAATCGATGGCGCCCTGGGGCACGGGCCCGGAGGCTCCAAGCTCATCCTGGGCAAACGCAGGCTGGGACAGGAAGCCAAACAGGCAGATGAGGGAGATGAGGAAGCGATTCATGGGGCCATGAACCTAACCGATTGGTGCGAATATCTCCTCAAGAACGAAAATACTGTAACGGGAATGCACACCCGTGGCGGTATTTCGCCCGTTCCCAGGCCCGGACTCACTTGGCGCTGACCCAATCCGTTCTGGGTATGGATGGCGGCCAGATCTCACCATGGGTTCCACTTACGTCATTTCTCCATGAACCTAAGGCCAGTCCATCTCCAAAAAACCGCCAGGGGAGCCTGAGCTCCCCTGGCGGAATGCATTTAGGGCCAAAACCCGGATTAGGCGAGCTCTTGGCACTTCTTGAGCATGTCCATGGGCTGGCGTGCACCGCCGGGGCCAACGGACTCGGCCCACTTAATAATGCCGTCCTTACCGATGAACACCGTGGCGCGGTCGCCGATGCCGGCCTCTTCGAGCCACAGGCCATAGGCTTTTGCCACATCGCCCTTGGGGTGGAAATCGGCCAACAGGGGGTAAGAGATGCCGGCGAAACCGCTGGCCCACGCCTTGTGACAGAACTTGGAATCGATACTGATACCCAAAACTTGGGTATCACAGGAGTCAAACTGGTCTTGAAGACCGTTGAGTCCCGGAATTTCGAGGCTTCATGTTGGGGTGAAGTCTAGCGGGTAGAACACGAGAAGGACGTTCTTCTCGCCCTTGAAACTCGACAGCTTGACGGTGGTGTCCAAGTGGCTGTCCAATTCGAAGTCGGGTGCTTGTGCGCCTGTTTCGATCATAACAATTGGGGGTTGGGGGTTGTTTGGGTGCTGCGGTTGCAGCGGAATCAGTATAGGGAGGTGGCTGGCAGCTTCAAACCCTTACGTGGAGGGAATATTTGAGTTTTGTGCCCCCTCGAAGCTATTGGCCACGAAATTGGGTCCTCCCATGGTGCTCCCTTCCTGCCCACGTCGAAAAGGAGTGCAATGGGGACATGCAGGGGTATGAAAACGAGCTGAAAGAGGCCTTTGGCAGTCCCGTCTATCTGACAGCCTTGGAGTTGCGGAAAATCGACGAAACGGCCTCCCAGGAATTGGGCTTGCCCGGGCTCGTGCTCATGGAAAACGCAGGGCTGCGCGCCACCGATCTCGCGCGAACCATGTTGCCGACAGGCAGCCCTTCGGCGGTGATCTTGTGTGGTGCTGGCAACAACGGAGGTGATGGGTATGTGATTGCCAGGCAACTACACCTGTTGGGCATTCGGGTGAAGATCCTGTGGAGTGCGGCGCCCTCCATTTTGGCCGGAGATGCTCTGATCAACGCACATGTCGCTCGGAACCTGGGGATTCCGATGGAGTCCCTTTTGGACCGTAGGCCATTGCCCGAATGTCATCTGGTCATCGATGCCCTGCTAGGTACGGGTTTTGAGGGACCCCTGCGCGAACCACTGGCCGACGCAATGTTATGGATCCAACAGGCATGCCAGCAACAGGGAGCTTCGATTCTGGCGGTCGACGTCCCGTCTGGCTTGGACGCAAATACGGGCAGGGCAGCGACCCAGACCATTCAAGCCGACGAAACGGTCGCTTTTGTGGCCCAAAAGACCGGCTTCCAAACCCCGACAAGTTCCCTTTACACAGGCAAAGTCCATGTGGTTTCTATCGGAGTACCTGCGAGCTTTATATATCAAACACTACGAATCGTTTAGGCCGAAAGGCCGTAGTTTTGGGTCAATTGGATACAGTTTCGGCCCAACCAGGGCCCGCTTGAGCCTCCAGACGCACGCATGGCACGTTCTAACAGCGATTCGGCTTCTTTGACAATCTTGTGAACAGAGAATCCCGATAGAAGGGCAGATACCAGTTTTTTTTTGCGGAGTTTTGACTCTGAATCACGCCAATGTTTAAGACGATTAAAGCCAGACTCCTTGTCGTTGTGCTCCTCCCCCTCTGCTTTCTGGGATTCAGTGGGACCAGCAAGTTCTTGGAGGACATGAAAACCGTCAAAAGGATGGAGGATATCCAATCCCTTACGGAGTTGGCCGTACAAACAAGTGCACTCATTCACGAGACGCAAAAGGAAAGGGGCTACACGGTTGGGTTTCTGAAGTCGGGAGGCACAGTCTTCACCACCGAGTTGCCCAACCAACGCAAGTCCACGGACACCAAGGCAACAGCGCTACGTGAATTCCTTGCTGATTTCGACTTGAGCAGCCACGGACCCGAGGTCCAGGGCCAATTCGAAGATGGCCTCGCTCGACTGGAGAAGATCCAAGCCAACCGCAGCGCGATATCGAGCCGGTCCATGAAAACTGGTGATGCAATTCGGTACTACACCGGCATGCACAAGCTCTTCCTGAGCTCCATCGCTGCCATGGCCCATCGAAGCGAAGATGCAGGCCTGGCACAATCACTCACATCCTTCGCTATCTTCCTCGAAGGCAAGGAACGTGGGGGCATCGAACGGGCCCTGATGAGTGGCGCCCTGGCCACCAACTCCATGGAAGGAGCCGCGCTTAAGAAGTTGGCTGAAATCGTTGCCAGGCAACATGAGTACTTTGCAACCTTCCAGCGCACCAGTACCCCCAAGGAATACGACATCTTCGAAACCGCAATGTCCAAGCCCGCCGCCAAAGTGGCTGAAGACATGGTGCAGGACACTTTCGCACTGGCTCTCAGCGTGGAAGATCCCAGCAACCTTGGCAGTGAATTGAGCGCCCCTACCTGGTTTGAGGCCAGTACCTCCCGGCTGGGCCTACTGAAGGAGATTGAACGGGGACTTGCTGCACATCTCATAGCCGACGCCAACTCGATTCAAGAGCAAGCCAGCGCGAGCATGACGTTCAACGGTGGCCTTGGCATCCTCTCCATCATCCTTGTGGCGGCCGCCGGGCTGTGGATCTTCCGCTCTATCATGTACCGCGTCCGCGGGTTGGTTGATAGCATCGACAGGGTGGACAAACAACATGACCTGTCCTTGCGAATCGACGACCAGACACACGATGAGCTCTCCTCCGTCTCCGCAAGTTTCGACAAGCTCGTTGGAAGCTTACAAGACATCCTGCGGAGTGTGGATGGAGTCTCCACCTCCTTGAGTGAGGATGCATCACAGGTGGGTTCTTCATCCCAATCTCTCGCCGTCGGTGCGACTCAACAGGCCGCCAACCTGCAATCTATCAGCACCCAGGTTGGTTCCATTCTAGAGCAAATCAAACGGAACACCGACAGTGCTCAAAGCGCTACATCGCTGGCCCATACGTCTGAAACATCCGCCTGCAAAGGCATGGAGCACATGAATATTATGGGCACGGCCATGGATGAAATCGCAGCATCCAGCGATCGTATCTCGGACATCATCAAGACCATCGATGAGCTTGCATTCCAAACCAACCTATTGGCATTGAACGCCAACGTGGAGGCGGCTCGCGCCGGTGAAGCCGGCAGGGGCTTTGCGGTTGTGGCTGAGGAAGTCCGCAGCCTCGCGCAACGCAGTGCAGAGGCCGCCCGCAACACGGCATCCGTCATCACGGAGTCAACCCAATGCGCCCAAAGAGGTGTCTCCATCGCTGCCCAGGCAAGTGTGGCCCTCAGCGAAATTTCCCAGAGCACCAACCAGGTCAATAGTCTCCTCGGAGAAATCGCCAAAGCGTCAGAAGACCAAACCGATGCCATTGCCAGCGTCAACCAAGGTATCTCTGAGCTCGACGAAGTGACACAGTACAATGCAGCCCACTCCGAGGAACTGGCTGCTGCTGCCGATCAAACCGCAAGTGAGTGCAAGCACTTAGCCCGCCTAGTTTCCCAATTCAAATTGGAAGCGTCCGAGTCGGACAAAGTATCGGCACCGGTGATAGTGCAGCAAAACAAGGCTCCCAGTTCCTCCACCGGCTCGTGTGAGAAGCCAGATTCAAATACACCCAGCCCCCCCTCAATCGCCCCGACTGAGCCCGCATCGCTTGCCACCGCTACGTACGACCAGTGCGAATCATTCGATGATGCCGACTTTGATAGTCAACTAGATACCTTCTAGCCCGGAAATTTCATGAACACGCACCCCAGACTTTGCAAACGGGCCCCTTCAGACCCCTCTCGCTCCCTGACTGGACTTCCCGAAGTTTGCCTTCCTCGATAGGTAAGCCCCGGGCCGTGCAGCGGATCACTGCTCATTAGCGGGCACTGGGACCAGAAGGCCATGCCAACCCATTGCAAAGTGACCAGCCTGACAAGGGATCCGAGTGGCCTTCAACACGGGCAAGAACCGCGAAGCCTCATTCGCTCGGCATATGAACGCGCTCTCCAATTGCGAGCAACCTGACCAACGCCTGGCGTTCCAACCGCTTGAGCAATTGGCTACGGGACTTCAAGATTGCGCGTTTTCAGGCGTGCGCGGTAGGAGTCCTTGGACCAATGGCTAGAGAGGAAACCGCAGGTAGTAGATTTTGCGACCTTCCCGAACCCAGCGTTTTTCGTACGGGCTTTGGAACTCCAACAGGGTGCGAAAATTTTCGTCCACACGGTTCACCAATTCACCGTGCACATCCGTGCTGTCCTCAAGGAGTTTGTCTTGCCAGGCTTGCTTTGCACGCCGATAGATCAGCGCACTGTCCGTCTTGATGTGTACCAACCCACCCTCGCGACTCGTCCTTAGATAGCGGGCCATGAAAATGGGGCTCGTAATGCGTTTGGTGTCGCGAAAGTCCTTGGGCTGTGGGTCCGAGAACGTGAGCCAAAACTCGCTCAGCTCTCCCGGCGCAAAAACCCTCTCGATCATTTCTACGGGCAACCGCAGGAAGGCCACATTCGCCAGCCCTTCGTCGTGGGCCTGCTGAGCTCCAGTCCAAAATCGATGCCCTTTCAGGTCTACTCCGATGAAATTCCGCTTGGAGTATCTGCGGGCGAGCTCCAACAGGAACAGTCCTTTGCCGCAGCCCAATTCGATCGTGATGGGTTGGTTGTTTTCGAATACTCGCCCGTGCCAATGCCCACGCAGATCATAGTTCTCCTGCCCCTCGACCTTCAAAGTGGGTTCGAACACTCGCGGGAGATCCCCATTCAGCTCCCATTTTCTGCGCTTGCCTAGCCTTGCCATGGCGGAAAGGTACTCCAGATTTCGCGGAACTGCACGTGCTCCAACCGGTTTTCGCTTGGAATTCTGGGGAAGGCGCATCCACATGATGAGAATCTGGCAGCGCCTGGTGAGTCCAGCCCTGTTACCCTGCTTGCCGATCCAGAACACAACCATCATGCACAGCGCCCTACCCCTTCTGCACCAGTACTTTGAACGAAGTGCAGAGCGCTTTCCCCGGCAGATCGCCCTGAGCATCCCGGGCCCGACCGATTCGCCTGAGGATCGTCGAGAGTTCTCCTTCGAGGAGCTAGATTTCCGCGCGAATGCACTGGCGGCTGAATTGCGGAAGAATGCGAGCGGGAAGCCGACCATTGCGATCACCATAGGTCGTGAAAATTCGAATGCCTATGTGGCCATGCTTGCCGTACTCAAAGCAGGTGCAGCCTATACTTATCTCGATCCGGCCTTTCCAAGGGAGCGACAAGCGCAGATCGTGACCGACGCGGGCATCAGCACGATTCTCTGCGAACGAGAAACCCCATGCGAGTCCTTCCCTGGGGCCAACCTCTTGCCTTGGGATTCCTGGCCCGACCGACCGCGTGCTTATCAAATCCCCAGCCCGGTTGCCTCCTGTGATCTCGCCTACATCATCTACACCTCCGGCACCACTGGGAAGCCCAAGGGCGTGCTGATAGAGCACTCCTCCATCTGCAACCTGATCGAAAGCGACATTCACGCCTTCGGTTTGAGCGGCGCCGATCGGATCGCCCAGGGCTCCTCCCTCGCATACGATTCCTCGGTCGAAGAGATTTGGATGGCTTGGAGTGTGGGCGCCAGGGTGGTTGTTATGGATGATCGGGCCGCACGTCTGGGTCCTGACCTGGTTCCGTGGCTGCGCAGGCAGATGGTCAGCGTGATTTGTCCCACGCCCACGCTCCTGCGCACCATGGGGTGTGAAGACCCGGAACACGAGCTGCCCGATCTGCATTTGATCTATGCCGGAGGAGAGGCCATGACCTCGGACTTGGTGGACAAGTGGTCAAAGACCAAATGGCTTGAGAACGGATACGGCCCCACGGAGTGCACGGTTACCGTTGTTCGTGGACGCCTGCAACCCGGTGGCCCCATCACGATTGGCAAGGCCGTTGCTGGCAATGAAACGTTGATCTTGGGGTCCGATGGCGAACTGGTCACAGACGGGCAAAAGGGAGAGCTTTGCATCCGCGGACAAGGCCTCGCTCGCGGATACCATGACCTTCCCGAATTCACTGCGCAGAAGTTCGAACAGCACCCGGAGCTGGGTCGCATCTACCACACCGGGGATTGGGTTCGCCGTGACCAAGACAGCAATCTGGTTTTTCTGGGTCGCATGGACAGCCAAGTGAAATTGCGCGGCTACCGGATCGAGCTCCAAGAAATCGAGGTTCGGCTGCAGGGGTTTGATGGAGTCCTGGAGAGCGCGTGCACGATTCTTGGGCAGGGAACATCGGCCGTGTTGGTGGCGTTGGCCGTTGGGAGCGGCGGCCAGGCGGCTTCCCCCAATATCCTCGACCGACTGCGAGATCAAATTCCCGGGCACATGGTCCCTTCGCGCTTGTTTTGGGTTGACCGCCTGCCCACTGATGTTTCAGGAAAGTTGGACCGCAAGGCCCTCGAAACGGAAGCGTTGGAACTCCAGTGTCCGGGGCTCGAAATCAGTGATTCCGCCACACTGCGAGGCTCCAGCGAATTGGAAACCTCGCTTCTAAGCGCCATGGGCAAGGTCCTTCCGCCGGGCCCTCCCCCCGCTCCCCGTTCCGATTTCTTTTTGGACTTGGGTGGGGACTCACTAGCCGCTGCGACGCTCATTTCGGACCTGCGCAAGCAATCCGAAACCGCCGCACTCACCGTGCGCGACATTTACGAGCTGCGCACGGCCCAAGCCCTGGCGGAGCGGCTACAGGAAACCAGTCGCGCCGGCGGCGCGCCCCAAGCAAGGCCTTCCGGACCGGATTTGCCACCCGCCTCCTCATTGGATCCAACCAAAGCTGCAGCTCTTCAAACCCTATGCATAGCAACAGCAACAGTCTTTGCCCTTGCCGGTATCTGTTTTGTGGTCTTTTGGGCACTTCCCAAGACCCTGCTCCACTTCGGCCTCTGGCCCATGATCTTCACCCTGGCCCTGATCGGACCGATCCTACCTTGGCTCTGGATCCCACCCTCCGTTGGTTTCACGTGGATCGCCAAGCGAGTTCTGATCGGTGCCTATCAACCGGGGAGCATTCCCGCGTGGAGTGATTTATACGTTCGCCATTGGCTCTTGCAACGCATCTCGGCCCTTGTGCCCTGGGGCTATCTTCAGGGCACCGTTTGGCACGCAAGTGTTCTGCGTTTACTGGGCGCCAAGGTTGGCGAGCACGTGCACCTGCATCGCGGGGTTTCGTTTCCCTTGGGTGGATGGGACCTGTTGGAGATTGGAGATCATGTGACCCTCTGCCAGGATGCCGGCGTGCGTCCGGTGGAGTGGCATGCTGGACACTTGGTCCTCGATCGGATTTCTATCGGACAAGGTTGTACGGTTGGCGTGCGTGCTGGGCTTTCACCGGGTGCAACCATGGAAAGTGGTTCGGCCCTCGCCGACCACGCTTGGTTGCCAAAGGATGGACGAGCCGGGAAGAGTGAACTGTGGGATGGCATTCCTTCAAAGGCCGTGGGACGCGCTCCCGCCAAACCCGCGACCCAGGGGAAGGAATTGGACCCTGTTCCACACGCGCTGTGTTACATGCTGGCCCGTTCCTGTTTGTCCTGCGCCCTCTTCCTGCCATGGATCTTTGGCCTGGGATTATTTCTGTGGATTGGCGATTGGAGCGCACAGGACGTGGTTGCTTGGTTGTACGGCACGCATCTCAAAGACTGGAAAACATGGGCGGTCTTGGCCACGCTGATGGTCCCCCTATCCCTTGCCATACGAGCCCTTGCCACGCGCTGCATGGGTCGCGTGGACCCGGGCACCTATCCGCTCCGCAGTTGGCCTACCATTCGATCTTGGATCAAGGCCGAACAGGTCAGCCGGGCGGGGCTCTGGATTTCTGGGTCCCTGTTTTGGCCAGTCTGGCTGCGTGCCGCCGGCATGAAGATCGGGCGCAATAGTGAGATCAGTACGATCATCGATTGCGTTCCGGAGCAAGTCCAAATCGGAGAGGAGACCTTCCTTGCCGACGGCATCTACCTAGCTCCGCCGAAATTGCACCAGGGCACCTGCACCATTGCGCGGACAACGGTGGCGGAGCGTACCTTTGTCGGAAACCATTCGGTCATCCCTTCGGGCAGCCAATTGGCCGATGATATTTTGCTCGGAGTTTGCACGGTTGCAGATGTTTCGAAGATGGTCGAAGGCACTTCTTGGTTTGGGAACCCCAGCTTCGAATTGCCCAAACGGCAAGTCGTCGAAATAGATCGCAAGCTCACCCACAACCCTGGCCCATTGCGCTTTGTCCACAGGATTTTTTGGGAAGGCTCCAGGGCACTGCTTCCAGTCCTGCCGACCGTCTTGGCTTTGACCTGGTTCCAGTGGTGCTCCCACGCAATCGAATCGCATGGTT
>JAAETM010000024.1 GCA_024228395.1 bacterium | reverse complement strand
GTGAAGGACCTTCCTCCTGGACGTTACCGGGTCTGGTCGCGTTTTGCTCAGAGGGGAGCTGACTCCGCGCCAGAATTCATGGTGGAAGGGGATCAGACCTCGGTTGAAATTCCGGTTGAGATGCCCCGGCCTGAGTGGCTTCGCTTGCATCTAGTGGATGCTCAGGGCGCTCCGATCGTGGACGTCCCGGGTGAGCTTGTTGAGGTCATGAAATCGGCTTGGTCGCGCTCTCATGATAATAACCCAGAACCCGAATGGCTTGAGCGCCGGCAGCCGATTGGCACCACTCTTGCCGCGGAGGAGCCATATGGCGAAAGTGAATACGTGGGTGGCAGTGAGACCTGGGAATCAGTTGAGCACATTGGCCGAGGAATTGAGCTGGGGAAGATCTACGGAGACCCACGAGGAAGATGGTCATCTCCAAGTGCAAAGATTCGCATTGATGGCGGGTCTTCCGTGTATTTCAGCATCGGTGCTCGTGGCACCGGTGATTATGTGGCAGTTCTACCCGACCCGAAAGCCATCCTCGAACAGTTAGAATTCCCTCCAGGTGCAAGCCGAGCAGGCTTCCTACGATTCCTGAGCTTGAGGGTCGAAGCAGTACCCGTGAATACCAGGAACGGCGAGTCCCTATCGTCGAATTGGGTCCATTCCGAGGTCCGGCTCAGCATCTACGGAAGTGAGTATCGAGATGTTTCCGTGAAGTGGAAGCCCGGCCAGGAACCCATGCCTTCCATCAAACTCCAACCCAAGTGAAATCCCCGATCCGCGCGCTGCAAAACCGCCCGCGATCAACCCACGTTAAAGGGTGAGCCCCGCTCTGATGGTGGGCATCAGAGCGGGGCTCGGGAGGGGGGTTGGTTCTCTTGCGAAGTTGTTTCTTAGAGCAGCATGGTGGAGGTCTTGCTGCCGAAGAGGCCTTTGAGCCTTGCCATCACGTTGGAGTGGATTTGGCAGACGCGGGATTCGGTGAGTGAGAGCATCTCGCCGATTTCGCGCATGGTGTGGCCGACTTGGTAGTACTGTTCGATGATGAATCGTTCTTTGTGGGTGAGCGAGCGCGTGATGTAACCCATCATGTCTTGCTTGTTCAGCTCACCCATCGGGTCTATCGACCGCTTATCCTCGAGCACGTCCACTTTTTCCATGGAAGAATCGTCATCGCGATCTTCCCACTTGTCCGAGAGCGAATACATGGCCTTGGCGGAGCCGGCTTGGATCTCCTTGGAGAGCTCGGCGTGGTCCATTTCCAGCTCGTCGGCGAGCTCGGCGTGGGTGGGTTCGCGGCCCATTTGGCCAGTGAGGCGCTGCAGGGCCTTGTCGATGCGGCCAGCCTTTAGGCGCACGAGGCGCGGCACCCAATCCTGTGAACGCAGCTGGTCGAGGATCGAACCACGGATACGCGTGGTGCAGTAGGTCTTGAACTTGATGCCGCGCTCGGGGTCGAAGCCGCGGATGGCGTCCATCAGGCCGAAGAGGCCAGCGCTGATCAGATCGTCGATCTGAATCGACTTGGGCAGGGTCTGCAGCAGGCGCTCTGCGATGTACTTGACGAGCGGATAGTGGCGCTCCATGAGCACGTTGCGGATCTGCTCTAGCTCCGACTTGAATTCGGGACCCTTGGAGCGCACTTCCTGGTAGAGACCCCAAATATCCTCTGTGACCATTTCCTCGACGGGGACGACTTCCCTTTTCTTCTTCGTGCCTTTCTTGGCGGTTGTTTTCTTTTTGGCGGAAGCGGGCGTCTTCTTGGTCGGCATGGCGGTGGTCCTTATTGGAGAGCAGGCGGTGGACTAGTAACGGATCAGCGAGTGGGTGGGGACGTCGGCAAAGCGTTCCCTTCCGTTCAGGAAGGAAAGCTCGATGAGCACCGAACAGGCAACGGCGACTCCTCCCAACTTGCGTACAAGATCGACGGTGGCACCCATGGTGCCGCCCGTTGCGAGCAGGTCGTCGACCAGCAGCACGCGCTGGCCAGGTTTGCAGGCGTCGATGTGCGTTTCGAGCGCATCGGTGCCATACTCCAGCTCGTAGGCTTGCTGGATGGTCTTGTAGGGCAACTTGCCCGGCTTGCGCACGGGAACGAAACCTTTGCCTAAATGGTGGGCGACCGCCGTGCCGAAGATGAAGCCGCGGGACTCCATTCCAAAGACTAGATCAAAGGAATCAGGGTCGACCGCTTTGGATAAACCCTGAATGGCTTCGCCCAGTGCTTCGGGGTGCTGAAGCAGTGGCGTGATGTCCTTGAACACAATTCCAGGCTTGGGGAAGTCAGGAATGTCGCGGATGTGGTCTTCGAGCAAAGGGGGTCCTCCATGGATGGGGACTCGTGAACTCATTCACTCGACACCTATCCACATGAGCCTTTCGGACGCTCGTTCCCCAGGCTTGACTCAAGCTCGGAATTTCTGACCGGGTTCCCGCCTCAATGCGAGATAAGTCCTGGATTTGGTTCAGTTTAGGACTTGAGGCCTTTAGCTTCGGAATGGTCCGGTCCTGGGACGCCCTTTTCGGCCGGTGGTGCTTTGCGTAGAACTTGGATCACCCCACCCACGACCAGGAGCGCGGCGGAGTAGCCGAGGGCGCCGACCTTGTCGCTTGGGAGCCAGCTCGGGGAGAAGATCTGGAGCACGGCCATGGCCGCCAGGGTGATTAGCGGATTCAGGGTGATGATCAAACCGACCTGGTAGGCCGGGATACGCTTGAAGGCCTCGCCCAGCGCGCCATAGGCCACCAGGGTATTGGCGCCCAGGAAGCACATCAGCAGCCAGAGCTTCCAATCCATGGCGGCCAGGATTTCAAAGTCGGCCAAGAACCAAAGGGTCAGGGCGGGGAGGCCGTAGATCACGAGGTTCAGGTCCTGGGGCCGATAGCCGATGCCGCCCAGGTGCTTGGCGATGGCCGCATACAGCACCCACGTGACCGCGCCACCGAAGAGTAGCAGGTTCCCGAGCAGGAAGTGCTCGGACGAGACCACACCGCCTTGCTGCTGATCCAGCGTGAAGAAGACAAATCCAACCAAGGACAGCACCACGCCCAGCCATTGGGCTTTGACCAAACGCTCTCCGAAAACAAAGATCCCAACCATAGCGAGCATGAGCGGAGCCGTCTGAATCAGGACCTGGGCATTGCTCGGGGTGGTGTAGTTCAACCCACCCAGGTAGCCCATGTAATTAAGGGTCAACCCCAGGGCGCCGATCAGTAGCAGCTGTGGCGGCCTGAACAGAATGCGCAGCCGCTTGCGATCCCGAAGGCCAACGAGGCAAGCCAGCACAACAAAAGCAAACGTGAATCGGAACCAGACGATCGTGAGCACGGGAACCTGCTCGGTCGCAACCTTCATGGCAATGGCCAGCAAGCCCCACAGGGATGCGGTGGTACAGGCCATCAAGAGGCCAATGCGACGGTCAGCGGTCATCTGGAACACCATACCTCCAAACCGGGTCGCGCACATCCTCACGGTCTCTGAACATTCTGTGCCGGACGCACATTCCACAAGAAAGACTCACAAAATCGCGAGGGCTGCTTCCTTGTCTTCAAAACTATCCAGGAGCACCTACGATCCCGGGGGCGGCTCCTTGTGAGAGCTGCCCTCGCGTGATGTGGACACCTGTTTGGTGCCCCGTTGGATCAGGGATTGTCCGCGTCGCTATCCACCATCTGGTTGACTTGCTTCACGAGGTCGCCCTGTCCAAGGACGAAGGTTGCTTTGGTACCAGCGAGCACCAACTGCAGCTGCTCGAGTTCCTTCATGCGGCGCAGTACCGGGTTCTCGGCCATGAGGCGTGCCGTGTTGGCCTGGCTGCGCGCGGAGGCGGTTTCCTCTCGGCGCTTGATCAGGTTGGCTTCGGCTTGCTTCTGGGCTTCGACGACCTGGTTCATGATAGTTTTCATTTCGCCGGGCAGGATTATGTCGCGGATACCCGCGGAGCGGACGTCCACACCGAACTCGAGGGCGCGGCCCTTGATGGCCGCAAGGACCTCGTCGGAAACCACGTTCTTGTCAGTGAGCAGGGCGTCCAGGGTGCGCGCGCCGATGGCGATACGCAGGGCGAGTTGCGCCTCGCGATAAATCGCTTGGGCCGCATCGCTGACTACCGTGACCGACTTGCTCGCATCGCTGATGCGGTACGCAACCGTCATGTTGAGGCGCAGGGTGACCTTGTCCGAAGTCATGATTTCCTGGCCGCCAATGTCGATGAGTTGCTCGCGCAGATCGATCGACTTGAAGGTGATGTTGCCAGCACCGATCCAGTAGGCGTATGTGCCCGGACCGAATTGCTCGACGAACTCTCCGTCGTTGTAGATCAGGATCTGCTCCTGCTCGTCGGTACGGATCGTGCGCAATAGCTTGGACGCGTCCGGATTCGATAGAATTCGGGGTAGGCTCGGGTGCTCGAAGCGCACGTCGTTGACGTTGTAGGTTTCGATGACCAGCTCGTCCATTTGCTTCCAGAATGCGTAGCGCTTGGAGTTTAGCATGTAGAGCAAGCGACCATTCTTGAAGATCAAGCCACGCTCGTTGTCCGCCAGATCCACGACCTCAAGCATCGAGCGCAACTGCAGGTTCTCAAGTAGGGTCTCGAGTTCGGGGTGCTCAAACTCAATGGCCAAGCGGTCGTAAACTCCGATGGTCGTGCCCGGCAGGTTGATGTGTTTTCCAGGCAATAGAATGTCACGCAGTTCGCCTCGGCGAAAACGCAGGCCAACTTCGTTCGTGCGGATGTAGGTTTGGAACAGCATAGTGATTCTCCTTGATGGTGAGAGTGGTGCGCACCGAGCCCCTTGAAGCAGTGACCCATCACGGGTTGCCGACGGAGCGCGGTTTGAGGTGAGTGAACTTTGAATTTGCGCCTTCCGAATGGGTCGCCCGTTGCCAACGCGGGTGACGTTCAGGAAGCGGAAGATTCAAAGTGCAGCTCGCCGGTATCCACCGCAGTACGAAGTAGGCGCGTCGTTGTCGGCTCCGAGGAATCGACCGATGGGCGCTGACCAAGTGACCCGGTGCGCGGGTGGTGCCGCTCTGAACGGCTTGGTGGTGCCCAGTACCTAGCCCGGATGTTTCATGAACACGCACCCCAGGCTTCGCAAACGGGCCCCTTCGGATCCATCTCGCCCCCCTGACAGGACTTTCCGAATTTTGCCTTCCTCGACAATGCCACCGCATTGCCTGCGGGGTCAAAATCCGCAAAGTCCTGCCAGGAACCGAGTTGCTGTGCCTGGGGCACGTCTTCATGGAATATCCGGGCTAGGGCGTGGGAGGATTCGAACCCCAGACTTTCGTCGTACCAGTTGTGTCGCGGTGTGACCCGCGGAACGAGACCTAAACTCGGACTCCAGAAGGAGCAATTGAAACCGGGTGCGGGCGGCGGTAGAACCCGATACGCGGAACCCAGAGGCCAAACTCGAAGCGAGTGGCGACCGGACCGCCGGAAATCCGACAGCAAACGGCTGGATCCGTTGTGGATCCATGGGGCCTAAAGCATGGACTGTGCCAAGGAGCCCTGTGGTTTAGGGTGCGTAGCCCTAACCGTAATGGAAACCACGGGTTGCGCCAGATTGCCAGTCCTTTGCGGGCGGACGCCGAAAATCTACCCAGTGCGCTGGGAGATTCTTTGGGATCGCATTCGATCTGAAGGTATCGTGGTTTGGCAGGGTTCCACCGATGGGCTGCATATGCCTACCGTGCTTCATATGCGATCCTGAACGAATAAGGCACCTGCGGATCGTAGTCACCCGAGTCCAATTCCGAGTCAAATCCCACTCCCCCATGTCAGACCGAGAAACCACCTGCACAAAACAGATCGTGCGCACCGGCATCAGCTTCGAGTGAATTCCATTGAGCCTTCGGGCATGCGAGTAGCCTACATCCGCATGGGCCCTTATCACTTTCCATGTCGCCCCACAAAGCGTTCGCAAAAGACGTAACCGTCGCTTGAGCCCCACCTTCCCCCACTTCGGCAAGGGCCCAAGCTTGGTGCATGAAGAAACGACAAGACCGCGCCGAGATGGAGCAACTGCTCCGTCTTCGCGAAGAAGAGGGGCTCCCCTACCGTGAACTAGCTGAGCAATCGGGCGTCCCACTCCACACGCTCCACTGCTGGTCGGGCAAGATCCGGCGTGAATCAGATCAAACAAAGGGTGTCTCGGTCTTCTTGCCGATCGAGGTAACCGACCCCGACCCTGGGCCGGCCATCGTGATCGAGGTGGGGCAAGCAATCCGGGTTGTGGTCGAGCCCGACTTTGAACCCGGGCACCTGGTCAGGGTGGTCAGGGCGCTCTCCGAGCCATGCTAAGCATACCTT
>JAAETM010000023.1 GCA_024228395.1 bacterium | reverse complement strand
GCGCTCGTGCGTCCGAGAGGGCGCTCCGTCAGAGAGGTGCAAGTCCTCTTCAGGCATACGCTCTCCGGCCTGTAGTCGATCGTAACTGCGTCGCCGCGAGGCGGGGTGGAAAGCAACAGGAGACGAGTAACCAGTCCGTAGGAGACGAACGTGATTCGGCCGAGACGTACGGCGAGCCTGCGAGCGAGTGGCGAAGCCTGGACCCGCGGGAGCGGGAGACCTGACGAGCTGAGGGGTAGCGTGTCAAAGCGGCGTCAGGGGCGTTTAGGTGGTTGGCGACGGAATGGCTACAAAGGCGGAGCACCTGGACCGGAGAGATCTGCCCGAGCCAGAGAGACCCGGGCAGAAGTCAGAGCCCTCATAGTAGTGATGAAGCGCCGTAATGGGCGTGGAGCGAAGGTGGGCAGGAAGGTGGATGCGAGATGACCAGAAGTCAAGGAATGCCACCGGCGTCAGTGCCTGAGAAGGCTAAACAAGCCGGAGAAGCCCGCTCCCGCTGGGAGTGGGTGGAACCAGCCGCCTGGACGGACCGCATGCTGACGACCCTCGAACGAGGTGTGAAAGGAGGAAGATGGTTCAGCTTGATCGACAAAGTGGCTTCCCGCCGTGTCCTGAAAGCCGCCTTTCGGCGGGTTAAACGGAACAATGGGTCGCCCGGAGTCGATCGCGTGACGATTCGGCAGTTCGAGTCGAACCTGGAGCAAGAGCTGACAAAGCTAAGCCGATCCCTGCTTGCGGGAAGCTACCGACCGCAGGAGCTCCTGCGCAAGTGGATCCCGAAGCCAAGCGGAGGCCGGCGAGCTTTGGGGATACCGACGGTCCGCGACCGAGTCGCTCAAGGGGCACTACGCAGTGTCCTCGAGCCGATCTACGAGCGGGAGTTTGCATCCCACAGCTATGGATTCCGCCCTGGCCGAGGCTGCCGCGACGCTTTGCGGCATGTCCAGAGCCTGCTCGACCAAGGTTACACCTGGGTCGTGGACGCGGATTTCCGGAGTTTCTTCGACACGCTCCGACATGATGTCCTTCTTGCACTGGTGGCAAGGAAGGTTTCGGACGGCCGGGTTCTGTCCCTGCTGGAAGACCTCCTGCAACAGCGCATTCTGGAGGGCCTCAAGGGATGGACACCAAGCGCTGGGACTCCCCAGGGTGCGGTGATCAGCCCGCTGCTCGCCAACATCTACCTGGACCCGCTGGACCACCTGCTCGCAGAGCTAGGTTTCCAGCTGGCCCGCTACGCAGATGACCTGGTGATCCTGTGCCGGAGCCAGTCCGAGGCCCGCGCGGCGCTCGCCATGCTGGAGGATTGGGCCAGCCAAGCTGGTCTTTCCCTACACCGCGACAAGACGCGTCTCGTCGACGCGACGCAAGCCGGTGGATTTGACTTTCTGGGCTACCACTTCGAGCAAGGCCGTCGATGGCCGCGCAAGAAGAGCCTGGAGAGGTTGAAAGGGAGGATTCGCCAGCTGACGAAACGCAACAACGGCCACAGCCTGAGCCGAATCATCGCAGATCTCAACCCGATCTTACGGGGCTGGTTTGAGTACTTCAAGCACAGCCACCGCTTCACGTTCGAGCGCCTGGACCGCTGGATCAGAGTCCGATTGCGGAGCATCCTGCGAAGGCGAATCAGGCTGCGAGGACGAGGTCGGGGACAAGATCATGTTCGCTGGCCCAACCGCTTCTTTGCCGAGCACGGGCTGCTCTCTCTCAAGGCAGCCCATGCCCAGGCCTGTCAGTCCTGTCGCAGGTAAGACCACCGACCGGAGAGCCGTATGCGGGAGAACCGCACGTACGGTTCGGAGGGAGGGGGGACCGGGACGACCGGTCCTTCCTACCCCTATCCAGCAAAAAGGCGTTCCCATCGTGGGCACGCGATGTGGGGGACTTCGTCCCCCATGGCAGGCGGGACGCCTGCGCTCGTGCGTCCGAGAGGGCGCTCCGTCAGAGAGGTGCAAGTCCTCTTCAGGCATACGCTCTCCGGCCTGTAGTCGATCGTAACTGCGTCGCCGCGAGGCGGGGTGGAAAGCAACAGGAGACGAGTAACCAGTCCGTAG
>JAAETM010000022.1 GCA_024228395.1 bacterium | reverse complement strand
GTCCTCGATCGGGGGGAAGCTGCCATCCAGCGGACCATCCCCGGCTGAATTCCGGAAGCAAGAGAGCAAATTGGTACGCCCGGCGGGATTCGAACCCACGACCCCCGCTTTAGGAAACCTTGGCGCTGGGGGTGTAAGTCACTCGGGGTGAGTGAGTTGGGGTGGTGCGGTGTTTCCGGGCAAGGCCATAGCAAGGTGGGTGTGAATCAGGCATCTCCCCGAATCTGTCTCACCTACTTCCTTACCCCCCCCCCAGGCAGCCGTTTGAGCCCCTGTGAATTCCAGGGATGAATGGACCGATGCTGGGTTTACCTCACCCCCAACCTGTGTAGGTTTGCCCCCCCCCCAAGCTTGCCAGGCTCTCATGTATGATCCTTCTATGAATTTCACGCACCCCACCCAAGAAATCGAAACGCCAACAGAATTCACCCATGAAGATGAACAAGAAGTCGAGAGGCTGCGCTTTCGCCTGGCAGAGCTATCACATGGCCAAGTTGAAAAAGTCGATGAGTGGTGGCCATATGGGGAAGTGCCCGTTTTTGAAAAATCGGGGTCCAAACTTCAGACTACCGAACCTCTTATCGTTGAGGCCGCCAGACGAGCAGGGATTCTCGTCATACCCATTGTGCGAATTTAAAAGTGTTGGAAGCCTGAACGCGCCCGGAATCCCGCCTAGCCGGAGACCAGCAGCAAGTGGCCGTGGCTTCATGGTTGACGCTGCGGAAGCCCCGACCGATCAGCGTCGCCGGTCATGCTCTCCAGAGTCCTGCATGAGGACTGATCCGACCGGGAGTCTACAAGTCCGAGTCACGGCTTAATCCATTCAAAAGCAATGAAAGAAAACAAGAAAGAGAAGGAGAAAGCAGACCGAGAAATCTGGGTTCTAGAGAGGCTATGCAGGGCTATCGGCGGCCAACTAGGTGAGCGCTGCAAACTGCAATCGAAAAGAGAAAGTCCCGACGCCATCATTTCCATTGGCCCTGCTTCAATTGGGCTAGAACTGGTTGAATACGTTGTCGCTGGAAAGGAGATTGATGTGGAGGCTGCAGAGAAGAAATTGACCGAAAAACTAAAAGCCAAGTGGATTGAAAACCGGGAGCTGGGTCATTGGAATTTTCAATGGAAGTACCACGTTAGTAGCAACGGAGACTACATGGCCCCAAGGCTCGAGGAGGAACAAGCAATGTTCGTGAGCGACCTTGCCCGATTGGGGAAGTACATGATCGCCCACTTCGGTATCCCGAGCGAACACGTGACCAATGTTCGACTGCGCCAGACTGAGTCGGGCGCATGGAGGATGCGCACGCCTCAGAGGATTGGGCGGCAACTCCACTTATCCCTGCCAATGCTCAGCAAGGTGTGCCATGAAATTGAGTGCTATGGATCACGAGGTTGGACCATGGACAACAGGTCCAATCTATCCTCTGGCTACCTTAGGAGCGGAGCTGCCCACATTTCTGGGATTCTTACGAAAAAGTTGAGGCTGTTTGAAAGCTATCAAGCCGCTCTTCCAGGTACACCAATCTGGTTAGCGATTTACAGTATGGGGTATCCAGTCAACAGGTTTCTACCCGAACCACTGCTAGAGGAGGCCCTGGGCACGGCTCGGAGTGTTTGCTACCAGGCTTCGACGGTTGGCTACCGCAGAATCTTGTGGTTTGATTCACCGGGGATAGAGAGAGGAGGAAATCTGAACTTCGTGTGGGATGGAAGGCGGACCTAGCGAGGTTTCTGCGGTGATTGGTTTGTCACCCCTCGCTTTGATGAGCCGTATTCCTAACCCTCCCACGACTCGGATGCCCCTACCCCTCGAGTGATTGAAACCCTGGTATCTGTTCCGTCTTGAACATTGTTGGGGCTGCGCGCTTCCTGTGATACCCTTGGGTCCCATTGCGCGCCCGTAGCTCAGCCGGATAGAGCACCGCTTTCCTAAAGCGGGGGTCGTGGGTTCGAACCCCGCCGGGCGTACCAACTTTGGTGCTTTTTGCTTTCATTGCCCCGGCCAAACTGAGGATGCCCTTGGTTGGAACGAGAGTGTTGGTATTCTTGCCCTTGAACCTTCCAGAGAGCCCCCCTGAGTACATTCTAGGGTGGGTTCTTGCCAAACACTTCAACTGCGGTTAGAATCCGATCCAGATACCCTACGAAGTTCAAGAGTTAAAATCTCGACATCGCAACTGCGCAGGGCATCACTTTCAGACACTCTATGCAGCCAAAAGAATCCCAACCCGAGCTATCCGGGCTCAGTGAGCTGCAGCGAAAGATCATGGGATCGTTCGTTGCTGGTGAGAAGGTGGTGATCCGCGCCGAGGACGTCCAAGAGGCCCATCCGGTGGGACGCAAGGCTGCCAACCTCATCCTGAGTCGCCTGCATCAGAAAGGGTGGCTGAGGAGGCTCAGAAGGAGTGTTTATGGCGTCATTCCGCTCGAGTCGGAGACGACCCAACCTGCCGTTGAAAATGCCTGGCCACTCGCTATGGAGTTGTTCGCTCCATGCTACATCTCGGGCTGGTCGGCCGCTGAGCATTGGGACCTAACTGAGCAGATCTTTAACTCGATATCGCTGGTCACTGGCCATCCGCAGCGATGCGCATCTCAGACGATTGCTGGAGTCCGCTTCCGAACACGGACCATCGCACAGGAACGAATCTTCGGGACCAGTACAATATGGTTCGGAAGCCAGAAAGTGCGGCTTGCCGATCCCCACCGACTCGTACTTGACGTATTGGATGCACCCGATTTCGGTGGCGGATGCCGCCACACAATGGATGTCGTGGACTCTTACTGGAAGAGTGAGCATCACGATAGTCAGTTGCTGCTCGAATACGCCCTCCGCTATGGACGTGGGGCGGTCTTGAAGCGCATCGGCTTCAGCGCTGAACGAGCGGGTGTTGTTTCAGCTGAGTGGCTGAACGAAGTCGAGGCAAATCTAACGAAGGGCATTGTCAAACTAGATCCAAAGGGAGCAGTCGGTGGGCAACTGAATGGTCGTTGGCGCCTAAAGGTGAATATTCCATTGGAGGCGAAATGATTACCAAGGCGCGACTGCTTGAACGGGCAAGGGAGCAGAGCCTGCGGCCCACTACTAACGAGAAAGACTACGTGCTCGGGTGGATACTCGCCGCAATCTCGAAACACGCGAGTTTGTCCGAGTGGGTCTTCAAGGGCGGCACGTGCCTGAAGAAGTGCTTCTTCTAGACTTATCGGTTCTCGGAAGATCTCGATTTCACCATCCCCCCTGAGATTGACCTGTCCCCTGAGTCCATCTCCGCAAGCCTCGCTGAGATCGGAACCTGGGTCAACGAGCAGGCCGGCATCAGCTTGCCTGCTGGCAAGATCAAGGTAGAGCAATACACAAATCCAAGAGGCCGAGAGTCCTTCCAGGCAAAGATTTCCTACGCCTGTCGGCTCAACCTATCGCCCAACAGCCTTCAGCGGATCAAGTTCGATATTACCCAAGATGAACTGCTCGTGGATCCACCCGACCTTCGCGAAGTCTCTCATCCATACGAAGACGCCCGGGATCCAGCACCACGGGTACGTTGCTACTCGATCGATGAGATCCTCGCGGAGAAAACGCGCGCCCTGTACGAGCGTCAGGGCCGGGATCGAGACGTCTACGACATTGTTCACCTTAGCCGCGATTTCCGAGAGGCCATCTCACCTGAGAACGCGTCGGCAATCCTCCATAAAAAGTTCCAATTCAAGGAGCTACCCACACCAACGGTTGAGCGAATCATTGGCCGTGTAGACGAGGACACGCTTCGTGCGAACTGGGAGCACCAACTCGATCATCAACTACCGAAGCTGCCGCCAGTCGATGGCTTCCTCTCGGAACTCAGCGACGCAATCACTTGGTGGTTGGAGCCGAAGCAAGCGAAACCGCCTCTACCTACGGTATCCAAGCTAGGTGATGAGTCGCTGATTCCGCGCCAATTCCTCCCTGCCCGTCACGGATTAGGCTTGGGCATGCCAGCCCAAGGCCTGTCATCCGTTGGCAGCATGGGAAGGTTCGACAAGATCAGATATGCAGCGAGGAATCGATTGTGCGCTGAGATCAAGTACCACGGTGTACCGCGAATCGTTGAGCCGTATTCGTTGCGATACGCCGGAACTGGAAACATGCTTCTATACGTGCATGAGCGACTCAAGAATGGACGCCGGAGCGGAGGAATCAAGGCCTTCAACGTGGACAAGATTGAATCCGTCGAGATCACAGATCGGCCGTTCACTCCGCGTCACTTGGTTGAGCTGTAGCGCCCACCGTCAGCACCACGTTTGGCCCTGCTGCATAGCACTTAAAGCCCAACCCAAGGGCAGCAGCGATCAATGCACCGTTGCTGATGTATGTGCCGGCCCAGCTCTCGACCTCATGTTTCAGACCGTAATGAAGTGGTCCGGCAAACGCAGCCAAAGCCAGGACCCGATCCTTCAAATCCCCATGACCTCTTGTCTTGGCCAGTTTCTCGACGGAGTCCGAATACACATCACTTGAGAAGCTTGGTGGCGCACCCCAACTACCCGGTGGGCGTCTTCAACCGTGCGCCATTGCTTCATGCCAGGGAAATGATGTCCCCGGAAGCCGTTTGAAAGCCCGAGGGTTTCCCTATGAGGCCACCCCAAGAACGAAAAGGGTGATGTGGTACCCCGCTAGGGGCATTGTTCATGGTCGTAGGTATGGGCACCTTGAAAGCCTGCGTATTGGGTCAGATGGCGGGCTAGGGCCTATTCGGGGAGTGGGTACGGTCCCAGGGCAAAATCCGGCGCTACAGGCTCCTGGCGCGATTTGTCCAGCCTTGGGGAGCCAGCAGACGGGTTTTACTCCGACTCTGCATCTTCGGCTGCGAATCCGCCGGGGACGTGTTAGATTGCTGCTAGGTTGGACCGCTCCAGGGTCCCGCCCGTTCCAGTCACTCAAACAACCCTATCTGCACCATGCTTCGCAAATTGCTCATCGTGGGCTTCATGGCTCTTGGCCTTTGTACCACCGCTTTGGCGGACAACATTGGCAAGCCCCTTCCGGAAGCGGAAATTGAAGGCCTTACCCAATCCCCCGCCAGCTCCATGGACGAGTTTGCCGGGCGCGCCATCCTCATCGAATTCTTCGCCTATTGGTGAGGCCCATGCTCAGGTGCAGTTCCGCACCTAAATGAATTGAACGAAAAGTATTCCTCCAAGGGTTTGTCGATCGTCGCGCTTACCAGCGAGAGTGAGAGCAAGACCGAGCCTTGGGTGGCCGCCAAGGGCGCCAAGTACGCGTATGCCTACGATAAGGGTGGCAAGATGAAGCGCGCCCTGGGCGTGCGAGGCATTCCGAGCGCTATCCTGGTGGACCCCTCGGGCAAAATCATCTGGGAGGGACACCCCTCCAGCGTGACCGAGGAACTGGTCGAGAAGGCCATCGAAGGCGCGATCTCGACGCCCGTATATGAGTGGGACAAGTCCACCAAGGCCGTCAAGAAGGCCTTCCTGAACGGCGACTTTGGAAAGGCTATCAAAGCTGCTGACAAGCTTGCCGAACAGAATGACCTCGGCAAAGAAATCGGTCAGATGCTGCGCGGCATGGTCGCCAAGCGCGTTGGTGTCATCGAAGCGGATTTGAAAGCTGGGGAGGTGTTCAAGGCCTACTCGGCCGCTGAGGCAATGGCCAAAAAACTCAAGGGACTCCCTGAGGCGACGACCTTAAAGACCATTATCGAGCAAGTTTCCAAGGACAAGAGCCAAAAGAAGATCCTCAAGACCCAAGGAAAACTAGCGGACTTGCTTTCGGAAGAACGCACCAAGCGCAAGGAAGCGGACAAAATCATCAAAGGCATGGAAGGCCTGCTGAAAGGCAACGATGACGAATACACCGCCGAAAAAATCAAGAAGGCCATCAAGGATCTCAAGAACGAACGCCGCAAGATGGAGCGCTAGCCCTTTGGGCCCAGCGCCACGCACAGGCGGCCCCTGCCAGCACAAGCTGGCAGGGGCCGCTTTCTTATGGGCTGCAATTTCGAACAAGAACAAGGCTCATCACTAAGTCCCTCAGCTGATAAGCTGAAACGCTCCACCACTTCTCATTCGCGCATTGAAATACTCCAACGGCCCATTGATCCTGCTTTCGTTTTCCTGCTCGCACAAAATTGGCGAGGGCCTTACAGCGCTGAGCTTCCGCCACCAGTGTTTGGGTAAGTGCGGCACGAATCGCTAGATTGATACAAGGAGAATGAGACCCAAGACGGCCCTCCCTCCCCCTCCCTCCCTGAGGGGACGGATCGAGATCAAAGAATGACAACCCAACCACCATGTTCGACCTGATCCTAAACCGCGCCCACTATGAACGGGTCATCGACGTGGAGGTCCCCAAGGCCCAGCGCTTCCTATGGATCGCCACCGCGGACATCAAGGATCTGCACGTGGACGGCCCTGGCAAGCGTTTCGTTCCATTTCTTGAGGTCCTGGCTGGCTTGGTGGCAGACGGCGTTGAGATCCGTTTGATCCACGCCAAGGAACCCGGCCCAGCCTTTCGCAAGGACTTCGACCGCTACCCGGTCCTACGCGAAAGCGAACACTTTGAACGTATCATCTGCGCTCGCATGCACATGAAGGTCATCATCATCGATGGCCACTTGGCTTATGTGGGATCCGCAAACCTGACCGGCGCCGGCATCGGCGCCAAGTCCGAATCGCGTCGCAATTTCGAAGCGGGCTTTCTCACCGATGACGCGGACAGCATCTCAGCGTTGATGGAAGAGTTGGATCAACTCTATTTGGGCCGGCACTGCGAGGACTGCGGCCGTCGGGACCTATGCCCCGACCCGATTGTTTGAAGAAATCTGGGGCATCGGGTCGAGGTCTCGCGACCTCCACCGTAGAGAGTCAGGAAAGCCCCTCCGAATCGCCGCTGGGCAGCTCCTTGTTCTCGGACCTCGTGCCCCGTTCCTTTGCGAACAAAACCACCGTGTCGCCCATGGCAACAACCAGGAACAACAATCCAACCCACTGCCGCCAACCATCCACATGCTCGGGACGCAGAAGGAGGGAGTTAAGCAGCCCCACCACCCAGAACAACACCGTCCGCTGCACATGCCAAGCATCCTTGGCCCCGCCCGACCGATACAGACGGCGAGTCAACTGAGCAAGGTTGTAGAGCATCGCGCAAACAACGAGCGCCATGACAACCCAGTCAATCGTGGTACGCCCCGACGCGCTCAAGCGAATCGCATAGGAGAGCACAACGCTGGCTATGACCGTGTTGATGACATAAGAACCCGATCGTCTTGATTTGCTCATTGGTTTCGCACCTGCTTGACGCTTGCTCTTCCATCATATCGAACGAACCTAGGTTGGCTTTCGGACAATCAACGGGGCGAGCGCGACCCACCTTGAAAGCAGCAGCGCAGGGCGCAGACCCCGGTTGCAAGCTCCTTAGTAGCGGGCAGGTACTGAACAGCCGTGGACTTCTTCATACAGGATGGAGAATTTTTTGGTTGGCCGGATCTGATGGGGTACCGGGTTTCGTTTTGGGAGGATTCGGTATTAGGCGATCGGAACCCAGACCTCGCTGCGCAGGTCGGCGGGAGCGGTGGTCGCGGGGTCGTTGAGATAGACCTCCAGGCAAGGTCCTTCGCCGGGAGCGCAATCGCCGCCTCCAAATTGGCGAGCATAGAGCTCCGCATACGTCACTGAGAAATTCTCATAGGGCCCTTCATGGATCATGACGGCATATCGCCCGCCGCCTAGTTCCTGCACTCCTAAATCGCCTTGTGGCTGAAAGGACTCATCCACTTGCACACAGGCGTCATAGCGCAGTTTCTCCGCGGGGGTCACCTCGGGATCATCGTAGGAAGCGCCGAGCATTTTTGTGTCGGGCCCCAGCAGCCCGAGGGGGCCCAGCATGCCGCAGAGTCGGCCCCAAGTGGCGCCGACCGCTTGATAGGGACCGATGTGCCGGAGGAAAACGACGCGCTGCTTGGGGAAACTCTTGATTTCGATTTGACGTGTGCTCATGTCGTACTTGAGGGGTTGGTAGGTCAGGTCGCCGTCGTCGGGCGACTGGATATGGATGTTGCTGGGAGAGGGTAAGTGTCGCAGTGGCTTGCCAGCGCGATAGTCGGAAGGGGACAGCCCAAAATTCCTGGAGAAGGCTCGGGTGAACGCTTCGTGGGATTCGTAAGTCGCATCGAGAGCGATCTGAACGATCGGTTTCGAAGTGGTTCGCAAATGAAATGCGGCTCGCTCCAAGCGCAATCGCCGAATGTGCGCCGCCAGGGGCTCCCCCACCAAACCGCGAAACATACGGTGAAAGTAATGGGGTGAGGCGTCGCACATGCGGGCCAAGTGCTCAATGCTCAACCGCCCGGTCGAACTCTCACCCAGATGGGTTTGGATCTGAACCAATACGGCAAGGATGCGCTGGTTCCAGTCTGAGTTCGTCGTTTGCATACCCCGAGGTTAAGGGTCGGGAGTCCGTCCCACTTGACCGAACTTGCGAACCCGTGGAATTCCTCCGATCACCAAGCCGGAGTGCAATCCCCCGCCCCTGAAATCGGGATACGGGCCGGAGCCTGGGAAACCATTTCGCGGGCTTTGGCACGCCCCACCCCTCACTCCCGAGCGTCCTCCCATCCCGTCTGGCCAGCACGTGGAGTTTACGTGAGGGATAGCGTAGTGTGTGAGCCCACACTTTTACGGAGACTCCCCATGCTTGGTTTTGCTTTGGCCCTCGCGGCCATTTTCCTTCCTCCCGCCGGAGAAATCACCCGCAAGGGGAATCACTTTGAATTGGTTTGCCACTTCTCCAACGAAGCGGCTGCCGACCAGGCTTTGGTTGCGGTGGAGGCCATTTGGCCGCAGGCGCAGAAGCTGTACGACTTGCAAGAGCCTGCGGAGGGCAAACTGCTGACCGTGCACTTGTACCGGGACGCGGCGGGGTATGAAAAGGCGGAAATGGGGCTGACAAAGGGGGCATTCAAACGCAACTTGGCCTTTGCGCACCATGACTCGATGACAGCCCATGTGGCCCTGCAGCCCCCTTTAAGCGATGACGCCCTAAAGGTGTTTGGACTTCCCACGCAAACCCTGCGGTTGTTGGCCCATGAGGGTGCCCACTTGGTGCGCTACTCGCACATGCCCAACTATCGATCGCACCCCGGTTGGCTCTATGACGGAGCTGCCAATTGGATCGACGAACAGGTCTGCCTTGAACTCGGTCTCTTTGCGCGCGCGGAGAAGGATCCCAAGTACAGCACGAACATTGTGAGCGTGCAGGCCTTGGTAGAAGAAGGAAAATTGCCCACGGTCGCGGAAATCCTGCAGGACCAAACAGACAAACTCACGTGGGGTGCCAAGTACGATGTGCGCTGGATGCTGTTCCGCTATCTGCAGGCCAAGAATGGCAAGAGTTTGAACAAGGTGCTAGTGAAAGCCCGACAATTGGGCGGCGGCGATGGTTACACCAAGAACCTGTACGACGAGTTTGTGGACATCTTTGGCACCAAAAAGGTGGCCAAGATGGACAAAGGGTTTCACAAGTATGTGAGGTCATTGAAGCCGGAATGGAACGAGATCTTCCGCTCGCTGCAATACTCAAATGGAACCTGGAAGCAGGCCGCGTTCGGCTCCAACGCCATCGCCTGGCGCACCCAACCGGTGGGCAAGGAGAAGTACAGCATCTCCGGCTCCCTGACGATCCTGCCTGCCCCTCGCAACCAAATGAACCTATTTCTTGGCAACAGTGAGCTGGGCTTCTTCTCCGTCGCATTTGGCGCGGGATCGGGTGTAACGCTGTTTGAATACCTGAGCGAAGGCAGTAGGTGGGAACGCCGAGGTTACGCGGATTGCGACGCATTGAAGCTCGGTGAAGCCTTTGACTTCAAAGTGAGCGTAAACAAAAAGACCGTGATTGTTTCGGTGGGTGGCGAGGAAGTCATTGAAGGCCAAGCCAAATACCTAAACCTGTCCGGGCCCTGGGGCTTGAGCGCACAGGCCCAAGCGGCAGGCATTTGGAAGCTGACCAAAGCACCCAAAATGTGATCGCGTCAAGTAGTTCCCTGGCCGGGAGCGCCCCCCCGCACAGACCCCAGCTAACGGAGCTAGCGCACTGCACTCCTACTTTGGGGGAGCACACGGTGTCGCAATAGAACCAGCCACACCTCCGTGCGACACCTGACGGTCAAAATTCGACGGTTGGGGGCCCGACGCTGTCTGCGATCTCACGACTCGCGATCTCCGACCACCGCCAAGCAACGGCGGAAGAGAGAGATCGCAGGTCTTTCAAGCCTTGCTAGGCAACCACCAACCCGTCGATGATGCCGTTGAGCGTGGCACTCGGGCGCATCGCTTTGGCGACCTGGGCCGGCTTCGGCATGTAGTAACCGCCAACGTCCATGGCGGAGCCTTGGGCTCCGTTTAGCTCACTGACGATGGTCTTCTCGTTGTCCGCGAGGTCCTTGGCGAGTTGCTTGTAGGCTTCGGCCAGGGTGCTGTCAGCGGTTTGCGCGGCCAGGGCTTGGGCCCAATAGAGCGCCAGGTAGAAGTGGCTGCCGCGGTTGTCCAGCTCGCCGACTTTGCGGGAGGGGGAGCGGTTTTCGAGCAGGTATTTGGTTGTGGCCTGGTCGAGGGTTTCGCCCAGGATGTGGGCGGCCGGGTTGTTTTCGCTTTCGGACAGGTGCTCGAAGGAAGCGGCCAGGGCCAGGAATTCTCCGAGGGAGTCCCAGCGCAGGTGGTTCTCTTTTTCGAACTGCTGCACGTGCTTGGGTGCCGAGCCGCCGGCGCCGGTTTCGAAGAGGCCTCCGCCGTTCATCAAGGGAACGATCGAGAGCATCTTGGCGCTGGTGCCGACCTCGAGGATCGGGAACAGGTCGGTCAGATAATCGCGCAGCACGTTGCCGGAGACGGAGATGGTGTCCTGGCCTTGGAAGATGCGCTCCAGGCTGAAGCGCGTGGCCTTGACCGGGGAGAGCACGTGGAACTCGAGCCCCTCGGTGTCATGGTTCTTGAGGTAGAGCTCGACCTTCTTGATGAGCTGCTGGTCGTGGGCACGGTACTTGTCGAGCCAGAAGACCGCGGGCACGCCGGTGGCGCGGGCGCGGCGAACCGCCAGGCCCACCCAATCGCGGATCGGAGCGTCCTTGACCTGGCACATGCGCCAGATGTCGCCGGCGCAAACGCTGTGGGACATGAGTACATTGTCATCGGCGTCGATCACGCGCACATTGCCAGCGGCCTTGATTTCGAAGGTCTTGTCATGGCTGCCGTATTCCTCGGCCTTTTGCGCCATGAGGCCCACATTCGAAACGCTGCCCATGGTGGTCGGGTCCAGCGCGCCATTCTCGCGGCAGAAGTCCATCATGGCTTGATAGATGCCCGCGTAACTGCGATCGGGGATGAGCGCCTTGGTCTCCTGCAGGTTGCCCTCGGGGTTCCACATGCAGCCGGAATCGCGGATCACGACCGGCATGGAAGCGTCGATGATGATGTCACTGGGCACGTGCAGGTTGGTGATGCCGCGGTCGCTGTCGACCATGGCCAGGGCCGGGCCATTCGCGTAAGCGGCCTGGATGTCGGCTTCGATGGCGGAGCGCTCGGCCTCGGGCAGCTCTTGGATCTTGGAGACCAGGTCGCCAAAACCATTGGTCACGTCCACACCAAGACGGTCGAAGGTCTCGCCATGCTTGCTGAACAGGTCCTTGAAGTAGGCGCGCACGGCGTGGCCGAAGATGATCGGGTCGGAGACCTTCATCATGGTGGCCTTCATGTGCAAGGAGAGCAGCATATTGTTGTCACGCGCATCTTTGATTTGCTCATCAAGGAAGGCGACCAGGGCCTCGCGGCTCATGCAGGTGCCGTCAAGGACTTCGCCTTCGAGGATCGCCAGGCCTTCCTTTAGGTTCTTTTTTGAACCGTCAGCAGCTTCGAACTCGATGCGCACCGTGGTGGCCTTGTCGATACAAACCGATTCCTCGTTGCCAAAGAAATCACCGTCCTGCATGCTCGCCACGTGGGACTTGCTGTCGGCAGCCCACTTGCCCATGCGGTGCGGGTTCTTGCGGGCGTATTCCTTGACGGCAATCGGCGCGCGGCGGTCGGAGTTGCCTTCGCGCAGGACCGGGTTTACCGCGCTGCCTTTGATGGCGTTGTAGCGTGCTTGGATCTCGCGCTGCTCAGCTGTTTCAGGCTCCTCAGGGTAGTCCGGGAGCTCGTAACCCTTGCCCTGCAGCTCGGCGATGACCGCCTTGAGCTGGGGAACCGAAGCGCTCACGTTGGGCAGCTTGACGATGTTCGCAGCGGGTGTTTTGGCCAACTTGCCAAGCTCTGCCAGGTCATCCGCTATGCGCTGATCGGACTTCAGGCGATCCGAAAAAGCGGAGATAACCCGCCCAGCCAGGGAAATGTCCCGGGTCTCCAAGGCGATACCTGCGGGGGCCGCAAAAGCGCGCAGGATGGGGAGCAGGGACTGGGTGGCGAGGGCAGGCGCCTCGTCGGTGTGGGTGTACAGGATGGTGGGCTTTTGTGACATGTCGTACCTCAAGCTGGGGGCCTGAAATGCCCCCTTGGGGGGCCAGGATAGACTCCTTTCGGGGGGCAGGCCACCCCCGTTAGTGAATCCAAGGCCCTGGCCTTGACCAACTCGACCTATCGGTGCTCGCCGGAGGCTAGCGCCGGAATGGACCATGCAAGGCCGCCCATTCAACGGCAATTGGTGACAGGACCGCCTTTGTAGGCCGCCGATGCTGCCGGGGAGCTTCACGGGTCCACTACCCCCCTGATACGGGGCTCTGTGGCGCAGCATCCCCAATATATGCGACACCCAAGCCGTTGGACAGGCATCTTACCACTCAACAGCACCGGGAACCGCCCCACCACCCCTTGTTTGGAATCCAGGATGAATAAGTCCCCACCTGGACCGAATGTGATATCAATTCAATATCAACAAGGCACCCCTATGAAACACGACAAGCAAGATTCCACCACCCTCGAAACCCCCTCACACCCCATCGCAGGCGCCACGATCCTCACCCCACTTCTGGTGAT
>JAAETM010000021.1 GCA_024228395.1 bacterium | reverse complement strand
CGGGGCGCCAAGCTTCTGGCCGACTTCGACAAGCTGGTATGCATGGCATTGACTGCCCGCCACATCGGGTTGTTGGACAGTCAAGGCAGTGAGGACATCCTCAAGGCAAGCGCACGGAAAGTGCGTTCGATATTTATGATTCCCCAAAGTTATCGGTTACTGAAGATCAACCGGGAACTGGTGCGAAAGGCAAAGGGCCGCAGTCACGAGGCCCATCAGCTTATGGGTGAAGTGCCTGGTGATGTGCTGAGCGGTGAACGCCAAGCACCATTGGTACCCCGGAAAGTGGAGTTTTCATCGGGATTTGCCGGGCATGTGAATTTGCGTCCTGGAGCACCAGTTTCCACCACGAATCTGTCTGCAGACAAAAACGACGACGGATAGTGGTTTGGTTTTCGCTGGCATGCCGTTGCTCCATCTCCATAATTCTCCTCAACACCATGGCTAAAGCGAACCTTGGACATCGGCTTGTTCTGCAGCTCGATCCACGCATTGCGCTGGAGGCGATCATCATGAACCGACTCGAATGCATACCGACCACCCGACGGCAGGAGTGGTTACGCGGGTTGCTGGTGCAAGGGTTTCGTTCGGAGTGCCTGGCGCTTCGGAGCGTACCAGAAAAAAGAGAACATGGTTCGGCGACGGAATTTACCCGATGGCTGGCGGGAGAATCGCCAAGATCGGTTACGCCGAAAGCAGCATCACCGAGTTTGCAGGCCAGACCGGTCCAGGCCAAAGCCAACGGCAAACCCTTTGCCGCGTTGGGCAAGGTGATCGGTTAGGGGCCACGGACCCTTGATCGATAGTAAATAAATAAGAGGAGAAGAAACACCATGACAGATGCCTCACCCATGAATCCCATCCCGGTTGGCCTTGATGATGGCTACGCTTATACCAAGGTCGCCTTGCCGGATGGTCGCCTGATCGTTATTCCGTCGCGTGGACGGACTGGGCGAGCCGGTGTGACCTGGATCCACCAGGGTCAGCCACGCATCTTTGAATATGAGACGGAGGATGCGCAGTACTCGGTCGGTACCGTTGATGGCGCCCCCACCCATTTTGAAGGCTATCCATGGTCCGGTTTGAATCGGGTTATCACGCAGCATGCCTTGCAGGAAGCGGGGCTCGCAGGCCGATCCGTACACGCAGTTTCAGGTCTGCCCGTCAGTGCCTTTTACCGAAAGAGTGGCGATCGCCGTCAGGAGACAATTACCAAGAAGCAGGAGAGTCTCAAACAAAGCGTCCGCCCTATATCGGATCTGCTTCCGGCAGGCATTGCCTTTCATGAGGTGATCCCAGAGGCATTGGCCGCCTGGTATGACCACGTGATTGTCGAACAGGGCGATGGTGTCACTTTGGATGCGGATCGTGTATCCGTGCCGGTAGCCATTGTCGATATCGGTGGCCGTACCACCGACTATGTGGTGGTTAAGGATCAGGGCATCCTGCACGCATCGTCCGGTTCCATCCAGTGCGGGACGTTGGACGTGAAACAACAGGTTGCCAATGGCATCCAAGAGCAATTTGATCTGGAGACGCTGAGTGAGCAACTGGTTGCTCAGGCGGTCGAGAAAAAGGTCATTCGCTTGCAAGGCAAGGATCATGACGTTGCGGCGCTGGTCAAGTCCGCCAAGCGCGAGGTCGTCGAACGTATCCATGCAGAGACCCGTCGACAGCTAGGTCTCGGGGTGGAACTGGATCGAGTCTTGTTTGTCGGCGGCGGGAGCGTAGCCCTGGCAGAACATATCGCCAACTGGTTTCCGCATCAGGCGATTGCCCAACACCCAGCCTTCGCCAACGCCCGCGGCATGCTCAAGTACCTGCGCTATGTCTGTGAGTCCTCCGATGCGGCTTGAGTGCAGCAGAAATACCGGTTTTATCCGTCGTCACTGCGGTTCAGTGGCAATCGAGGCGCCTTCGGGCCGTGCAACAGGCGCACAGCGGCATTTGCTCAATCTATTGCCGTCGGTCCATCTTCAAGGGAACGGAACAGGTTTCCATTCCAATCACCCT
>JAAETM010000020.1 GCA_024228395.1 bacterium | reverse complement strand
CGAGGTTGTTTCAGTTTTTTATTGAACAGGGCATGGGCGCGCCCCATGGCCTTGGAGAGGTATTTGGCCTCGCGGTCCTGAATGCTGACCCGCACTCCCTTCAGGGCGCACCAGGCTGCAATATCCCCGCCCATGGTACCGCCGCCAACCACATGCAGTCGGGATGGTCTGAAGTTACTGCCACCACCCAGGGATTTCAGCCGTTCCTGCAGGAAGAAGACGCGGATCAGATTTTGTGAGGTATCGCCGCTGAGCAGATTGGCCAGGTTGGTCGCTTCACTGGCATACATGGCCTGAGGGTTATCGGCATGTTCCTTCCAGTGATCGATCAGGGCGAACGGCGCCGGGTAGTGCTCCCGGACCACGCGTTTGCGTACCTCCTTCTCCAATACTTTTGATAGCAGCAGACGCCCAGGTTTCAGATTGAGCAGTTGGTGATAGAAGGGTGGCTTGTGGTTGCGCGGTTTTTTGCTGATCAGGTCTGCTGCCGCGGCCATTAACTGCCGTTCCGGGGCGGTGCTGTTTACCAGCCCCATACGCTTGGCTGTGCGCCCGTTGATGCTGCGTCCGGCCAGCATGAAATTAAGCGCAGGCAGTGCGCCGATGCGTTCTATGCTGCGTACGCTGCCGCCATATCCGGGAAACAGCCCCAGCTTGACCTCGGGGAAGGCCAGCCGGGTGGATTCGTCGTCGCGGGCAATCCGGTAATCGCAGGCCAGGGCCAACTCCAGTCCACCACCCAGGCAGAAGCCGTGGATCAGGGCCAGGGTGGGCGTGCTGAGATCATCCAGGCGCTGGAATATGCGGTGCACCTCTTTTATATGCTGCTCAATGGCGGCTCGTTCGGTGTTGTCGCGAAAGCTCTTTACGTCGGCCCCGGCGATGAAGCCGCTCTTTTTATCCGACAGGATGATCAGGCCGGCTGGCTTGTCGCTCTCCACCTCTCCCAGGATGGTGTCGAACTCCTCCAGTGCCTCGTGGGATAGGATGTTGACTGGGCTATCCTGGTGGTCGAAATGGAGCCATATGATACCCAGGCTGTCTGTTTCCACTCTCCAGTGTTTGCTCATGAACCTGCCTCCAGCAGCATGGAGCCGCCCTGGCCGCCGCCGATGCAGAGGCTGGCGATACCGCGTTTGGCGCTGTTCTGTTGCAGGGTTTTGAGCAGATGCAGCACGATCCTGGCGCCACTGGCCCCCACCGGGTGGCCCAGGCTGATGCCGCCACCGTCCACGTTCAGCCGCCCCTCGGGGATGGGTGCAAACGGGGTGTCGATTCCCAGTTCGCTCTGCATGTAATCGCTATCCTTCCAGGCCTCGAGACAGGCCAGCACCTGGGTGGCGAAGGCCTCGTTGATCTCCCAGTAATCTATGTCACTGCCGTCACCCCCGCTGCGTTGCAGTAGTCGGGCCATGGCGTGCACCGGTCCCAATCCCATCTGGGACGGGTCCAGTGCGGACCACTGGGTGTCCAGGAGGCGTCCCAGTACCGGGAGCTGGTGTTCTGTTACCGCCTCTTCTGACGCCAGCAGCAGCATGGCGGCCCCGTCTGATACCTGGGCGCTGTTACCGGCAGTGACCTTGCCGATGGGGCGGTCAAACACCGGCTTCAATCCAGCCAGTTTCTCCATGCTGCTATCCGGGCGCACCCCGTCATCCCTCTCGTACAGCTTGCCCTTGCCATCGAAGATGGGCTCTATCTCATCTAGACGTCCCTCCCTGCTGGCCAGGTCCAGGCGTTGATGGCTGGCGACGGCAAAGCGGTCCATGGT
>JAAETM010000019.1 GCA_024228395.1 bacterium | reverse complement strand
ATTAGTGGTGTGTTTAGCGGAGGAGCGGGTTTGAAGACCGAGCTTTTACTGTCGACACTAAACTACATAATGATATTCTAGCAGCCAAGGGTAAAATGATTTATGTCTTCTTGCGGGACACTGCATCCACTCCTCTCGGACTTGGCTGCTATGGATCGTCTGGGCGCCAACGGACTGGGAGGGACTCCTTGATTCATTCGTGGGCTTCGCCGCAGGGCCACTCCATCCTGGGGCGTCTGCTTCCTGCGCCGACGGCGTTGCGTGACTTGTGGCACAGGTTCGGGGTCATAGGCGTCGTCAGAGACATCTTCTGCTCCATGAGGGACTCGATAGGGCTTGAGCTTCCTGGCGTTCCACACTTGTCCGTCCGAGAGCATGAAGGTGTAGTAGCCCTGTACTCGTTCCACTCGTTTCGGCTGGGAGTAGGGGGATCTTCCTTTCGGGACATGTGGGAGCCTTGAGAGGACAAAGTCTCCTCGCTTGTAGATGCCTCTCTTTGGTTGATGGGGGACCTCCGTCGGTTCCTGTTCCAATCGTTGTTCCTGAACTCGGCGTCGAGTTGGTTTGTCGCGATTGGGATGGCATTCCGCTCGGAACGGACGTCCTAGGAACATCTCTGCGGGGCTCTTCCCTCCTTCAAGTGGCGTAGCTCGGTAGCTATTGGCAATTTGGCGGAGTCCTTCTATCCATGGGGTGCCGGAGGATGAGAAGGCTTGAACTCCGTGCTTGATGACTTTGTTGAATGACTCCACCACTCCATTCTCTTGAGGATTATAGACGGATGTCCGGTAGTGGTGGATGTCTCTCTCCTCCAGGAACTGTTCAAATTCTCTAGAAACAAACTGTGGGCCATTATCGCTCACCAGTCCAGAAGGATTTCCGAAGGCGGCAAACGTGTCTTCCAGCCATCGGATTATGCTCCGAGAAGTCGTGTCCTTGGTATCCAGGATCCACGGGTATCGGGAGTAGCAATCGATGAGAACCACGAGATAGTGTCCATCGTAGTCCCCACAAATGTCGATCGCGTACTGGATCCCTGGCTTCTGCGGCGTGGGAATCTTGGTTTCCGGCTGAGGCGTGGCTGGTCTGGACTTCTCACTCAATTGGCATCCGTGGCAGAAACAGACCATCTCATTGATCTGGTTGTCCATTCCCGGCCACCAATAGGTTCCTCTGAGAAGTCGCTTCATGCGAACCATACCTGGATGTCCTCTGTGAGCTTCCTGAAGGATCTCAAAGCGCAGACGACTCGGGACGACGAGTTTCTTGTCCTTCGTCCTGCAGGCATCCCTCTCTCCAACGGAGATCCTTCAGCACGTGATTGTAGGGCGCGACGTCAGGAGTCACAGCTGTTCCATGGGGCCAATCCTTTTGCAGGAAGGTCCGAATTCTCGAGAACAGTGCGTCATCCTTGGAGGCATGTTTGAGGTCGTCGTATCTTATCCCGTGGATTGTTTCATCCTTGGAGATTCCCATTTT
>JAAETM010000018.1 GCA_024228395.1 bacterium | reverse complement strand
CTTGCACGCGCCATGGGCGCAAGTCCCGCGACTTAGGTCGCTCAAGGCAAGGCGAATCTGCTCATCCGAGGGGGAGGTCTGTCTCGACCCCTACTTCCGGTAGAAAAAAGGGCAAAGTGTGTCAATTGTCGGACGCTCAGACCCTACTTCGGGCAACTTCAAGGTCGCAACACTCCCATCCCGCCATTTCTCCACATGCATACCCAAGCCAAGAACGAATCCAGGTGCTTCATGAAAAGTGCGGGTTAGGTGCTTTCGCGACTTGCCGCCGGATCGGGAAGGCGCTTGAGTGTAACACGAAACGGTCCATGTCCAGAATCCAGAGGTCAAGAGCCGCTTCCCGATCGGCAAACTGTCAGAGCGGGATTCCATATTGGCATGCTACATGCTTCCCGCTAGGATGTTTGACAATGGAAGCTGTCATCCTCATGGGTCTCCAGGCCACTGGCAAGTCATCGTTTTGCGCGGAACGGTACAGCAGCACGCACCTGAGGTTGAACATGGATATGCTCAAAACTAGGCACCGTGAGGCGATCCTGCTCGACGCATTCATCCAGGCAAAAGCATCCTTCGTCTCGGACAACACCAACCCAACTCGAGCCGATAGGCAGAGGTACATCCGCTGCGCAAAAGAGGCCGGCTATCGAGTTGTTGGGTTCTACTTCAGGTCCTCATTGGCAGATTCGATGGAGCGTAACAGCAAGCGTGAAGGCAAGTCTCGCGTTCCTGATATTGGACTTAAAGGGACCTTCGCCAAGTTGCAACTGCCCGAGAAGGACGAGGGCTTCGACGAACTGCACTACGTAACCTTTGACAAGTCCGGCGGCTTCGCCGTGGAGCAATGGAACGATGAAATTTGACGATCTAGACAAGAAAATGCGCGTCTACGAGACGGCCCACGACCACTGTGTCATGCCCGAAGTATTCATGGTGGCGCGCATAGATGGTCGAGGTTTTACGCGACTCACCAAGGATGTTCACGATTTCGAAGCTCCATTCGACGTGCGCTTTCGTGACTGCATGGTCGGCGCCACGGAACACCTCATGGCGTGTGGATTACGTGTCATTTACGGCTATACGCAGAGTGACGAGATTTCCCTGCTCTTCCACCGCGATGAGTCCAGCTTTGGGCGCAAGGTGCGCAAGTTCAATTCGGTTCTCGCCGGAGAAGCCTCTGCAAAATTCTCCCTGCTCCTGGGCGATCTGGGAGCCTTCGACTGCCGCATCATTCAGCTTCCCAACGAGGATCGAGTCGTCGATTACTTCCGCTGGCGCAACGAAGATGCACACAGGAACGCGCTCAATGCGCACTGCTATTGGGCCTTGCGCAGGCAAGGTTCCGGAGTTCGGAACGCCACGGAGGCCCTCTCTGGAATGTCGGTACCCGACAAGAATGAACTTCTGTTCACGAAGGGAAATATCAACTTCAACGACCTTCCCAATTGGCAGAAGCGGGGCACCGGACTCTATTGGGGAACCTATCTGAAAGAAGCCACCAACCCGAATACGGGTGATAGCGTGGAGGCCTCACGCCGACGTTTGAAGATTGATTACGACTTGCCGATGAAAGAAGAGTACAGCAGCTTTATCGCAAGTCTATTGATGCAGGCCTCATAGGCCCCGCATCAAGCACATTCGGTGCACGGCATCATGACTGGTTCCCCCGATCTATGGAAAACGCTGCTGCAAACGTACCCAAGCAATCCGTAACCGCTTCACGCTCCACAGATGGCATTCATTGATAGAATGGTCATGGGCCTGATTCGGCCTGCATATCCATTCAAGTGTCATGACAAAACGCCCTCGCCGATTGCTATTACTTGCGGGCCTCTGCATGGCCATGGCCTCCCTTCTGGCATGGAAGGCCCTAAATGCCTCGGACAGCATCCCTGGAGCTACCAATCCGAATTCCACGCGGGCTGCGAACCCAACTGAAGTTCCCCTTGAAGCTACAGCGGCAATAGGGCCTCAAATGCCATCGGCCATCCGCACAAACCTAGCTGCACAAGATGTCCTCAATGTAGAAGCAGACCTCGGTTTCCATGTCCGAGGGCAAGTCGTGGGGAGCACGAACTCCCCCATTGCCGCTGCGACCTTGATCCTCATAGGTGACGCGCACGATGACCGAAAAGCCAGCGAGAGTTGGCCTTCGGCAAACAGTGATGAAGAGGGGTTGTTTCAGGTTTCTCCTCCCTCCAAGTACCAGAGCATTTTGCACATCCTTGCAGAGGGTTACGCGGAACGACAAGTGCCCGTGGAGTGGATCGGTGACGTGCTCGACTTGGGCGTGATCAAACTCCTGCGAAGCCCAACGCTTACAGGTCGGGTCAGCGACCCAAATGGTAAAGCGATTGAAGGGGCGCGGATTTACGCTCTGGATGCTTTTCACTACAACCCACAGAACGTGGATCCCGACACGGTCAGGACTCCTCTGGCCATCTCCGATTCGTCTGGCTACTTCCAAGTCCCCGGGCCGGAGAGTCAGCGTTGGGCGCTTGTGGCAGAACACTCGATGTATGCCATGGGAACGGCCGCCGGGACAACCGTTCAGGGCGAGAGCCGGGTCGCAGGCATCAAGATCGTCCTGCCTTTTGGTGAACGCTTGCGTGGTCAAGTGAAAGGCCTGCCCGAGGGATCTCGCTCGGATTTCTCCGTCTCCATTTCCAATCGCCACCTGGCGGACAACTTCATCGACTCAAAGGTCGACTATGGATCCCAGCGAGTGCCTGTGGATTCGGAAGGGCATTTTCTTTTCGGAGGCTTGAAGGCTGGCGAGCCCGTGCTGCTCTCGCTCTGGTCCGAGCTCAAAAAAAGCCCTACGAGTCGCCGCCGCAGCCCCTACATTCTCGGACGTCCGGGTTCTTCCGTCGGAGAAGCCCCTGACGTGATCCTTCCGTACATAACACCCCCCACTTACACCGCGCGCTTCGTGGACGCCACCGGAACTCCGATCGAGCAACTCACAGTCAGCACCTATCTTGCGGATGTGGTCATGCCGGACGGCGCTCCGGGCACGACAGAGGAAGAGGGGATGTTTCCCGACGGCGTTGTTCGTTTTATTGGGCACCTAGAGGAAGAGGACGGTCCCTATTCAGATTCTGTCTTTGCTTCTACCCTCAACAATGGGCAAGAGATCCTCCAAGGGGAGAGTAAGGAATTCGTAGTCGTTCTCGGGCAGGAACACGACCTGGGTGTGATTCAATTGAGCCCAGTACCCGCCAAGAAGGCGCGGCACATTGTTCGAATCCACTTGCTGGACGCCGCGGGCACACCCCTTCTCAAACGACGATTCGCCTATCAGAAAGTCGGAAGAAATGGCTTCGGTGACACGCCCCAAGAGACCAACTCAAGGGGAACCAGCGATCTAGATTTGGACCCAGAGTTCGACTACGAATTGCTAGTCCTCCCTCGGCATCCCAGCCATCGTTCATTGCCTACTTCGAACCCCAAGTACCGACCCTACCTGGGCGAATGGATCCCCCTTCCACGAGCATCAATAGCCCCCGACGAAATCGTGCACATGACCGTAACTGAATCACAATTCGCAAGCGCCACCGGATCGGTCATGTATGCGCACCAACCGCTTCCGCGCGCCCGCTTCACGATCATCCATTCGGATTCGATTGATTTTCGCCGAAGGGTGACCCCCGCAAATCTCTCGAACCCCAAGGGGTTCGAAACCAACGCCAATGGCGAGTTTCAACTGCAGGGATTGCTACCCGGGCCCTGGCAGTTTTGGGTCACCCACCCCGACTTGCGCATGCCAGAACGTTTCGATGTGGAGCTCATTCCTGGTAACAACAAGTTACTTCTGACCCGATCGCAAACCGAACTACATGGACGGGTGGTCGATTCTTATGGCCGTGGTTTGGCTGGCGTTCCTATTCGAGCCCTTAGCACTACCGGAGAGGATGCCGCGCGATACATGCGGCAGCGCCTGGACCCGGCACTAACCAAGCTGCCTCCAGGAGCGGCCCCTCACCTGCTCGCATTGAGCGATATCCGCACCACGTTCACCGACGCCAGGGGAGACTACCGCCTGCAAGGCGTCACCCCCGCACAACCGGTCATCGCAGTCGCCTTGAGCCCCTCCCACGTGGCAGGCCAAAGCGACTCACACGTCATCCCGCCCTTTGAAACCCGCCAAGCCGAGGACATCGTACTTCGCAAGGGCGGCTTCCTACACATCACCCTGCCACCCGGAATGCGAGGCTCCTACGATTTCGAAGATTGGATTCCTCCGGGCCAGAGCACACCATCGGAGGACGACCCGAGCTTCACCGGCTCCATCCTGGAAGCCCAACGCACCCAAGCCATCACGCCAGGCCGCTGGACCCTGCTCGTAAGGTGGCAGGCCATCGATGAATCTGGCCCCCGCTTCTCCCACAAATCACAGGTCCAACTTATCGAAGGCGAGACAATACCGATCGACCTGACCTCGATCACTGAGCCCTCAGAAGAGTGAATCACCCGCCTTCCTTGGTTGTGGCGAAGTCTCCTTCGCCTGGGGAACTGTCAGCTAGCCGGGATAGTGGCGCTGCAGTGGTCACATTGCAGGGTGGGCTTTTCCATGGTGAGCAATGCACCGGCTGTTCTGAGCAAAAGGTAACCGAGGAAAATCTCAACTCCAAGGCCCAGAGGTAAGGCCACCATACCTGGGTGGAAGATCTTGAAGTCGATGAGCACTGCCACGAAGAGTATCGAACATGCTATCGAGCTGATCACGAACACTATCGTGGCCCCAAGCGTCAACAGGCCACCCACTCGTTGAACTTCAGGACTTGGAAACTTGGGCAACTCACGCAGCACTAGGCTGCCCTCGGAGCACACTTTGCATTCAATCTCATTCATAGCTTGTGATAACGGCTGCGGGTCGCGCGCAAATGTTGAAGAGCGGCGGCCAGGGTCTTTCGCAATGGGCGGTCGGGTTCGTAGGCGACTAGGAAACGTAAGTAGTCGCTGCGGGTGAGCGTCTTGCCGCCGGTGGACTCGCGGCGCAATACGTAGCGCCAGAGGCGCCAGAGGTTTTGCTGGCGGGTGGGGTCGGGCAGGGGGCTCGGGTGTAACACGGAGCGGTCCAGGTCGAGGATCCAGAGGTAGGGGGCCGCTGCACCGGCGGCCGGCTGCCAGAGCAGGTTTTCCGGTTGCAGGTCGGAGTGTTCGAAGCCGGCTTCGTGCAGGCGGCGCACCGTTTGGCCTGCGACCTTCAGCATGGAGCGTTGCAGTTCCGCGTCCACGCGCTGCTCGCGGAACTGGGCTTGCCAGCGGCCCAGGGACTTCACCCCGCTGACCTGCTCGGTCACCAGCTCCAAGCGGTACCCCATCAAACCCAAACGACGCGCCCGTGCGGCCGCGATCACAGGGGTCTTGAAACCACGTTCGCGCAGGTCTTCGGAGAGAACGATCTCCTGGAAGGGGCGCTCGGGGTCGAGGAAGCGGTCTTTGCTCAGGAAGCGGACCATGCCCCCACGGCGGAAGCGACGAATGATGAGTTTCTGGCCGGAGGCCAGCTGAAACTCCTGCATGTTGCCGCGACCCTTGAGGTCGGAGTCGCTGCGCTCACCGTCGGTGGTGAGTGAATAGCCCAGCTGCTCCAGGGCTGACGAGTACTGTTTGAGTACCGCCAGGGTTCCCTGGTTTTCGCGATGCACCGAATAGTGATCGGGCAGCTTTGTGGGCACGGGTTGCCTTTGGCTTTGGGCTCAGGAAAGGCCAGCGCCGAAACCGGAGGGCTCCGAATCGCCGCCTTGCTTGGACTTGGCTTCCGCCTTGGGCTTCGGCTCGGCTTTGGGCTCTGCTTTCGGCTCTGCTTTCGGCTCCGGCTTGGGTGCTTCCGCGCGGGGTGCGCGCTCTTCGCGGGGGGCACGCTCTTCGCGGGGGGCACGCTCTTCGCGAGGTGCACGCTCTTCGCGGGGCGCGCGCTCCTCGCTACGACCGCGATACTCGTCACGGTTGTCGTCACGCCCACGACCCCGTCCACGTCCACGATCATTGTCGCGACCTCCGCGGCGGGGACCGCGGTCACGGCCCCTGCCACCATCGCGTCCACCGCGGTGGCGGCGGATGCCGTCGGTTTGAACCTCACCAACCTCGATGAACTCGGCGGGGATTTCCTCGGAGAGGAACAGGGAGATGCGGTTGTAGAACTCGATGCCCTCTTCCCATGCTTCCACGGCGTCGATCTTGAGCACGGCGTACTCGGGCGCAGCGCGGCGGCCGGTTTCCACGGCATCTTCTTCGGTCAGCGCCAGGTGCACGAAGCTGCGGCGCGTGGGGCGCAGGCCGCGGTCTTCGGCGCGTGAAGCGTCGCGGCTGCCGACACCCACGTACAGGAATTCCGGCGGCTCCACGGACTCGCCGGGCTCCACGTGGAAAGAATGTCCGTACAGGGCGCGGATGCGATCATCCTTGATCTCGTAGCGCTGGCGGTCGCCGCCGCCAAGGGCTTCGGACACGTCTTCTTCTTCGATGGGTTCGCCCAGGCGCTCGTTGAGCGCGCAGACGACCTCTTCCATCTCGCCCCAGCCTTCGTCGTCGAGTTCCAGGTCAAATTCCTCGGGCTGGTGCCGCAGCATGTAAGCCAAGGAGCGGGTGATTCGTTCTGTCAGAGTTCCGTGCATGGGGAAGAGGATAGCGAATGACGGTCGGGTTGGGGCACACAAGCCGGGATGGCTTGGGCCCCATTGCAAATTATTTTAGGGAGGGCCTAGGGATCCGATCGGGACGGGCAGGTTACACCACATCCAGGGCGGGGTCCAAGGGTCCCTCTTCCCCCTCGCTGCGGGCCACCACAGCGGCTCCACAGGAGTCGGACCAGACGTTGACCACGGTGCGCATCATGTCCAGGGGGCGGTCGACGGCCAGCAGCAGGGCGGCGCCTTCCAGGGGCAGGTGCAGGGCGGAGAGGATGGTCAGCATCATGACCAGGCCGGCGGAGGGGATGCCGGCGGCTCCCACGCTGGCCATGAGGGCCATGATCACGATCAGACCCTGCTGGGCGATGGTCAGGGGATCCCCGCCAACGGACGCATAGTACTGGGCCAGGAAAATCACGCCGATGCACTCGTACAGGGCGGTGCCGTCCATGTTGATGGTGGCGCCCAGGGGCAGGGTGAAGGAGCCGACCTTCTTTGAGACCTTGCCACGGGCGTGCACGGTTTCCATGGTGACCGGCAGGGTCATGCTGGAGGAGCTGGTGCTAAAGGCGGTCATGAGCGCGGGCGCCATGGCCTTGACCCAACGGATCGGATGCAACCCGCCAATAAACTTGAGCACCAGGGGCAGGGTGATGAAGGCGTGGATGAAGAGCGCCAGCGCCACGGTGAACATATAGAGCAGCAGGGCCTTAAAGGGTTCGAAACCGGTGCCAGCCACGACCTTGACCATCAGAGCGAAGACGCCATAGGGCAAGAGCTTCAGCACGCCGCCGGCCATCTTCATCATGACCTCGTTGAGCGAGACGAACCACTCGCGCATGCGGGTGTTGTGGGGTTCGGCGCTGCGCGTGATGGCCACACCCAGAATCAGGGCGAAGAAGATGACGGCCAGCATGGCGCTGTTGTCGCCGAGCGCGTTGAAAACGTTCGAAGGCACCATGCGCTGGAAAACCTCGATGAATTGGGAGCTGTCGGACCCGCCGGCGAAGGGCTCGTAGGCCAGGCCTAGCTGGGCGCCATCGCCGGGGCGAATGATGTTGACCAGGGTCTGCCCCACGATGATGGCGAGCACGCTGGTAGCCATGTAATAGAAGAACGTTTTGCCGCCCAATCTCGACAGGTCCTTCATGGCCCCCACGCCGGCCACGCCGGCCACGATCGATGAAAGCACAATGGGCACGATCAGCATCTTGAGCAAGGAGATGAACAGGGCTGCCACAAAAGCAAAGGGCGCTATGTACTTGGCGCGCTGCGAGTCCTTGGACAATCCCACCGATACGGGCACGGCCTTGTCGGTGGCCGCATCAAAGGTCTCCACGACCCGCGGGTCGTCGGATCCGCGTGAGGGCAGCATCCATACCACCTCGCCCTGGGCCACGCGGGGCAACACGCCCTCCCTTAGATCACTCGGTGTGCGCAACCAAACGTAGGACTCTTCTTCCGTTCCCCGGTTCAGCACCACGCCGCGCAGGTCCTCCCCCACGGAAAGCCCGGCTTTCGATGCCGGCCCCTTGGCCGCCAAGCCAGAAACTCGCACACCAGAGGTGCTAGCGGAAACATCCAGCCCCAAATAGGAGGGCGCTTCCAACTTCCACTGCATCACGAGTCCCACCCCGACTCCAAAGACCATCCAAATCAAAACTGTCCAGTGATCTCCCCGCGCCGGTGTGTCGCCTGCTTTCATGGCGAAAAGCTAACCGTTCAAGGCTAATTATTCATGCAGAATCGCAGGGCGCGTGCCAATCCCGTGCGCGGAAGCCCCCTGGACCCCGCCCCTTGAGCCCCTTGGCGTCACTCAAACAACCGAGCTCGCAGCCAGCCGGGGCATGGTCCATTTGCTGTTTCGAGTGGCGCAGCGATCGCAAATCCTGCGGGGTTTGCCCACGTCGTCTGCTACCTCGCCCCCCCCGGGGGCCTCATTGAGCACCCCATCTGTAAAGGGCGAGCCCTTGGACGTCAGCACCATCCATTCGCCCGATTCCGGGTCCTGCCAACTCGAAAATTCTTCGGTTTTCATGGGAAGCCCCTCTTGTTTTGTCTTTTCTTTGTTGTTCATGCCCCAAGCATCGCCCAACTTTGTGAGCAGCTTGTCAGGGGATTGTAAAGGGCCCACAAATCCGCCCATCTGGGATCAACCTGACGCACCCCTCGCCTGCCCCCCACTAGCCCTGTTCGAGCAGCTCGATCCTCTCGGCCTCGAGGGTTCGGACCCGATCTTTGACCTCGGCAATTTCAGTTTCCAAACGGCGTTGGATAGATTTGACAGACGACACGGCTCGCGTACAGGACCCAAGGGATTTCTTGATCTTAGACTGCACGACCCAGTCGAAGATCAGTCCGTCGAGCAGGTAATCCGCAAAGGTATTAAAACTGGATATGCCCATGGAGGAATTCCATTCCAGGTTTACATCCTGCAACTCATCGCTGTAAGTTTCCAATTTGTAGACCGCGTCCTCCATGTAACCCTTGGCTTTGTTGATGTGGGAGTGCTTCACACTGGTAGCTACGATCCCACCACCTAGCATGTCGTACGTGCCCCAGCTCTTCGCCGTCTGCAGGCTCTTCACGACTTTCTCCATCGATTCGCACGCTTCATCCCCCGCGGCCCACGCTTCCCCAAGTTCGCGCTGGTGGGATTTGGCATTGGCAATATTTTCTGCAAAGTCGGCGAGCTGCTGGGCGTGCTCTCCCCCTTCCCGGGTGAGCCACTCTTCCTTCTGTTTCAGGACAGCCGCAACTTCAGTCTCCAACCCCTCGCCTGCTTCGATCTTTGCGACAAGCTCCCCTACCTCCTCCTTCCTGCGTGCCACCGCGCCACGGCACTGATCAAACTTCAGCTTGGCCCGCAGCGCCTCCTGGCGTTCGATGTCCAGTTGTTCCGTCTTACTGCAAAGAATCGTATGGAAGAGAGCCGTCAGGCTCAGGCCCTCCAACTTGGCCACATCCTTGCGTTCCTTTTCTAGCCGGACCTTGTGCTTGTCCAACTCCGTCAGCTGGGCGTCCAACTCAACACGGGCCCGGTGCAAGCGCCCCTTGTTCTTTTCCCTCAGGGCAAGCTGCTCGCGTAGTTCTTGGTAATGGAGGTTCCAGTCGGCCATGACATGATCAGATCAAGGGGAGAGTAAAGACTCGCTACCCAATGGGCAGCCACCCACAGCCTACCAACTCCCCTGACATCTATTCATCGGGTTCTGAGTCGATCACCCAAAAGATCCGTCCGGCCAGCCGAAGCGCTTGAGGTCGATGCGATTCGATGGGCTGAACAGCACGCCTTCCTTTTCGAGAATCTTGCGCTGGGCGAGTTCACTGCCGCCGGGACGCTGGCTAATGCGGCCCGAGGCGTTGACCACGCGGAACCAGGGTAGGTCGCGGCCAGGGCCCAGGTTGCGCAGGGCGGCTGCCACCTGGCGGGCGCCGCGGGGCCTGCCAGCTTCGTTTGCGATGGTGCCGTAGGTCGACACCCGTCCCCTGGGAATACAGTCGATGACCGAATAGATGCGCTCCCGGGCCAGGTTGATCGGAGCTGATTTGCGCGGTGGAGTCATGACCGGAGTTTAGTAACGCGCCATTTCCGGATCCATTTCCTGGGCCCAAAGCTCCATGCCACCGGTCAGGTTGATGACCCCGTCGAAACCGTAGGACTCCAACATCGTGCATGCCTGGGCGCTGCGAATACCGTGATGGCAAATGCAAACGATCACATCGTCGGGGTCGAGTATGTGGTGGCCTTGGTCCAGATCGCTGAGGGGCAGGTGCACGACGTTCGGCAGGACGCAAATTTCCAACTCGTTGTGACGGCGCACATCGAGCAGGACCAGCTTGTCGCCACGTTGCAGGCGTTCAGCCAATTCGGAAGGTCGAATGGATTCCATGGAATCACTCAGCGGTCAGAGGAGCCAAGCGCAGGCTGTCCGGAATCGGCACGTCCAGACTCTTCAAAATCGTGGGTGCCAAGTGCATGACGCTCACTCCGGTCTCGGGCAAGTTGAGTTTTTTACTGCTGAAGAAAATGCCCGTGACCAGGTCCGGGGAGTTGGATGCGTGATCGCCACTCCAAGGGTTCAGGTTGTCCTTGTAGGCCTCGTAAGGGGTCACGCCATGGGAAGTTTGGTGCAGCGCCATGCCCCCCATGACGCCGCCCCAGGCGATGCGATAAAATTCCGCAAACCCAACCATCAGATCGGCGCAGGGATAGCCCTTGCCCTGCCACTCACCCGGATATGCATCCCAGAGAATCTCGGCGTCTGCTATGGGCGAAACAGGCTCAACCGACACCTCCAGGTCTTGACCGAAGTCCTGGACCGCTAGAAGGTCTTTTCGGATGTTCTCCAGGAGGGCGCGGGCATCTGCGGGATCCACGATGCCGTGGGGCTCCCGGCCTTTGAGGTTCAGATACACCATGCCCAATCCCAGGGAATAGGCCTGGGTGCTGGACCAATCAACAAACCCCAAAGGGGTTCCCCCATCGGCAACCCGAAGGTCCTCCTTGAGCTTCAAGTAACCATGCTCGCATAGCAGGTTGTTCAAAAACACCTGCCGGCGGAAGCTGGTGAATCCGTGGTCCGCGCACAGGTACAGCACATCGTCGGGGCGCATGGCCTCCATGGCTTCCCCCACGCGCTCGTCCATCTGTTTGTAGATGGCTGGGATCACCTCGGCGAAGGTCGTCGGCTTGCCGAAGAACGATACGCTCTGCGCAGCGGTCTCCTCGTCGTGCCCCGGGTGTCGATCATCAAAGTGCGCGTACATCATGTGCTGCACGCGGTCGGTGGTGCTGTAGACGCTGTAGAGCAAACGCCAATCATCACGCTGCATGGCGGCCGCGGTCAAACGGCGGCGCCAATCCATGGTGAACTCGATGTCCTCCAAGAACACGCGTGTGTCCAAGCGACGGTCCTTAAGTTGGTTGGTCATGCAGGACCAACCCAAGGTCTCGTAGGGCGCATCGATCCAATCGGCGGCCTCTTTGGCGAACCCGGGGGGTTGGCTGACCGGCTGCCATTCCAGGGGGGCCTCCGGGTCGATTTCGAAGGTATGCACGTACAACTCCAAGGGATCGGCGGCGGAGTTGAGCCGCATGCGAGTGATGGCTTTGGCGCTCACCATGGGGTTGATCTCAAATTCCAAATGGAACCAACTGGACCACTCCCCCTCGCGGATGGTTTGGGGTTCGTCGGAACCCAAGGTCACGGTGACTTCCCCTTCGCCGCGCTCGATCAAGAGCGGCAACTTGGTGCGCGCCGTATTTGAAATAGAACCACCCGATTCGCCCTGATCGTTCAAACCAAAGGCGGCGGCTTCACGCTCCAATTGGCGCAAACGTTCGTCCAGGGTACCCTTCTCCTTGTATCCCATGCTGCCCGCGCCCTCCAACTCCAAAAGCAGCGCTTTCAATTCGGTGAGCACCGAGGCGCGTTGCTCCGCGTGCACGGGCCCATAGACATCACCCTTCAAGACTCCATTGATATCGGTGAGCAGATACATGGAACCACTTTGGGTGGAGCCTGCATTTTCGCCCAAGGGTTGGGGACTGCCAAGCAAAGCATCGTCGGTGAAGATCGACCAGTTGCCGCTGACCGCGCCCACCGTGTCGGGCAATCCCAAACCCCCGAGCACGCGCGTTCCTTCGGTGGCATCACGTCCGAACGACAGGGCGGCGTCGAGCACGATCGAGGGCACGCCCGCGCGGCCCGCATAGTCCCAAAAGCCGTCCGCCACGACCTGGTTGTGAAAGACATCCACGATTTGAATATCCATGTAACCCTTGGCCCGATGCAAACCAGCCCCCAGTGCACCCGACAAAATACCGGCCATCAAGAGCGCAGCCAGCTTGCCCATACCGAACAGAAATCGAAACAACAGCCACAGCACGAGCAGGGAGATCAAAACCCCACCCAGAATGAGGGGCATGCGCTCTGTGCCTGCGATCCAACGCTTGAAGATTCCCCGGTGATCCAAGTCCTTGTAGGCCACGTCCTCGATGCGCACATGGCCGGTGGCAGGCTTCACGTGGTCCGCTTCCAAGCTGCGCACAATGAAACTGGCCACTCCGTTTTTCACCGGTCCTACCCCGGTGTTGAGGGCTGCCCAACCCGCGGCAGACTCGGCCGGATTGGTGGAAATCAGGGGCGCAAAGGTGCCCTGCTCGGCCAATTTGGCCATGTGTGGCAATTCGCCGGCATCCATCATGCGACGGGTCATGCGGGCATCGGCACCGTCGAACCCGAGCACGATAACACGCCCCTGAGACCGCCCAGAGGCCGCCAGACAGACAAGGCTGAGTGCAAACCACAATAAACGGGGAAACGACATTCGAAGAGATTTTGTATGGAGGTCAGGCTGGCACTGGCAGAGACTCCAGAACTCGCTAGGATCATGGCTCGCGGGGCAAACCACGGGCACCCCAACCCTGACTTAACGGGACGGGCCGAACAAGGTTAGAAGGAGGGATAGAAACGTGTCAACGAATGGTCTAAAAACGAAACACTCCCGGGAGGGATCCGCCCTGTGGATCCTACTCCTGCTCATCCTTGTGATCGCCGGTGCATTCACCTGGACCAGCATGAAGGGGTCCAACGCCGAATCTGGCATGACCCAAGATACCCAGGGCGAGCTCGGCGTGGAGCAAAGCCCGCCGGTCGACCTGGCTCCCCTGCAAGATGATGGCCTCACGCCCTCCAGTCGAGTGGAAGTTGGCCCCCTGCCGTACCGGAAGATGAGGCGCACGTTCGATGGCATGGGCCAGATCTCCGGTGAGCTTCTTCCCAGTGACTCCAGGTCCATGCCTGAGAAGTGGACCCTGGTGATTGAACCTTCCGAATTTGCGATGGGTCGTGAAACGGCCATCCGCCGGGAAATCGAATTTCCCGGACAGCAAACCACCTTTGAAGTGAGAGACTTGCCCATGGCGTCGTACCGGGTATACGCACGAGCGGAAGATCAAGCTTCGGTCGCCTTGGAGATCTCACTCTTCAAGATTGAGGGACCTGGACATCGGGTCAAGGATCGCTCCCACGTGATGCTGCGCTTGCAGCCACTCTCCAGCCTGCAGGTGAGCCTTCAGAACGAGGATTCGTCCCCCGCCCTCGACCTACCCTTGATTTTGGAATCCAAGATCACGGGCAAACGCTGGACAGCCAAGACGGATGCGGCAGGGCTCCACACTTTCGAAGAGCTTCCCGCGGGAACTCTCACAATACTGGTTGGCCACGCAGATCAACCCCTTGTTCCGGCGCAGGACATCCAGATCGAAGTCGGAAAACTGGCCACTTGGACAGGCACCCTTCCGAAGACCCACGAAGTCACGCTACGGGTGATCGATCGGGAGGGAATGCCCCTCCCCGACGCCATCGTTCGCGGCCATGGCGCCGTGCCCATCGACGGGGTGGCCGATTTCACCGGTGAACTCACCCTGCGTTACTTGCCTGCCGGGACCTACCGCCTGCGCATGGAGCACAAGCCGAGTGAACGACATGGGCGCACAACCCTTGTGATCCCCCTGTCCGAAGGGCAACCCCACCCATACCCCGTTTATTGTCGACAGTAGTGCCCTCGGAAGCGCGACTGCGCAACGTACTGCGATTCACTTGGCCTACGGTTGCGTCATGTCTATGCAGTTCGGCCTTCCGCATCAACGATCAGTTCTGGGTGGGTGGATTGGGCAAGCAAGCCCAAGCCGCATTGGGCGCGGCCACCTTCGTGATGATCTTAAACTTCGCCCTGTATTTCTTGGCGGTGGCCGGATGCATGTCGCGGGTGGCGCGCGCTAGTGGTGCGGGAGATGAGGCCGCGCGCAATAGCGCCATCCACCACGGATTCGCTCTTTCCAGCCTGCTGGCCTTGATCGTGGGCGGAATCGGCTATTGGATCACACCCCAATTGACCGGGCTCATGGGTCTCTCCGAAGGCGTGGCCCAATCCACCACTGCGTACATTCGCGGCACGTACCTGGTGGCCTTGCCCATCGCCTTCGCGCCACTGCTGGACAACGTTTTCATCTCCATGGGAGATGTTCGTTCCCCCCTGATCTTGCAGATCACCGCCATCGGTTTGAACTTCGTGCTCAATCCCCTCTTCATCTATGGTGGATTTCCAGCCCTGCAAGAAACGCCCCAGATTTGGTTGGGTGTTCAAGGAGCCGCTTTGGCCACGGGGCTTTCGCGGACGATCACACTCTGTTTGGGTTTGGCATGGCTGGTACGCCGCAAGGGCGTGCCTCTGATTCCGAAAACGCGCATCGCCATTTCAGAGTTGGTCCGCATCGTTCGTACCGGTTTGCCTTCCTGCATCTCCATCGCGATTTATGCGTGTGTCTACCTGGCCCTGGCACGCTGGGTATTTTCACACTTTCCGGATGCGGCCTTGGCGGGCTTCAGCATTGGATTCAACGCCTTCGAAGCTGTTTCTTATCCCCTCTTCCTGGGCATCGCACTCGGAGGTTCAGCCATGGTGGGGCGCGCCCTTGGGGCAAAGGACAAGGTCCTTGCCCTGGCATTGACCCGCAGCACGAGACGCATCGCCCTGGCGGCCTCCGCACTCATCAGCTTCTCCTTTGTGGTGCCGGGGCCCTATCTCGTGCGGGCTTTCACGGACGACCTGGAAGTGTTGCGCGAGGCGATTCTCTATCTTCGCATCTTGGCCATCAGCCAGGTTTTCGTAGCCCTAGAAGCCGTATCGGAAAACGTCCACATGGCCGCCGGCCACACCCGGCCCATCTTTTGGGTTTCCGTCCCCGGCAACTTGGCCCGAGTGCCCTTGGGGATCCTCTTCGCCGTGACCTGGAGATTTGGCCCCAGCGGCCTTTGGTGGGCTATCAACGTGACGACCTTCGCCAAGGGCTTGATCTTCCATAGACTGGTCCAAAAGGGCCGCTGGCTGCAGGATCCACACGTGGAGAGCTGAGTAGAAACATCTCCAGGGTGCCCAGAAGCCCTCAAAGGGCGAAAGGTGGCGGTAAACCCTCGAATTCGGGCATTGCGCCCAATACACTCTCCCACATGGCAAGCACTCCACTAATCGATCTGGGCTCCATCGACCTTGAAACCGTCCTCGTGGGGCCCCGCGACTTGGACCCTTTCCTCAAGCAATCCGGGCGCTTCCGAATGCTGGAGGGTGTGCTGCACGAAGACGTGGAGAATGGCCTTTTGGTGGGCTACCGGGACATCACCACCGACGATTGGTGGGCTAAAGATCACATCCCAGGGCGTCCGCTTTTCCCGGGCGCCTTGCAAATAGAAACCGCCGCGCAGCTCTCCGCCTACGATTATTCTGCCCATCGCAACACCACTCCCCTGCCGGGAGGATCCTTCGTGGGGTTCGCTGGGGTGGACAATGCTCGCTTCCGCGGTTCGGTGGAACCCACCTGCCGCCTGTACATCATCACCAAACTACTGCGCTCTTCGAAGCGCATGTTCCGCTACCAAGCACAAGCCATGGCAAATGGCAACCTGGTGTTTGAAGCGGAAATCCTGGGCGTGGTGTTCTAGGGACGCCCTACCCCCTGAGTTTTTCCTCAAGGCGATTGCAGTAGCGCTCCAGGTTCCGCTCGACCTCGGTCGCGGTGATGCAAGTGCGTCTTAGGGTGTGCAATCTCTTGGATGTGCGCACACGTGCCAACTTCCGATACTCCACCTCACGCGGGTCCGGTTGTGCATCTTCGACGGCAGCTTCCGCTTTTCGAAGACACTCCTCCACCCGATTCAATTCCTGGGTCAGGCGCGCTTCGGTGTCCCTTGCTTGTCCTTGAGCGCGTAGGGCGTCCTGCTCCACTTGCTGTTTGGCGACCTGGGTCTTCGCGAGGAGTTCTTCCAATTCCTGCAATCTCTGCTTGGCAGCTTCCTGTCCGGACCGCAGTTCCCGCAGCAACTCATTGGCACCACCCCATTTGAGAGCCAACTGACCCTGCTGCGCTTGGGATTCCACGTGGAGTTTTTGCATTCTCTCCAGTTCACGATGAACACTGGCACTTTGCGCGACGGTTTCTTCCAACTGGGCCACGCCGTTCTTCAGAGTTTTGAGCTCGCTGTTGCGCTGCGCGACAATGGTATTCGACGCCGCCAACTCCTTCCGAGTTTGCTCCAAGGCTTGCTCCAAGGCTTGCTCCTTCCCTGCGAGCGTGCGCCGCAACTCAAGCATGCGCAGGTCCGCCGCCTGAATAGGGTCCTCCACCATGGCGCGCATGGCCAAGTGCATGCGGAAGGCATCCTGCAGGGTCAGGCACGCCAATTGGGCACCGCGCCAATCCATCTCTTCCTGGGCGATGGACATGCATTCAGCCCACCTGACGATATCAGAATCCGTGCAGCCAAAGAGCTTGGCCAAATCGTGCACAGGCACCAAACCACTGCGTGCGGGCGCTGAAAGTTCTACCGAAACAGACTGGGGAGTCCGATGTCCTCTAACGAATTCGAAGTGCATGTGAAACCCTACCCCACCATTCGGGGGGAGGTCGGAGCCAAGCCCACGAATTCGAGGCCATTCGCTAGGACAGTTCCCGGCCCATGGAGAATCCCCTGGCGGAAGGCGCTTCCCTGGTCGGGTTCCCATTCGTCTCCAACTGGGACATGGCAGCATGGCTCTTTTCGCTCAAACCTGCCAGGTTCAGGACCTGGGTGATCATGCGCAAGCGCTCCTGTATGGATAGGGATTCCATGGGGATGTAAGGGATGTCGAACATCTCGAGCATCAATTTGACCATGCCGTCGATGCGCACGACGTCATCCCACTCCAAGGCCTCGCGCACGCCGTCTTGCACGAGCAATTTGCGTTGGGGCCGCACGAAAAATACCACCCCCGTGCGCACCGATTCCATGTAGGCGCGCAGCCTGGGATCGGAGAAGATTTTGCCTAAGATGGTCGAGTGATGGGCAGCGTAGGCCAGATTGCAAAAGGCACGATCGGACACAAAGGAGCCGACTTGGGCCTGCTCGGAGGAAATCTGACGCTCGAAAACCTCCATTTGATACTGGTTCACTAGCTCCACATTGGTCCGTAGAGAGTCCACCTGGGCTTCCATTTCCGCCAGAATCCCCCGGGCGACCTCGGAAATCATGGGAAGGTCGTACCGATCCCGAATCATGCGGGCTAGGGTGGTCTTTCCGGTCGCGTGCGCGCCAACTAAGTAGATGCGGATAGGCTTGTCCATGGACCCGAGCATACAGCCTGTGGTGCACCACTCAAGTAAAGACCACAATATGTTGTGGAATCGAGCCCTAGACCACGCACAGGCCACCCCACCACCATGTTTGCCCCCCAAGCCAGTTCTTACCCCAAACGGGCCCCGCTGCTAGCCCTCCTGGCCCTTTTCGCGGGGATTGCGTGCGCCGATGAGGAGGACAGGCCCCACCTACAATCCGCCCAGGATCACCCTGATGGCTTTTGGCAGGACGTGCGGTTTCCCCAGGGCACGGGGGCTTTGGATGACGAGACCCGACGGCAGCTCGAACACCTGGCCAGCACCGGCTACGCAACCGGTTATGAACAGGCCAAGATCCAAACCGGCGTGGTGCTGTACGACCGGGAGGCGGCCCAGGATGGATACAACCTGTATTGCAGCGGCCACGCCCCCGAAGCAACCCTGATGGACATGCAGGGCAAAGTGCTCCACAGCTGGGCCCTACCCTTCGACCAAGTCCCTAGCGAGCGCACGCCCACGCGCCGATCCCAACTCACCTGGCGCAAGGTGCACCTGCTTCCCGAAGGTGATCTGCTCGTTTGTTACGAGGGACTCGGACTCGCGCGATTGGACCACGACTCCAACCTGCTTTGGTATTGGGATGGGGGAGCCCACCACGACTTCGAAGTAGCGAATGGGCGCATCTTTACGCTCTCGCGAGATGGCCGATTCCTGCCCTATTTGGAGAATGAAGAGCCTGTGGTAGAGGATGCGCTTTGCCAGATTGATTTAGAAACCGGCGCTCTCATCAAACGCACCTCCATCTACGAAGCTCTCTTCCAATCACGATGGAGCTCATTCCTCTTGCAACATGCAAAACAAGGTGGCGACGTGCTGCACAACAACTCGGTAGACCCGGTTCCAGAGTCCCTGGCTGCGCGCTTGTCCCGCGTGAACACCGGGGATTGGCTCCTGTGCTTCCGAGATGTGAATGCTGTTGCAATCCTAAACACGGAGCAAAACAAGATCGTTTGGATGGCCGAAGGTCCCTGGCATGGCCCCCACTCCGTGTCCGGGTTGGACTCTGGCAATCTGCTGATTTTTGACAACATGGGGCAGGGAGGCTTCACGCGGCTGGTGGAGTGGGACCCGATCACCCATAAAATGCCATGGATTCACCACGGCACCCCCGAAAGCTCCTTCGTCTCAATCTTCTCTGGAAACGTGCGGCGTTTGAAGAATGGCAATACCCTCGTGAGCCTGTCCTGCGCCGGTTTGGCCCAGGAAATCGCCCCCGACGGCCGGGTGGTTTGGGAATTCCATAACCCCCACCGGGCGGGCCGTGACCGTGAGTTGGTCGCGGTGCTTTTCGAAGTGCAGCGATTGCCCATCGGCGGGGACTTCCCGTGGCCCAAATCGGGAAACTGATTTCCGTCACGAAATTGCAGTTAGGCAGATAGGCGGCCCCGGTCGAAAAGCAACATGTTCTGTCCTCTGTACACAATGCCTCCGGAGAGCCATGTTCTTCCATAAAAAGTGCGTTCAACCCATCACTTGCCGCCGGGAATTGAAGCGCAACGCTATCCCCGACTCCGAAACCTTGGTAGTTGAGCTTGATCTTTCCAACGGCGACATGGCGCCGGCCGATCTGTACGACCTGACCATAGAAGGCTCGGCGGTCATCGCGCCCGAGGACCTCGTTGCCGAGATCAATGAGGGGGACGTGCTGCAATTCACCCTAGCCCACCCCATGCACGGCTGGTCGGTGTGCACCCCGGCAAAGGTGATTCGAAGTGTGCCCCAAGGACCTGGTCAAACCTTGATCGCGCTCCAGTTCATCAACACGGGCAACCTCTACTCCCAGTTGGACAACGCCATGGGGCGCTACTTCAGCCGGCGTAGGAACAACCGTGTACACCCGGACAAGGGAAAGGTCATTGACGTCAAAGTCGCTGATGGTTCCACCCAATTCACCGGCAAGATCTACGACATTTCCACAGAAGGCATTGGCATCACGCTCTCGCAGGAGGAAGGAAGGCAACTGCACCCCGATATGCCCCTTTCCGCCGCGTTCATGCTTCCCAACTCCGACCAATTGATCCAGGGCGAAATCTCCGTGCGCCAACGCCGCATGATGGGAGATATGGCCTTCGTCGGCGCTCTTTTCAGCGAGCAATTTTGCGGGTACTCGGACATCTTCGTGGACTATGTGAAGATGCGGAAGTTGGAAAACCTCGCCTTCGAAGACAGCTTTGAAGAGCCCGGTTCGGGTGATGACGAAGAAGCCGCGTAGACAACCTTGCGCGTAGACCCTCCATCGGGCTGCCCCCCCCCAGGGAGCGCCCCGATCACGTTTATGCGGAGAAATCAACCCTCAAATCACACGATTGAGCTCCCGACTGGCTCTTGCGGCCTGTGCAGAGGGTTCGGCACCGGCGCCGAGTGGATTGCGACGGCTCACAGAGGAATCGCTATTATCAAGGGCCAGCGGAATCGCTTTTGTGGGCGCTGGACACTAACCTGCACCCATGCCCGCAAAGAGCATCAATCCCGCCATCCCCCAACGCGTCTTGATCATACGCCTGGGAGCCATCGGAGATGTGGTCAATGCGCTCACCCTGGCTGCAGCAATCAAGCGACAATACCCCAGCGTGCATGTGGGTTGGCTCACACATCCCTTGGCGGAACCATTGTTGCAAGGCAATCCCTCGGTGGACACCGTGCACAGATTTCCACGCAAGGGAATGGTCCGAGCGCTACCTGCCCTGCGGCGGGAGTTGAGAAAACAGCGCTATGGCCTAGTGATCGACTTACAGCGTATGCTCAAGAGCGCGGTATTGGCCCGACTTTCTGGAGCGGCGCGAGTCCTGGGTTTTGACCGCAGCCGCTGCAAGGAGGGTGCCTGGCTGCTGTACGGAGAACTCATCCCCAGTGGACCGCCCCGTCACCACATGGTCGATCAATACGGGGAGTTCGCTTCCTTCTTGGGTTGCTGCGGTCCTGTGACCCATCCCCTACCACCGATTCCCACGGTGATTCAAGCGCGAGCCAAGACCTGGTTGAGCGATCTCGAACCCGGCCCTGTTGTTGTCCATATCGGTGCATCCAAGCCTGAAAACCGGTGGGCTCCAGAACGGTATGCGGACCTCATCGAAGGCCTGCTAGGAAAACGCAAAACTGGGGTGGTGTTGACCGGAGGCCCTGGGGACGAACAGGACGCAGCTCCCACCCGCGATCGACTGGCTGGCAATCCCCGCTTCGTGGATCTCCTGGGCCAAACAAGTTTGCCGGAGCTGATGGCCGTCTTGTCGAAATGTGACCTTTTTATCGGGTGTGACACCGGCCCCATGCACCTGGCGAGCGCACTAGGGCTGCCCGTGATCGCCCTGTTTGGCCCAGCGGACCCACTGCGGACCGGACCCTATGGGACCCAACACAAGGTGATCCGCCACCCTGCAGCCCCCAGCGGGATCCCCCTGCCCCCAGCCTCCATGGATGCCGTCTCTGTTCGGGACGTGATTCGGGCGGTGGAAGAATCAGAACATGGCCAGTGATTGCTCACAAGCCTCATACGCCTTGATACGATGGGGCCCTCAGAAAGACCACGTAAGCGGGCCTACTGGCCCTGCCAAAACCCTCTGACCCCCCAGCACTGACAATCATTCTCACCTTGAGTCCCCATTCCACTCCAAATATTCTTCGGAAGTGAACTGCAACATACTCAAGTGCCGAAAGTTTATCTGGTAGCCCCATGAGGCAAAAGCCCCCCCGCAATTCCCCGCAACGAATGTTCAACAACCTTCAGAAGGATAGACCCGGCGCTTGGGCCTCCATCCGGTCCATGTTTCGCCACTCCATGGCGGTTCCTGGAGCCTTGGGGGTCGAAGAGCTAGCAGAAGCATTCCAACGCGAGCGGTCACGGACCGATCGCAATGGACGCGCGTTCTGTATGGTGGTTTTCTGGAAGGAAGGCGGGGATGATTACAACCTGTGCCCCCTGGCCGAGCACCTGCTCGAATTGATGCGTCTGTATGATCTGCTCGGCAGCTTGGATAGCAAGCACTTGGCCGTCCTACTCCCTGAAACCCATCCGGCAGGAGCACGCACGTTCGCCGAAAACAGCTTGAGTCAATTCCGTGACCCGCTGCTCGGTGAAGCACACAACATCTCATACGAGATCTGCAGCTATCCGTTGAAATCAGACACCTCGCCCAATCAAGAGGATTGCAGTGATCGGCTGAATGAAGCCCCCTCAAAGCAACCCCAAGGGTCTGAGCTCGTTGCGAAATCAGCAACCCCCGCGACAGCCCAGGACCTGTCTAGGGCTTTTTTGCAGCCGATTGGTTGGGGCCGCAGATTCATTGACATTCTGGTGTCTAGCACATCGCTCCTTGTGCTCTCCCCCGTTCTGATCGGAGCGGCATTGGCTGTGCGTTTGTCCTCACCCGGGCCGGCTATCTACACCCAGCTTCGAGCTGGCCTAGGTGGAGTGCCTTTCAAGTTCTACAAGTTCCGATCCATGTACTTGGACGCGGATGCGCGCAGGGCTAGCCTCCAGGGCCGCAACGAGAAAAGTGGTCCGATCTTCAAGATGAAGAACGACCCACGCATCACCCGTGTGGGACGTTACTTGCGCAAAACCAGCATCGACGAATTGCCCCAGCTCTACAATGTACTACGCGGGGACATGACCCTCATCGGCCCGCGTCCGCCCACGCTCGACGAAGTGGAGAAATATTCCCTGTGGCAGCACAAACGCTTGGATCGCACGGGTGGCATTACCTGCATTTGGCAAGTGAGCGGGCGCAGCGAAATCAAGTTCGAAGAGTGGGTGCGCATGGATATCGAGTATCAACAGAAGCGTTCCTTCTGGTTCGACGTGAAGCTAATCCTGAAGACCTTCGGTGCGGTCATCAGTGGGCGCGGCGCCTATTAAAGCCCCACCCCACTCTGCCCGGATCCTCCATCGGAAACCGGGTTCGATCCCCAAGGCAGGACGCCTGAAGATCAGCGGCTTCCCGGCCGAGTGCTCACAAATCGCCTGGCAAGGCGCTCGGGTTCCCCGCACAGTCGCCCTATTTGCGGGGTTGTGACAACGCAGTCAGACGGTTTGTGAGGGCTCGATGGGGTATTGCTGTTTTCAGGCGGCCTGCTAAGGCCGCAGATGCGGCTTTTTGTGAATTTGCCACATCCTTTGGTCGGAAAGCCCACGCCCCCGATGTGCGATGATCCCGGGAAATCCTGTGCCCGCCCCCCCCTTGGGAGGCCCTGGGGCGGGGGTCCGCCGGCAAAAAAACTCTTCGTCGGCTGAACTCTTGGAATGCTGCGCCTTTTTTCATAAAAATACGCTACCGATCGGGGGCCGTACGGCAAACGATCACATGTGGCAGTCAGCGCATACAGGCTCTCTCACTCCGCGCTAGAACTGGGCTGCTCCCCAATCTCTCCAAATCTATTTCCGTTCGCCTGCAAGCTTCACGCTGATCGGTGGCCCCCGGTATCCCTTGAAGGAAGCCCGGGGCTCCGGTGCATGCCCTAGGTCTAATCCGCAGTCGAACAGATTGATTTTCATCAGGAAAAGTATGATCCAACAATTCGAATGGTGTCGAGCTCATGTGTACTTGCTCGCACCGATTGCTCTCTTCATGGCTGCCGCTTGCTCTTCAAGCATTTCAGACGACTCGGGAGACGGGGAAGATGTGGTGATCCTAAGCACCACACGAGCGATTGAGATCGACGGCCCCATGGGTGGACCCTTTCCGTCCGGAACCCATACCGTTCAACTTCGCAACAACTCTGGGGAAGCCGCCGTTTGGCGCATGTGCTCCAGTCACGCTTGGTTGAACGCGACCCCTTCGAGCGGCTTGCTCGGACCCGATCAGGAAATCCCGGTGATCGTGGAGATTGATCAGGCGCTGGCCTCCAGCCTGGCCGTGGGCACCTACCCCACAGAGCTCAGGCTACAGACTCGGAACAACGTCGGTGGTGAGACTTACCTAGCCCTCAATCTGAATGTGATGCCTGGAAGCACAGCCTTCTTCCGGGCCCAGCCGTCTGGCGGCCTTGCCATCCAGACCAACGCGGCTGCCGCTGACAACGAGATCGATGGGGAGATCGCCATCGAGAACACGGGCTCATCACCGATGACTTGGACCGCCGAATCCCAGGATAGCTGGCTGCGCCTCGGCACAAACGGCGACACGCACTTCCTGCCCGGCGAAACAGACACCCTGAATGTCTACGTCAAGGAGTCCGAGCTTTCTGTTCTGGGTCTAGGCACCCACCAGAGCCAGGTGGCCATTCGAAACACGGCCAACACTTCGCAACTCGTGACCATTCCCGTCACCGTGGTATTGGCGCCAACTCCAAGCAACCGGGTCACCAAGGGATTGATCGCCGAATACCTATTCGAAGAAGGCTCCGGTTCGATCGTGCACGACACCTCCGGAGTCGCGCCCCCGCAAGACCTTCACATTCAGGATCCTTCTGCGGTGGAATGGCAGGCTAGCGGCCTGAACATCCATTCTCCCACATTGCTATCCACCCCCGGCCCTGCTACCCGGATCACGGAGACCATCCGTCAAACCGGCGAGCTGACCGTGGAATCTTGGATTCGACCTGCAAACGTCAACCAGCATGGGCCCGCCCGTTTGATCGGGATCTCAAATGGTCCTTACTTGCGCAACTTCACCTTGGCCCAGGGCCTGTGGGGAGGTCGGCCTCGCGACACATTCAACATGCGTTTGCGCAGCACGGGCACCAACCTGGACGGAATGCCCCTGATCACTACGAACCCCGGAACCGCTTCCATCGGAATGCAACACCTGGTGTACGTTCGGAACACCGATGGTCGAGGGTCGATTTACCTGAACGGGTATTTGATCCAGGAGATGCAAATTGCTGGCAATACAACCAACTGGGACACCAGTTTCCGCTTAGCCGTGGCCAACGAGATCGGGGCCTCCCGCCCCTGGATCGGTGATCTGTTCATGGTCGCCGTCTACGATCACGCGCTCACTCCCAACGAAATCCTCCTCAACATGGCCGCGGGCAACGGGACCAGCAACGTGGGACACTTGAACGCGCTGCCTGCCAACGAATTGCATGTCAGCGCCATCCGTGGCAACGGCCCCACCGGGTCCCTCGACGATTACCAATTGACCAACATCGGCGGCGAGGAATTGGAGTGGAGCTGTACTTCGAACGCATCGTGGCTCAACCTCGGAAGCTCGTCCGGCTTTCTCCAGTCCACTCAAACGACGACGCTCAGCACACAATTGGACTCTGCTACCATCGCGGCCTTGCCCGCGGGCACCTACCGGGCCACGGTGCGCCTGGTGAACCAAACTAGCCTGTATGGCTCGACCCTGCGAGAGGTGGTGGTCACGGTGAGCGAACCCGGTGCACCGAGTACGGGTAACCGCCCGGGGGCTCACAACACCGGGCCCTCCGATCCGAGCACATTGCAACCGGTGGGCGGCATGACGATCACCCAAGATGGTGCGGTCATCGAGAACGTGCATGTCTTTGGCGCCGTGAACATCGAAGCCAACAACGTTACCTTGCGCAACTTTATCATTGATGCCGGTGGTCAGCCCTATGGCATTCGTGCCAACTCCGGCAAGCACGGTATCGTGATTGAAGATGGTGAACTGATCAACGTGGCCAGTGCCCACATCTACGGGGGAGGTTTCGAAGCACGCAGACTGAACCTTCACGAAAGTGGTGGCGATGGCTTCAAGGCAACCAACGATGTTTTGGTCGAATCCTGCTGGGTTCACCACATCGGTACGGCACCTGGTGCCCATGCGGACTGCAACCAAACGCGTAGCGGGTCGAACTTCGTCTTCCGAGGTAATTTCTTCGACATCCCCATCGACATTGGAGCCCCCTACAAGCAGAACGCCTGCTGGATCATGCAAACCGGTGACGGCCCCATCGACAACGTATTGGTCGAAGACAATTGGATCAATGGGGGCAACTTCTCGGTCTACTTTGAGAACAAGGTACCGCCGCCCGGATCCACCCGCCCGAATTACGGGGACCCCACCAACTGCAGGATGATCAACAACCGTTTTGGTCGGGACAACCGCTATGGCGTGCTACGGGTCACCGGCTACGTTTACATGGCCGGAAACCGCTGGGATGACAATGGCCAGCTCATGAGTATCAACAACAACTGATCTCAGGCCCAGATTTATTGGACGGCGGGAGCGACACTTGGGTCGCTCCCGCCGTCTTTATTTGAGGCTTGCCCCTCCCCCTGGCGCCCATCAAGTGCCCCTGCCCCAACCTGATCAGGCCAATTCAAAAACTCCTCATCTCGATCAAGGGTCCCAATGGGGGTCGTCGATACCACGCCACGGCTCCCTCAGGGGCCCCGGCATGGGAACTCGTTTCCCCACGTCCCTGCGGTCCATGATCGCGGGCCCGTGGAGGAGGCAGGAACCCGCCGGCACAAATCAGAAGCAATGGTGCCAGCCAATCTCGCCCGCGTGGGCCCCTAGGGGACCATGCACAGGAGTATCCACTCCATCGGTTAGCACTCAAACTTCAGGGTGCAACCGTAGTTGAAGGTATGATCGCGAAACACCGCAAGCGCAACCTGCTGGGCCTGATTGGCCTGGCCTCACTCATTTCGATCCTGGGCTCCTGCAGCCCCACCTCCGGTTCCGTTGGAACTGGAGATGAAGGCACCATCACGCTAGGAGCCGGCGTGTCCGATGGATCGGTCTTTAACATCATAGGCCCCCAAGGGGGACCTTTCCCCCAGGGAACGAGAACCTACACGCTCCAGAACTTCGGGTCGGAGGTGGTGCAGTGGAGCATGGACGCCGAGGTGACTTGGCTCACAACCACTCCGAATGGAGGCATATTGACTGCCGGGGCCTCAACCGAGGTGACCGTCGAGATCGACCAGGCTCAAGCTGCAGGCCTACCCGAGGGAGCCTACCCTTCCAACCTGACACTCCGGACCCTGAGCAACGCTGCGGGAGACATCTTCATTCCCTTCCAGCTTTCGGTCGGCCCGCCAAGCAGGGGAATCCTCCAGATAAGGCCGGAAAGTGAACTTACGATTCAAGCTAGTTCAAACAATGCATCATCCGGATCCAATGGAACCGTCACCATCACGAACTCGGGCAACGCAGCGCTCCATTGGAGCCTCACGAGCGAGGACGCTTGGCTCGTGATTGAAACCCCCAACAATGAACCGCTTGAACCCGGGGAAACACAGGAGGTCTCTCTCGCCGTCGACGAAGTTATCCTTGGAGCCCTTGGAGGGGGGACCTACGACACACAACTCACCGGCGAAATGGTTCCGAGGTCCGGAGAGGCCCACATCATTGATGTCACCGTGGAATTCAGCGAAGAAGAGGGCCGCATCACAAATGGTTTGCTCGCGGAGTACCACTTCGAAGAGGGCGGCGGTTCCGTCGTTCAGGACATTTCCGGAGTCAGCCCGGCCCTTGACCTGACCATCGAAGACCCCAACTCAGTCACCTGGCTGCCCGGCGGAATATCGATTACGAACCCGACCCTGCTCGCGACGCCTGGGCCCGCCACCAGGGCCACCCAGAGCATCCAGCAGAGCGGTGAAATCACCGTGGAGGCGTGGTTGCGCCCATCGAGCCTCAATCAAGACGGACCCGCCCGGATATTCGGCATTTCCAATGGGCCGAGTCTACGCAACTTCACACTGGGCCAAGGCCTTTGGGGAAGCCAACCCAAGGATACCTTCAACATGCGCATCCGCACCAGCGCCACGGACCTGGATGGCATGCCGCTGCTCACAACGAGCGCTGGCAGTGTCTCCCTAGGCCTGCAGCACGTGGTTTATTCCCGACGCGCAGATGGCCTATCCAGGTTGTTCGTGAATGGGCAAGTGGCAGCACAAAATCAGCTTGGCGGAGACATGGACAATTGGGACACGAGCTATCGCATGGCGATCGCCGGTGAAATTGGCGCGTCCCGTCCTTGGCTTGGAGACCTTTTCCTGATGGCGATCTACGACCGCGCCCTCACACCGGCGGAGATCAATCAAAACCGCTTGGCTGGCAGTGGAGCGGCCGAGGTGGGTCAACTCTGCGTAACGCCCAACGCCCAGATCCAAGTGACCGCAACCCTTGGTCAAGGCATCTACATGAGCGTGGATGAATTCGACCTTTCCAACCTGGGTTCAGCGAGCCTGGAATGGAGTGCTGGTGTGAACCAACCCTGGGTCTCATTGGCCAGTGCAAACGGCACCCTGGCTCCCGAGCAAGGCTCCACCACGGGTATCCAATTGGACCAAGCACAAATCATGGCCCTGCCCCCCGGATCCTATGCGGCCGTCGCCAACTTCACCAACAACACGAGCAGTTACGGCACCACTGAAAAGAGCATTCACCTGCGAGTGATCACCGAAAGCGGTCCCGGATCCGGCGAACGCCCTGGACCGCAGAACACCGGACCCAGCGACCCGAGCATCCTGGATGACGTGGGTGGCTTGACCATCACCCAAGACGGGACGGTTCTTGAAAACGTCTTTGTGCACGGCACCATCTTCATCGAGGCGAACAACGTGACGATCCGCAACTTCAAAGTGGACCCGGGCAACACGCCCTACGCCATCCGGGCCACGGGAGGCCACTCGGGCATCGTGATCGAAGATGGTGAACTATTCAATGTGGATAGTGCGCACATCTACGGGGGAGGCTTCGAAGCCCGACGTCTCAATCTTCACGACAGTGGCGGTGATGGCTTCAAGTGTACCAATGACGTTGTGGTCGAGGAATGCTGGGTGCACCATCTAGGTACAAAGCCCGGTGCCCACTCGGACTGCAACCAAACCCGTTCGGGAAACAACTTCATCTTCCGTCGAAACTTCATGGACCTGCCGATCGATATCGGTGCACCCTACAAGCAAAACGCAGCCTTCATCATGCAGACTGGAGATGGCCCGATCGACAATATCCTGATCGAAGACAACTGGCTCGATGGTGGCAATTTCACGGTTTACATCGAGAACAAGCTTCCGCCCCCGGGCTCAAGCCGCCCGAACTACGGCAACCCCACCAATGCGCGTTTGTTAAACAACCGCTTTGGTCGCAACTACCGCTACGGCGTCCTCAACATCACCGGCTACGTGCTCATTTCCGGCAATCGCTGGGACGACAACGACGAGCTGATGTCGATCAACAACGAGTAGCGCACCCCGCTTGAAAGCACATTGGGCTGGCTCGGGAGACCGTGCCAGCCCAATCTTTGTTGGAGCCGATTTTACCCCGCCGCAGAACATCCAACGGGCCGGATTTTGATTATGCTTGGGTCAACTTGAAAGCCAGTACTCCCCATTGGTCCAGCTTCGCAATCATGTCCAGATACGCCCCTTCTCAACACTTCGTCTGCCTGTTTCTCTTGGTGGCTGGCTGGCTTTGCGAGTCTGGTGCCGCACAGAAGCCCAAGGTACAAGAGGCTCCCCTGCGGGAGAAAGCGGGCCTATTGGTGGAGTACCGTTTTGCCGAAGCCTCTGGAACCAAGGTGCACGATGTCTCGGGGGCTCTCCCCCCCCTGGATTTGGTCATCAAGGATGCCGGTGCTGTCCACTGGATTTCCGGGGGCCTGGGCATTCACTCCCCCACGACCTTGAACTCGGTTGGGCCGGCACGGCGGGTGATCGAGCGCATCCGCAAAACGCAACAGTTCACCGTGGAGGCCTGGATCCGGCCCACCAACCTGACCCCCGGTGGAACGGCGCACTTGATTGGCATTTCCAACGGACCGACCATGCGCAATTTCTCCCTGGGCCAAGGACCCGGGACGGAAGAGCCCAGCGACACTTTCAACATGCGGTTGCGCACCACGCTCACAGACTTGAACGGGCAGCCCATGCACACAACCCCGGCAGGCGTTGCCCAGCTTGGCATTCAACATCTGGTCTACACCAAGGCAGAGGATGGCACCACTCGCTTATTTGTGAACGGCACACAGAAGTGCAGTAGAAACACGCCTGGCACTTTGGGCAACTGGGACTCGAGTTACCGCTTGGTCGTGGCCAGCGAACTGGGGGCGACCTTGCCTTGGCTGGGCGACCTTTTCAGAATGGCTATCTACGACACGGCACTCAAGAAAGAGCAGATCGTCAACAACTTCCGCGCGGGCAGTGGCTATGGAGGCCACGGACACCTGTCGGTCGGTCCGAGCAAGGACATTTCGATTCTAGCGGCCCAAGGGCAAGGGGTGGTGGTCTCCAGCCGTGGCTGGAGGTTGCACAACATCGGAACCAAACCCCTGTCCTGGAAGATAGAAAACCAGAGTGCCTGGTTAAAACTCCCGAGCCACTCGGGCGAGCTAGCGCCCGGAGCTCAGCTGCTGCTGCCTTTGTCCTTTGACAAGGACGCCATCGCTAAATTCAAGCCGGGAACCTATGACGCAAAAATCCTCTTCACAAATGCGAGCAACAAGCTAGGGAGCTGTGAGCGAACGGTGCACCTGCAGGTCAAACCAGCAGGCGGTACCGATGGCCATGGCGTCAAACCAGGACCTCACAACACCGGACCCCGGGCCCCTTCAGCCCTTCGCAAGGTGGGCCCCATCACTGTGACGGAGGATGGAACGGTCATCGAGAATGTGCACATCGAGGGTCCCCTGGTGATTCGGGCCAACAACGTGACCGTGCGCAACTTCATTGTCGACGGCAAGGGTTCTCGCTACGGAGTGCAGTGCAACTTTGGCAACAATGGCATCCTGCTGCAAGATGGTGAGGTTTACAACGTGTATAGTTCCTGCGTGTTCGGGGAGGGGTTTACCGCCCAACGCCTGAACATTCACGAAAGTGGGGGCGATGGATTCAAGACCTCAAGTGGCTCGGTCGTGGAGTACTGCTGGGTACACCATATTGGAACAGCGGAAGGCGCCCACGCGGATGCCAACCAAAGCCGCGATGGCACCGGTATGGTGTTCCGGGGCAACTTTTTCGACATCCCGATCAACATCGGTGAGCCCTATAAGTCCAACGCCTGCCTGATCATTCAAACCGGACTGGGCCCCATCGACGATGTGCTCATCGAAAACAACTGGTTGTCCGGCGGCAATTTCACCTTGTACATCACCGACAAGGGCCGGGGCCATGGCCCGCCCACCAACGTACGCATCATCAACAACCGCTTCGGCCGTCAATACCGATACGGCGTGCTCGACGGGGATGGCCCCATCCACATGAAAGGCAACCGCTGGGATGATACGGGTGACCTGATGGGGATCAACAACCAGTAGGCCAACGCCTATTCGGAATCACCCAGGTGCTCACACAAAAAGCCCTTCAAGCGATCGATCAACTGCGTGGAGGCGCTGCTTCCAATTCGATCAGCAGTTTGCATATCTTGCAACTGATTCAATTGCGCAAGCAACTCGTTTTCATCGGCGGCAACGCGCACGACTCCTAGTTTCTTGAAGCGTTCCGCGGTTGCCAGCTGATGCTCATTGCGCTGTTCCCCAAGGGATGCCCTGCGCGGCATGATCAAGACGGGCTTGCCGAGCTCCAAGGCCTTCAGAATTGTGCCCATGCCGGCATGGGCGATGACCACGTCCGCTTTGATGAAGAGCTCCTCAAAGCTCGGAGGATCCATGAACTGGGCAAATTCGATCGATTGGGGTTCGTAGTCGCTGGGGCCGATTTGGGCGAACACTCCCGAGATTCCATTATCCCCAGCCCACGCATCCACGGTGCGCACCAAGCGGTCGAACGCGACCTGGGTTCCAACGGTGACGAGAATCACAGTACACTCCCCGAGTATTCCGGCCCATCCTGCTTGGCGAGCTCCGGCCATTGGGTCAGCCACAGGTCCGCGTAGGCGCCGGCCTTCTGCCCGGAAAGGGACAGCACCTCCGCGTTGGCGATAGAGTCCAACCAGATCGTTTTGGCCCCCATGCGCTTGGCGAAGAACAGGGCCAATCCGCCGGGTGCAGCCCCCGTGGAGATCACCACATCTGGACGCTCCTTGCGCAGGGCGTGCCATACGCCCCAAGCCGTTTTGATCACAGCGATTTTGTTCTTGGCGTTGGAATCCGCGACCACATACAGGCGATGGCCCCGAACCTGCTCCTGATATTCAGGATGCACACTGAGGAAGGCCACCTCGTAGCCCTCAAACGCCGGGCGCAGACGCATCATCTGCACCCAATGTCCACCACCCGAGGCCACAGCCAAAATACGCTTTCCACTTCGCTTGCTCATGGGTGGGCCCCGCCCCCACCGGGTGCTTTGTAGGGTTGCGTTCTGTGGAAGGCACTGTGCCAGGCATCGCGGCCCTGCCAGACCTCTTTCCATGCCGAACGCGACGCGGGAGAGCCCTTGCCCACCAAGGCCAACAAGCCAAATGCAAAGCACCGCACCAGGGTCCAAAGGTCCAGGGAAAGAAGTCCGAAGCGCGCCGAACCCGCCCCCCAGAATTTGCGGTACAGCTGGGCCTTGGCCGTGAACAGGCGGGTCATTTTTCCCGCGCGAACACCACGTTCCGAAGCTCCGCCATAGTGCACGATGACCGCATCGGGATCGATCAGCGGACGCGCCCCGTGAGCGTTGGCGCGCAGACACAGGTCCGCGTCCTCCCCATACATGAAGAAGTCCGGGTGGAAACCTTGCAGGCTCTGCCATAGATCGCGATCGATCATCAAGAAGCACCCGGAAACGATGGGAACCTCACGCACCGTGTCACGTTTCCAGGCACCCAAGCCTTCGGGGTGAAACAATGGACTGCGTGGAAAGGCACGTGCGAGGCCGAGCCCGAGGCTCAATGCGCTCCACGGGGTCGGGGCGCCCCAGCAGGAGGATGGATTCAGGCTGCGGTCTTCAAACAAGGTGCGCCCGCCCCAAAGCTGGGCGCCGGCATGCGACTCCGCGAACGCCCACAGGTGATCCACGGCACCATGCAAGACGAGCGTATCAGGATTCAGTAGCAACAGGCGCCGGCCCGTTGCGCGATCCGCCAGGTAATTGTTGGCAGCTCCGAATCCCAGGTTCTCCTGGAGGGCGAACAGGGTGAGTTCCGGAAATTCTTCAGCGATGGCCTCGGCACTGCCATCGGAAGAATCATTGTCGAGCACCAGGACCTCCATGCAAACCGCATTGGTCTCTTGCAGCAGGGAACGCAAGCACGCCAAGGTCAACTCCCGGGTTTGATAGCTCACCACCAACACGGAAAGTTCAATGGTCTGTGTGGCCGCGTCCAGCATCAGGCGGCCTCCTCCTGGAGTTCATCCTGCGGCCGGTTTGAATTCATCGCCATCGAACGCGGCCCCTTGCGCTTGCGCTTGGTTTTTTTGCCTAGCAGGGACAAGCTGCCCAGGGATGCCAGAATGAAGAAGAACAAACTCATGTTCTGCTGACTGTGGGTAATCGAGATCGAGAGGAACATCAGGCAGTGGGCGAAAAGGGCCGTACCCAAACCCCAGACCATGTAGCGCTTGACCTTATTGCGCCGCACGCGCCGCCAGAGCTTGCCACACAAGCTGAAGCCCTCGGCCAGGGCCCAACAGAAGAAGATCAGGGAAAGGAAACCGCCGCGCGCGCCTTCCCGCACGAATTGGTTGGTCAAATCGCCCATGGCATGGCCCCAATGTGCTGTCCCCTTCACTCCAATTGCAGCCCACTCCGTGAAATATCGAATCGAATTGTCAATCAACAAAAAGCGGTGGTAGGCGGTATTGCCCTTGGAAAAACTCATGCGCGAAATCAGGTGCCAGACGGACGCTTCCATCACCATGTGCAAGGCGAAGAGAGCCGCCACCGTGCCCATGCGAATCAACGCCATGCGATAGCGCAGGGTCCAACCCGCCAGACCCAGGAAACCGGCCGTCACACCAACCAAGGGCGTGCTCGACGCGCACAAATACACCAGCCCCATCACACCGATGAGGGACCTGATTACAAAGGCCTTGCCCTTGGGCCGGAAGAAGAGCGCCAGGGCCATCGGCAATACCGCGGCGAAGTAGGTGCCCGCCAGAATCGCATGGGGAAACGGTCCCTGGCAGCGAACCCGAAAATGGCGAATGGTGGCCCACTCTTGGGCACCCAAGAAGTGGAATGGGTTCTTCCCGGTCTGCTTCTCAAGAAAAAATAACGCCAGCAGAACGGGAGTCAGCAAAATCGTGAAACGCACCGCACCTTCCACGTCCCCCCACTTTCGAATGACCACGCGGAAGTAGAGATACAGCCCCAATATGTCATACAGCTGGCCCACGCGGAAAATGAACTGCCCCATCGATCCCCACAGCACAATGTAAGCCAACGCACTGATCACGCACCAGGCAGTCACCAGCGTATCGAGTTTGATCCATTGGTAGTTCTTCACTTCGCCCTTGAAGAAGACCCGCAGCATGCCCGCCAAGATCAGCAGGCGCAGCATGGAAAAGTCCGCGCCGACGATGACCAACCGTTGGGCGGCGGGCAAGAAGCAGGCCGCGAAGATGATCGGATAGACGGCCTTGTTGCGCTTGACGATCAGGGTCAAGGCGATCAACACCAGCACGAGGATCAAGGCGGCCGGGTGGATCGTCGTGGCCCCGTGGAAGGCCTGCTCGCCAAAGCCCTCCTTTTCGAAGTGCTGCGCCAATAGGAACGCCATCAGCTACATCCCTCCCCATCAAAGGGAACAACGGGCCTGCGCTTGTAGAGCTTCTTGGTGAACACGCGCTTGAAGGTGCCATAAAAGGCCTGGGTGCGCTGCTTGAAAGTCAGGTCCTGGAGCCAGGTTTTGCCCGTTCCCATGCCTGTGTACTTGGGCGCGGCCACACCGAGCAGCCTGCAAGCCCAGTTGCGACCCCAAACCGCACCGCGGGTATGCAACAGATTCATCTGCGAATCGGGCAGCACATGGGCGGCAGCCTTTTCCAGGGTCAGCGCGTTTACTTCCATGGCCGCGCGCAGGAAATCGCGCCCACGTTCGGTGCGTACCAGGATCAAGGACCTACCAGGTTCGCCCTCTGGAATGTCCCGGTACCAGGGATCGCCCACCGAGATATCCGCGAACTCGCCCGTGTGGTCCGCGCAGGAGTAACAGCGCCAGGGCCGAAACTTCTGCAGGATGCGACCCCAGGAATCCGCGTAGGTCAGCTCGCCAGATACGGTCTGGCCAGCGGAATCCTTGCCCCTGACCACCGCCATGCCCGGCCAACCATTGCCCCGGTAGCGCACCGACTCGATGTGGTTGGGTTCGGGCACACCCAGCTGCCTTGCCATTTCCAGGGTGCCCTGCGTCGAAGGCGCCCCGGCGCAAAATATGGCGATGCTGACGTCGATCTTGGAAGACAACGCAGGCCTCAATCCCTCCGCCTGCTTGAGTGCGGCCCCATCACATGGTTTTCCGATGAACACGCACTTCCCCGGGCTGTCCTCGATCTTTTGCAGGCCATCGCAGGGGCTGGCGGGCGCATAGCGCGACCCACTAGCCGCCATGAGCTGCTCGCGGGTTTGACTGAGGGTCGTTTCGTTCAGGTAGGGCACATCCCCACGCGCCACCGTATGCAAAACACCGGAACTGCGTTTCTGGTCGAGTGCGAAAATGGACAGGGCCGTGGCCGCCCCCCCACTGGAACCGGCCAAACGAACTTCACCATCGGTAGCGTAGCCTTCCCAAAGCTCCAGGATCGGACCCCAACCCCGCCAAAGCTCTTTTAGATGGCCCTTGCTGCCGTCGAAAGGAGGCAGCCCCATGGCCTTGCCAGGGCATGCGGCCAGCGCATCGCCCTGTCCCGCCCCGTCCTGCACCACTGGACGCCGCCCCTGACCCAAGTCATCCACCATGCGGATGCCCTGGGGCTCAAGGTAGGCGCAAACTCCGCAACCGGTGCAGAGGTGCTTTTCGGCGACATCCCGGATGTTCCGGATCGGTCCCATGGACAATAGAAAAAGGGGGTTGGAGGGGCTGGAATGGGTATATTCGACGAACCTGCCCCAGAAAAGGAGACCGGGAGGGCCCGTTTTAGGATCCTCTGGCAGCTTTCCCGATCCTGCACGCCCTGGACCCCCAAAAGCACGCTTCCGACGGCAACTGCCCGGGTTGCCTCTTCGTGCGCATCCAGGCCCCGACTTTCGCCAACAGACCGAATAAGAACCCCCAGCAGATGTAAGATGACCCTCCCAACCCCAGCCCATAACAGATTCCACCACCAGCAACCCGCCCTTCGGCAAGCAGCTCTATGACGAGGCGCGACGCCGTGGACTGATGAGCCTCTTCACAACACGCCTTTCCTACACCGAGATCCAGCAGCTAAAACAGGCCGACCGAAAGGAAATCGCAAAGATCTTCTCTTCTGCAAGTTATGCCATGAAGCAGATCCTAAAAACCGAAAGCCCCAAGGAGATCGTTCGGGTGTTGGTGCGCGAGAAGGAAAAAAACGAAATGGCCCTGCTGATGATGCTGTTCATGATCAATTAGCACCGCTCGGGACCAGCCCCGTTTTCGGGCTGTGGGATCAGGCTGGGTTCTCCCACCAGCCTGATCCCATTGGCAGGCTTCGAGGGATTGGAATGGGTTTTCTCGACGAACCTACCGAAGAAAAGAGGACCAGCCGACTCCGTTTTGGGATCATGCACCGCTCTCGCACCCGGCTCACCCCAAGGAATGTCGCGGCAAACCAGTCCCCATCCGTGCCCCCACCAAACCTTGCCCAACCCGAACGCCAGCGCTCCGCGCCTGTGCCTTTTTGGCGCCGCCCCCTCCACCGGCAACCTAGGGGTTTCCGCCCTGTTCCATTCGGCGGTGGCGGGCATGTTCCAGCGCTACCCGAACGCGGACGTGACCGTGTTCGACTTTGGCCGAGGAAGCCAAGCACTCGAAGTGCGCATCGGAGAGAGTTCCTACCGGGTCACCGCCATGGCCGCCAACCCGTCCAAACGCCTGTACAGCATGGACACCCTGGCCACCATGCGCTTCCTAGGCCGCATGAGTCCCTTGGGCAGCGCACTCAATCCCGCCGTACGCAGCATCAACCGAGCCATGGCCGTGTGGGATGTTTCCGGGGGCGATTCGTTCACTGACCTCTACGGGGTCAAACGGTTTTGGACCACCATGCATCCCAAGCTTCTGACCTTGGAGCAAGGCACACCACTCGTGTTGTTACCGCAGACCTATGGTCCCTTCCAAGACCCGGGCCTGCGCGCAATAGCAGAAGCTGCCGTGGCGGGTGCCCGCATGGCTTGGGCGCGGGATGAAAAGAGTTTTGTCGCGCTGAAGGAACTGTGCGGCGAAAGTTTCGATCCGGAGAAGCACCGGGTCGGTGTCGACCTAGCGTTCGGTTTGCCGCCCACCACCCCAGCCATGCTGATTCTCGAAGACAAAGCCGCCACCTGGTTAGGGGAAGTGCAGGGGGCGGTGGGCCTGAACGTGAGTGGTTTGATCTATCTGGATCCAAACGCGGCCAAAGAACGCTACGGTTTCAAAGCCGACTACAAGGAGCTCATTCACGGGTTGGTGCGGGAGTTGATCGAACGCGGTGAACGGGTTGTTCTTGTGCCCCATGTGCTCGAGCCCAAGGACAATGTGGAATCGGATCCCGAGGCCTGCGCCCAGGTAATGCAAGCCATGTCGGCCACCGAACAAGAGCACATTTCGATTCTCAAACCGCCGTACACGGCGGCTGAAGTGAAGAGTGTACTGGGCAAGCTGAAGTGGTTCTGTGGCACGCGAATGCATTCGACCATCGGGGCTTTGTCGTCGGGAGTGCCCACGGGGGCTGTGGCCTATTCATTGAAGTTCCAGGGGGTTTTCGAGACCTGTGATCAAGCCGCTGAGGTCACCGATCCTCGTGCGCTTGAGACCCAAGATGCGCTGGACAGTCTGATGCAGAGCTATATGGATCGTGCGGCGGCCAAGAGCCGTTTGGATCTGGCTTTGCCTAAGGTGCGGGCACACGTACAGGAACAGATGTCGGCAATACTGCGGGCCTCTGGACTGTAGGCTGTGGCACTGGGCCGTGGAAGCGAAACACTTGGGGTCCGCTGTGAAGTGGGGGTTGGGATTGAGGGACGAGTAGGAGAGAGATTTTGGGTTCGCAGTAGAGTAGGGATGGAGCCCATGCCCCATCCCCCTCATCAAACCGGATGTGCAGATTTTCCGCATCCGGCTTTCCCACGGACTTCTTCTGTTGCTATCGAGAGCCTTTGGCCGCGAGTCGTATGAGTCCCATCCGTTTGTAGATGAGTTCATAGTATGAGCAGCCCTTCGGTGGTTTGAAACGCCGCTGACTTCGCTTGCGGAGGTGGTTGTATACTGCGGAGTAGGCGTGTCTGTCGAGCTTGCGAAAGGTTCGGTAGGGATACCCGTGCTCAAAATATCCCCTCCACCCGATCAGGAATCGATTGACCCTTCGTATCAGCTTGTCGATCGGAATCATCCGATAGCGCCGATCCGTTAGCCCGGATATTCCATGAAGACGCGCTCCAGGCACTGCAACTCGGTTCCTGGCAGGGAGCGAGAGGGGCCCGTTTGCGAAGCCTGGGGTGCGCGTTCATGAAATATCCGAGTTAGGTCTCGTATCCTTACCTTTGCGCGCAGCGCCGAGGCTTCGGAAGGAGCGGTTTGCAGGTATGGACGCCAGCCTTCGTAGTTACTTTTGTTCCACCGAAAGGTGCAACCCAAGAAATCCAGGGTTCGGATCATGAATCCGACCTACGAGGTCTCCCAGGTTTCTAAACAATCAATTGTCACGTGTCGTCCGCTGCCACCCTGGCGGGTCCGATCGCTGCTCGCATCGACAGCTTCACGATCAGTGCTGACTTCATGATCTTCGGAATCTTGGCCCCCCGCAACTTCGTGTAACGAGGCCGATGACCGGTTCGCTTTACTACGGCCCACGATTTCGCCGACTAGGTGCTTCAGTGTCTGCGTCACCGCGAGACCCCGCCCAGCCAACTACATGGCCAGTCGATTATTGCCATGATCACCCCCTTTCAGATGATGTGATTGTCCAGGCTTAGCCTGGCGCACCGAAGGACACGAAGCTAGCGCCCCAAAAATTCCCTCAACTTGATCTTGTACTCCCCCCCCATAACACGCCACTCCGACCGAAAAAACTTCACCATCACACGCAAGCAACGCCAGCGTTCGTGCCTCGCAAGAGGTGCATCCTTGACCGCTCGAATGAACCCTTGAAACAAAGTCACGCGCGGCATCGGATAGCGCTTACCACCCGTGGGATCGAACCACTGAGCCAGTTCCTCCGGAGTCTGGTTGGCCGCTAGGGAAGAACCAGCGTGAACCCTACGCTTAAAATAGAACTCCGGCACCTCCACCCAATGGCCGCGCAGCGCAAGTTCCACAAGGGTCACCTTGTCGGAACCACCAAAGGAACCAATCAACCCCGTGGTTCGTAGGGTCTTCAACCGAATGAGGCCACAGACCGGGCTGCATTTGAACAAGTGGGTATCAACCGGATCGGACAGCAACGCCGTCAAGCGTTCGTGGGGCTTACCCATAGACCAGGGTAGTCCTTGCCCATAGGAATCCAGGTTCGCTGAGAACTCATCGATCCACTGAATCCAGGGATAGGCCAACACGGCTCCCGGCCCGGCCTGGTCCAAGGCCTGCACGCTCTGGGACAGCCAGCCTTGGCCGCAAACATCATCTGCGGCTGTCCACTTGAAGAATTCACCCTTGGCACGGGCAACACAGAAATTGAAGTTGGCTGCGGCCCCCATGTTTTCGACATGGCGGAAGTAGCGCACGCGGGAGTCACCTTCTGCATATAGCCGGCAGAGCGCCTCGGTTCCATCAGTGGAGGCATTGTCCGCAAGGATCAACTCCAGGTCCTCGAAATCCTGGCTCAATACCGAGTCCACGGCTTCCTTGAGATAAGGAAGTCCGTTGTAGACTGGAATGGCAACAGTGATTCGGGGATGGTCCACGGGAAAGAAAGTGAAGCTTCGGTGCTAGGCCGTCAAGGTTTCCTGGCTTGCGATCCCAATCTTTCTTGCCACCGAACCCAGCACGGTGCCCGGGCTTCCGAGAGAAGCCAAAATAAGGTGATGGGGAACGCACCAGACGCGGCCAGCTTTTGCGGCCTTGACTGCGAACCGAATGCGAGATGTGCTGAGGCGTTGTTTGAGCAAGCGACAGGATTCCCGATCTTCCGCCGGCACATAATTCAACAGGTCCTGCCACATCAGAATCGAGCAACGCCAATAACGCTCGGTGGTATTGCAGATGGTTGTGGTCAAACGCCCACCCGATTGATCATCGGAGGTCTGAATGGTGCCGATACCAGCCACCGCGCAAATAGGCTTGGCAATTCCATGGCGTAGGAATACATGGGTGTCGTCGCGCATGGGAAGGACCTCCCACATGCCGCCTGCAGCCACCAAGCGCTCACGGTGAAAAACGGAGGCTTGCAACAGCAGGGGTACACGTTTGCGCAACACCCAGGGCGTTCCATCCTCGCGCATTTCGAAGTCGCTGTCGATCGAAAATTCCGCGCGACCCCACTGGGGCAATCCACCCTCATTCTCCGCCATGTGAATGTCGGCAAAGTAATATTCGGCGTGACCCTCGGTCCCCTCGATGGCAACGGCCATGCGCTTCAGGTGGTCGGACGTCCAGTAATCGTCTGAATCGAGGAAGGCGATCCACTCGCCTGTGGCGGCGAAGATGCCGCTGTTGCGAGCCGCCGGCGCGCCGCCGTTCTCGCGCTTGATCAGGGTCACTTGATCGCCGTAGGACTCGACAACCTCCACGGTGCGGTCCGACGAACCGTCGTCGACAACCAGGATTTCGAAGGGTGCAAAGCTCTGATCCAGCGCACTTTGAATAGCGCGCCCCACGATGGCCTCCCGGTTGTAGGCGGGAATGACAACCGAGAAACGGGGTGCCTGCAGCGGACAATCCCCCACGGAGTTAGCGCTTCCTTCCGCTCTGAATGAAGGAAATTGCAAGAACGGGGTCCAGCAGGCCCTTGAACATGCTCGCGATCCGTCCCGCCTTACCCCTCAGGATGAAATGGATCTCACCCAGGTCCACCCCGGCCGCACGGAACCAGGCGCGCACAATGCCCGGGCTTGTAAAGTGATAGTTGGCGTCACGGAACCGGGATCGTAGGGCATAGGGATAGTCCTCCTTGCGCGCACGGAAGCGGAGACGTCGGCCCAACTGGTTGGGCACGTGCACCACCACTTGCCCCTTGTTGGCCAAACATGGCAAAAAGTGCTGAATCCACGCCGCGGGCTCAGCAACGTACTCAAGGCAATTGTTGAAGACCACGATATCGAACAGGCGACCATCCAACATGGCCACAGCCTCATTCAGGTTCGGAGGCAATACCTCTATCGACCTGAGCGCAGCGGTGGCCCCGATGATGGCGTCCATGGGGATCGCGGTGACCGTGGCGCCCTGGGCTATCCAGTCCGCTTCCACATCGCCCGCTCCACAACCAATGGATAGGATGCGCCGGGCACCAAAGTGAATGGCATCTCGATATTCAGGAATGACCTCGGGGTAGTAAATCTTGTTCCAATCTTCTCGCGGGACGTTCAGTCGAACCTTGGGGTCGAACAGTTGGTCCGATGAAACTTCCCCGTCGGCAATTCTCTCGATGGCCTGCAACTGCGGAAGAAAGTCCCGCGCCTTCACACCGATGCGATCCAAGTACACGTTGGGCAGGTGGGACAATAAAAAGTCATCCACGCGGGAGGTGCAGATCAGGCGCTGCAACCCGCATTGGGTGTAGGGATCCGAAGCTGCCGAAACCAACATGTCGTAGCGACCTTGGTGAGCGGGCACGTCATAGTTACCGGAATCAATACAGTGGCGCAACTGACGTCGGCTGAGCACCGAGAGGGCGCTGTGTTCGTTTGTATAATGCGCAAAAGTTTCGCCGCCGACGCGCTCCACGGTCTTCGGGTTCCAGTGGTAATGGTAGTGAATGCCGCAATAGGAAAGTTCCCCGTCGCGATAGGTTTCGAAGCGCAGAAAACCGAGGATTTGGTCATCGGGTAGGCTTGGCTGCAGTTCCATCCACGCCTGTAGATTGCGTGTGGTGAGCAGGGTGTCGTCTTCGGAATAGATGAAGACATCGTAGTCTTCTATGCGCTCCACAAAAAGACTGCGATGGGCGAACGGAAGAGACCAGGGGTCCTCCTCCGGTGTACCAACCAATACTTCCACATCACCACCCAAATCGGTTTTGGGTTCGTCCGACAACACAACGAGATGCACATCCCAGGGCATGGACCGATACTCTGCGAGCAAGCGGTCCAAGAACGCCTTGTTCTTGGTGCCGTAATTGGCAATGGCTACGAGAACTTTCATTTAGCCCGGATTAATCATGGGGAGGTTGGGAAGCTACACGCAGATGGGGGGGGGGCAGTGCACAAGCTTTAGCATACGGTCCGGTCCGGGCACATTGGTAACAGAAATATCAGGACACAAGGGTAACACTTTTTGGGGCGCTGATCGCGCTGGGGTGGTATCTGGCGTGAATGCCTTGGAATCAAACAGACCCCGTGGATGAGAGATTGAGGTTCGTGGCTACCGCTCAGCGCGGCGACCGGACCATGACCGAGTTGTGCTTGAGCCTTGAGATAAGCCAAAAAACTGGTACAAGACCCTAAAACGATACTATGAAAATGGAACCGATGGACTCCGCGATTGATCGTCGGCTCTAGGGCGGCATCCCAATCGCACTCCAGCAGATGCTGAGGCTTCTATTCTTAGAATCCACAAGACGCATCCGACTTCAGGTTCCAAGAAAATCCTGGCTCTGCTTGCCAGAGAATGGGTCGATGACGATGTTCCAGCAAGGAGTACAGTGGACGCGGTCCTCAAACGTGCCGGTGTCGTAGTTTCAAGGAGGAAGCGAATTCGGTGCGGGCATCACGCCCCTCCAGTGGTTGAAGCGAATCATTCAAACGCCAATTGAGAGCCATGGAATTCCTGACGTCATGCTCAGCGACAATGGCCCGCCTTTTGGCTCTCGTGGCCTTTGTGGCCTCATGAGGCGCTAGCGATGAAGGCTCCATCGGACTTGTACGAAGAGTCACCTCATTCGATACCAGCAGAGCTCCCCGATCATGAGAACCCAGAGTCTTACCTGCCGCGACGAGTTAGGCGAGATGGATCGATCAAGTGGCAGAACGGGTACTTTTTCTTTGGCGAAGCAATTGCTGGTGAGATGATAGGAATCGGTTGGTCAATGATCTTACTTGGCTCGTGCACCTCGGACCCATGCGCCTTGGTGTTCTACATGGCCGTGCTCGGACAGTGCTTCCGATCATCGAGGACGCCAAACAATGGGGGTTACCGAGGTGCCCGGACAAAAGTGTTCTGATTCGAGGGATCGGGGGTCTGGAGCAAGGAAACGGCCGTGCCAAATTGGGGGACAGCGTGAACCACCGGTGGTCCTTTGCATTGAATTCCGACCTGTGGTATGGAGTTGGGGAGATAAGGCAGTTTCATCGGGGACCCGACGGCACAAAGATTAGCCTTACCCGTGAATTTGGACCCTGTTTGTGCCCGGGTCTGACTCCTGGATTCACCCGGCAAGAAAGAACTCCCATGACATCCCCCTCGAATGCGTTGAAGTGGACTCTCCCCCTTTGCACGTGGCCGGTACTGATCTACCTGGTCTTGCACCGCTCCCAGGAGCCCCAGGTGCTGGGCCGCTGGAGTTTTGGTTATGCCTCCCTGGCGGCAGGATGGGCATTCCTAACCCTAATCTCCAGCGCTTGCCTGTGGACCCCATTCCGCCGCCGACTTCTCGCTAGTCGTGCCGCCCTGAGCTCGCTCTTTTGCGGCCTGATATTGGCGACCTTCATGGGCGAGGTGCTGCTGCGCACAATCGACCCCATGGGTTTCGCCTACTACGGCGAAATGCAGCGCTACATCCACATGCGCCGGGATAACGAAAAGCTGGTTTACACCCAGCCGGCCAGCACCGAGGTCGTGCTAGATGGAACCCAAGTCCGGTACAACTCCCTGGGCTTGCGGGGCCCCGAACTGGGCTCCAAAGGCCCCGACGAAAAGCGGGTGCTTTTCCTGGGCGATTCGGTGGTCTTCGGTTGGGGCGTCAAGGAGGAGCGACTTTTCGTCAATGGTGTGGCCGATCGCCTGGAGAAGGCCACCGGCGATACCTGGGTAGGAATCAACGCGGGGGTATGTAGCTACAACTCAGAACAGGAGGAGCTCTACCTGGAGCACCATGGATTTGACCTGCAACCAGACTTGGTCGTATTGGTGATCATCGACAACGATGTGTTGACCTACTCAGACCAATGGAAGGCCCAAGCCAGCAAGCCCTCCCCCATCCGTCGCCTTCAAATAGCGATGCGCAACAGCTTCCTGTATCGCCTGGCGAACCACGCTCTGACCAACGGCCTGGGCGGTATTTCCCTGGAAGGCGCAGAACGCAGCATGAACCCTGACACCGAAGGTTGGGAGAAGAACATGCAAGCCCTCAATCGAATGGGCGAACGCTGCGAGGCCCAGGGGATCCCCCTGGCCATCTTCCATTTCCGCTGGAACTCCGGCCCATGGACGGACACCTTTCTACAACATGCGCGAGAGCATGCGGCTCCCCTACCTGTCGGGGATACGTCCACCTGGTTCGAGGATGCCCCATTGAACAAATGGGTCAACTCCATGACCGACTCCCACCCCAACGCCCAGGCCCATTCGAGAACGGCCAAGAAGATGGTCGAAACGGTGGGCGAGTTGGGATTGGTCGACGGGCTTTAGGCATCAAATAGATACGCCCCCCAAAGCCGGAGCTTTGAGGGGCGCGGATTCCTCGACATCTCTTGGTTGACTACAGTTCGGTGACGGTGATGTCGCCGACGGTCAGGTCCACGTGGTGTGCGAAGATCGCCATCGAACCCGTTTCCGGTCCACCTGCTGGGGAGGTGTGGCTGTGGGTCCATCCGGCAGGTTCGGCTGCTCCGAGCGGCCACACCTTGATGTCATGCTGCACATTGCCATTGGCCTGGGTTTGCACACGCACTTTCATGACGTAGTTGTCGCCGGGCACGATCGTCGGACCGTTGAACCCCAAGATCTCATGGTTGTTCTCGTTGACCCACAGCTCCCAAGCCTCACTACCCGCCAGGTCATACCAACGATAGGTGAACAGGGAATCCATTGGATAGAGGCCGTGCAGGGGAACTTCGAACATGCCCCCTTCTTGATGTCCATTCCAGCGATTGATGACCCCGAAACCATAGGAGCCGGTTCCAGGTGTGAACCCGGCCTGATCGAACCCCATGACCGTGAAGGGAATCGTCGCCTCGTAATTGTCCCAGGCATTCACGCCCAGTGCTTCACCCAAGGCAATGATGCGATCGTAGCCCAAACGCTTGCCGTTGGTCCGCAGCACATAACCATGGTACGTGTCCTGGTCCAAGTGCCAATCGCCATCCACAACTTGAACTTGGTACTGCACGCCCTGCTTGTTGAGAAGAGCGGAAGCCTCGAAGTCTGTCGTATAGTTGCCGGGCCAGCTTGTACCGGGCTTGAACAACACGAACACCATGTGGTAAGAATCGTGCCCATCGTCATCCGCAGCGCGCAATAGCAACTCGTTGCGGTGGTAGCCATCCTGGATAGGAGCATCGTCCAGATCCGCCACGGGGATCACGATGTTGAAGTCTCCCTCATCGCTCAAGCGCCAAGGTGCCGGGTCGATGGCTCGATCATCTCCGAGCAAGGTGGTCACATAGGGCCCACCATTGAGGGACCACTCCAGGGTATCCGAAAGCGCGATGCGATCTTCATCTTCATCGAAGACCCGGCCCACGATATTGACCCGGTCCTGGGCATTCCCGTTCTCTCCGAACACCTGATAGTTGTGATTGGTAACCTCATGCTGCCAACCATTCCAAACGCGAATCGCGGGATGATCGCTGCCATAACCATTGGTATTGAAGGTCTGGTCGGGCAGAACTTCCGCATGCTCCAACACATCACTCACCGTGGCTTGTGCATGGTACAGAGATGCGGGGTCCAAGCCGGGCATGATGCCCTCGTTGCTGTAGGCCGCGGGCTCGACAAAGCTCGAGCCACCAAGATATTCAGTGCTGAGTCCCCAGCGCACAATACCCGTGCTGGGCTCGTCGCTGTACCACATCAGGCGTGCCGCAGAATTGGAGAGCAGGTCAATATGCCAACGATAGACATAGGGTTCCTGGCGGTCCTCGGGCAAACCCAAGTCTTCGAACGGCAGGGGATGAGCATTGTCGAAGATGTAGTCGGTTTCCAGGATGAATGCACCGTCGCTCAAGGGGCCATTGCCCGCATACAAACCGCCCAAGGTAGTTACCCCGGAGAAGTCTAGCTCGGGTCCAGCGAACCACACCTGCCCGTTGGTGGAGTAACTGGCCACAAAGGACGAACCCTCGCGGGCCAGCCGCAACCACAAGTCTTCAACGCCGGACCAGGCGCCACTTTGAATCCAAGTGGAGTCGCTCTGAGCCTCGGTACCGCCAGCATAGCGCGTGGCTTGCAACATGAGATCTCCCCCATCGAAGCGGAAACCAAAGGTCATGGCCGTACCAGGCGTAGATTCCACCATGATGCCACCCTCCCCATCGGACACGTCAAATGCGTTCTGGAACTTGGCCTCCCATTCGCTTTGGGCCACGTTCATCACAGGTTGCAAAAGCTGCAAATGGCCTAGTTCACCGCTGTAAGACACGTTTCCCGGCACTTCCAAGGAAACCGTGGCGCCGGAAGTCCCGGCCCCCTCCATGCGCAACTGTCCTCGATCATGGGGGTCCACATAGGACCAAAGCGCACGATTCAGGTTGAAGGAATTGAAGTCATCCGATAGCAGTGACCCCGCATCAGACGTCTCGAACGCTGTATCGCCGAACTCCGCAAAGCCACCGGCAGACGTGCTCGACGAAGCATTGAAATGATAATCCGTCGAGGGAATCAAGCCGGTCAGGAGGATCTGGTGGTGCAACACACCTTCCGCGCCAGAAACGGCATGGTTGTATTGGTTTGTGACGCCAAATTCCACGCGTCCACTCGATGCCTCGCTGGAGTCCCACTCCACCAGGGCAAAGTTGGGTCCAACATCGACGGTCAAGTTGCTTAAAGTTAGACCGGAGCCACCTCCAGAACCACCTCCTGAAGAACCGCTACCCCTGTGATTGCATGCGGGGACCAGAGAGGCCAATACTAGAATGAAAAGGGACGGGAATAGACGGGGTTGGAGTTGCTGAAACATGGGATTGCCGGGACAGTACACCTGCGAGGCCTTAGGGTCAACAAGACAACCACAGGCCTTCGCTAGGGAAGGTGAGTGACGATGACCTCACCAAAGGACGCGTTCACATGATGGGCCACGAGAACGAAAGAACCTTTCTTGGGATCGCCAGGATTTGTGATGTGTTCAAAAGTCCAAGCCGAGGGTTCGACCGAGCCATTCTCCCACACCTTCAAAGAATATGTGGTTCCGCCACCCGGTGCGTCTTCACATCGCATTCGATACCAATAGGTGACTCCCAGTGAGACCGCATTCCCGAGCTGGGGCAGAATATCCTCATTCTCGTCGATCCACAGTTCCCAGCGCTCCGTGTTGTTAAACCACCGATAAATCCAAAGGCCGCCCATTGGATACAGACCATGGTTTGGCTGCACATAAGGCCCGTCCTCGGTATGCCCGGTCCAACGCAAAACAAAACCCATGCCATAGGAAGAAGTGCCGGCCGTGTAACCCTGGGGGTCGAATGACTCCACCGTCACCGGCACCAAGACCTCATAGTTGTCCCATGCATCCGGGCCATGGCCTTCACCTATCGATAGCAACCTGTCATAACCCAATTCGTTGGGATTGGGTCGTACAACATGCCCAAGTGTGGGATCGTTGAACACTTCCCACATGCCGTCCACCACCTGCACAGCTTCTTCAATGCGACCGCCAAGGTTGTTGGCCACGTCCGCCCAGTTGACGGTCAGGGTATCAATCCATGTCACCGCAGGAGTGTAATCCACGAGTACGGTGGACAAACTCGTGTGGCCACCATCATCGGTCGCCCTGAACTCCAAGGTGTTTTGGTGCACGCCGCCGACCAGCGGCGCCGCAAGAAGCGACTCCACGAACAACTCTAGGTTGAAGTCCCCTTCGTTGGCCAATCGCCAGGGTGCGTAATTGAATGTGCGGTCATCACCCATGGCCAGGGGCTGCCAGATCCCACCATTCAGGCGGTATTCCAGCGTCACTTCCAAGGCGATCCGATCCTGATCTGAGTCGGTGATACGACCCAGCACATTGAACTGATTCTGCCCATTGCCGAAGGCGCCAAAGGACAGGCTGTGGGCGCCTGTCACAACATCCTGCACCCCATACCAGTATTCGAACATGGGCTCACCCGCGACGGGCACCGCATGGGTTGCAATCGTCTGATCCATGGTGGCTCCGGAATTCAAGTGCGGATCATCGGACACCACGCGGAAATGGTAGGTCGTGTCTGCGGTCAAACCCAGCAAAGTTACGGAGTGGCGCAGGCCGAGGACTCCGCTGGTTGCAGGCGCCATGCCATAGGACGCGGTCGTCCCCCATTCCAAAACACCCGTGGATGGTTCCTCGGTCGCCCAAGAAACCTGCACGGCAGAGTCCGACAGGGGGGTTGCGTCCACGTCATAAACAAACGGTGGCGTGATATCCGGTCCGGGCGCAGGATCCTCAGGCTGAATCGACAGCAGGTCACTCTCAAACCAATCTACACGAACTCGCTGCGGATTCTTAGATCCAGCGGAATTGCCACACAGGATGCCCACCTTGTTGGGCACCATAGCGCTTGAAAAACTGCCAACGGAATGCCAAGCAACTCCGTCAAAACCGTATTCGGTCACCCACTGGCTGCCCTGCCGGGAAAGCCGGAGGTACAGGGGAGAGTCATCACCCCAATGTCCATTCTGAACCAATGCGGATTCCAGGTTCGCGGGACTGCCCCCCACGAAACGGCCGGAGAACACGTTCAGGTCCGTACCATCAAAGTAGTAGTCCAAGCGGATCCAATCATCCACATCGGTCTCGACGAATACACCGGTGGACGTGTTCACTTCCGTAATCGCGTTTTCAAACTTCACTTCGAAGGCGAAGTCCTCGTCGGCAACCGACTGTGAAACGCGGGCGGATCTGTTCAACATCCAAGGTTCGTACGCAACCCCCGGGGGCACCGCGATCTCCAAGTAGGCGTCCGAAGTCTCAGAGCCCGATAGGGTCAACTCGGCCACCCCATGGGGATCTGTAAAGGTCCAAACGTTCAGGTTCAGGTTGGCCTTGCGGAAATCGTCGGACACAAGTGATCCGGCCGAGGCCGTCATGAAGGAATCCAAGGTGTGTACAGTGGTATCCCCATCCGAGTCCGTGGACGAAATCTGATAGAAATACTGAGTCACAGGATCGAGCCCCGGAAGCACCAGCATGTGGGACGTGGTCATATTTGCATGCCCCACGGTACTACCCAAACCTTGGGTCAGGCCATAGGCCACGCTGCCATCCGCAGGATCGATCGTATCCCAAGTCACGGTTGCGGAATTAGCTGTGGGCGTCACCACCACATTAACAATAACGGGCACCAGGCTACTCGGCGTGAACTGGCCAATGATATTCAAGTGGCCACTGACTGAAACAACCAGGGGATTCACACTCCCACTGGCGTCTCCGCCCCAACCTGTGAACTGATACCCGCTGTCCGGGATCGCCGTCAGGGTCACTTGATCCCCACAGTTGTACGTGCTTGCCTGCGGCGACACCATGACACTGCCACCGGCGCCAGGCACGCTTGTGGTCAAGGCAAAGGGACCGCCACCGACGGTACCATCCTCTGGGGATATGGGCGAAGATGTGTCGAACACGTAATCGCACTCCATGGTAAAAGCCGGTGAGGCGGCCCCGCCCGCCAAATCGGTATTGCCCGCATAGGGGCCCACCTGTTCCACCGTGAGAGGACGGAAGAAACTCGTCAAAGTGGTCCAGGAAGAACCGTCGGCTGAATGCTCAAAGCTCCATGTATTGCCGCTCCGGGCAACCCGCACGTAATAGGGCGCAGACCCAACAATGGGCCCATCCCCCTTGAAGTGTGTTCCACCACTGTCGGTCGATCCCACGTAGAAACGCGCCCCTTGGGCGGTTCCATAAACGTCGAAGACAAGCCAATTGGTAACGTCTTGCTGAACCAAAATACCCTGGTACTGGTAAGCTGACCCCACCTCACTGTCGAACTTTGCCTCCATTTCGAAGTCCACATCATCAATGCTCTGCATGACCCGTGGCGCACCCAAGGCATTCCAAGATCGGTGCTCGCTGCCTCCGGGAATCGAAATCCACAACTGGGCATCGTTTGTGCCCATACCCTGCAAGCCATAGCTCCCATCCAATGCGGGCGAATCAAAGAAGGTCCACGACGGACCCAATCCCCCACAACCATTGAAGTCGTCGGAGATCAGAACTGAAGTCACGGTACTCTGCGTGGTGAACTGCTGATCGGTGCCCTGCGCAGAATCTCCGGCAGCGGTGGTAGAAACCACCTGGAAGTGATACTGGGTCTGCTCGGTCAGTCCCGTGATCAATATTTGATGGCTCGTGACCAAGCCCCCGTCCTGGGCCTGACTGCCATAAGCCGACGTGGGTCCGAAATTCACCAGGGAATCGCTTGGCAAATCCGTCTCCCAAGTGATCAATGCATCCACATCGCCGGGCACAACCTGCACATTGGAGATCACAGGAGAAACAGGAATCGGCGCGAAGTTGGCCGAGATATCCATGTTGGCACCAATGGAAATCTGCAATGGATTGTCCTGGCTGATCAGATCGCCAGACCAACCGGAGAAGAGGAAGCCCAACTCTGCCGTTGCGGTCAAGTCCACCAAATCGCCGCAATTGTAAGTGGCGGAAAGCGGCATCACATCGATGCTGCCGCCACCCCCGGGAACACTGGTTGTCAGGGTGAAGGGACCTCCGCTGACAACGCTGCCATCCTCAGGGACGATGGGCGCGGCGGTGTCGAAGACGTAGTCGCACAAGGCTGTGAACGCGGGGGCTGAAGCCGCCCCATTCACGCCAGCGTTGCCCGCAAAAGGCCCCACCCGATCCACAATGAGGGACCTACTGAAGCTCGCCAGCGTGTTCCAGACCGTGCCATCGGGGGAATGCTCAAAGGTCCACAGATCCCCGCTGCGTCCAACGCGCAAGTAGTAGGGAGCCACGCCACCCAGGGCGCCGTCGGCCAATTGCTGGGTTCCACCGACGTCGTTGGAACCGGCAAAGTAGCGCGGCCCCGTGGGCGATCCATAGACATCAAAACGCAACCAATTCGTCAGATCCTGATCCACGAGAATGCCTTGAATCTGATAACCCAAAGCGATCTCGCTGTCGAACTTGACCTCGACCTCGAAGTCCACATCCGCGATCGTTTGCATCACCCGCGGACATTCAATGCTGTCGTAAGGATCATGGTTGCTACCGGCAGGAACCGAAATCGTCAGCTGCGCATCGGATGTTCCCGCACCCTGCAAACCAAAGCTACCATCCATGCTTGGCCCATCTACAAACGTCCAAGCGGCGGGCAAACCGCCACATACGTTGAAGTCCTCGGATATCAGTGCGGGAACCGAGGCTGCAATAGTGGTGAACAATCCATCAGCACTTTGGGCCACATCCCCACCGGCATTCACGGAAACCACCTGGAAGTGATACTGGGTCTGCTCCGTCAGTCCCGGCAACACCACACTGTGGTTCAAAACCATGGCACTCTCTTGGGCCTGGCTGCCATAACCCGCCGTGGTTCCAAAGTTCACCAGGGAGTCGGTGGGTTGGTCCGTGTCCCAAGTCACCACGGCATGCTGGTGAGAAGGCAGGACCTGAATATTCGAGATCACCGCGGGGTTGACGGTGGAAACAAACACAGCCGTGACATCCATGGGACCATTCATGGTGATCACGATGGGCGAGGTGGTACTGGAAACGTCCCCTGTCCAGGAATCAAAAGCCCAACCCGGATTTGCAACCGCCGTCAGGGTCACGTCGGTTGCACAGGCATAGATAGGCCCCGGGGGAATTGCTGACGCACTACCAGAACCCGTTGAAATGAGGTTTAGAACCGGATTCGACAGGATACCGCTATCTTCCGGCACGATTGGAGCAGCCGCATCGAACACATAATCCACCGCCATCTGCGCTGCCGGCAGGGAACCAAAATTGCCCAGGTAGGGGCCCACTTGCGAAGCCGCCATGCCGTGGGAGAAGGTGGTGAGTGTGGTCCAAAGTACACCGTCGGTGGACACGCGCATGGAGTATTCGATTCCAACGCGCCCCACGCGCATCCACAACCCTGCACCACCTCCGGCTATGGAAGTGTCCAGTTTCCTGGTGGTGCTGCCCGAGATGGTGCGGCCAGCGAACGCCCGCAGTGCGCCGCCACTCCGAGAGAAGTCGAAACGCGACCAATTGAGCCCATCCTCTTTGATCAGAAGCCCGTAGATTTCTCCATCGTCGGGGCTGTCCGTAAAAGCCACTTCCACTTCAAAGTCGCCGGCAACCATTGGTTGCAAGACCTGTGGAGCAGAAAGCAAATTCAATGCTTGGTGCTGGACTCCGGCGGGAACCTGAACTTCCAAAAGTGCTTGACCGCTCGCGATGCCCGTCACCTGCACCACGGCGTCTCCCAAGGGGTCCACAAAAGACCACAGGCTCGACAATCCGCCGCAGCGATCGAAGTCATCCGAAACCAAAACGCCTCCGGACCCCGTTCCGCCCACATCGGCCAAAAATAATCGGTGGCGCGCACCTTCGCCCACACGGGAGGCGATCGGAATGCCCAGGGCCAAGTCGATCGTCTCCACACCTTCAGCGATCCCATCGGGGAGAGCGGTCAAGATCACCTGTGCCGTCGTCTGTCCCGGCGCAAAGGTAACCGTCTGGGTGTTCAAATCGAAATCGACGCCCAATTGCGCCTCGCCGGTGGAGATCAGGGTTACCTGAACCGGAGATGCCGACGTCTGCGAGAGGCTCAGGTTCAGTGCCAGGGGAGTAGCCCCTTCTTCGACGCGCGCCACATTGGGCTCGAACGCCACTCGGGGAAGGGACTGGACACTAGACTGCACCATTCGGCGGGTTCTCGTCTGGGAACTCGGGTTCAGGCTTACCTGCCCCTGGGCCTGTTCGGGTCCCACAAGGCCAAGAACAGCTCCAAGGCAGAGCAGATGGAAAGAGAGTGATTTCACGGAATCGGAGTGCTTGGTGGAGAGATTCCAGCCTTGGCGCCTGGGGGGTTTGGGCTGGGAAAAGCGGACAATAGGGGCGGAGTGAAGCCGCCGTATGATACCCCGATTCGGGGAGCCAGAGACAACCAAGTTGGGTTCAGTGATGGTCAAGTTCACGCGACTTGGCATAGCGCGGATCCAAGCCCCACATGCCCTTCCCTCGGGACGACGCCCCATTCTGGGCGCTGCGTGTCCACGCCTCCTAATACTGGCCCCTTGGAGCCACCGAAGGGCGAATTGCGAGCCCCGGGGCCCTTTGGAAGTCGCATTTCAACCCCGCCCAATTGCTACCCTCTACGCGATTGGAAAACTCTCAAGGACCGCACCATTTCAACCGACTTTCAAAACGGGAAGCTGTCTCTTCATGGGGCATGCCCAGTCCCGTAATATGCCAGCCTCAAACCGCCCCCCCCCCTTCCACCCAATGCAATCCAGTAGCCAACCCAACCCATTTCTCAGCTTGCCGCACATCCCGGTGCATGTGTGCGTGCTTTGGCCCACGGAGGAAGCCGCCAGGAACGCTCCCCGCGGCGATTTTGAGTTGGTTGTGGACCCCGAAACGGGCATGGCGATCAATCAGCTCTTCGATGAAAGCCTTTTGGGCTATGGGGATGGATATGAAAACTCCCTGGGCTTCTCCGAGTTCTTCCAGGGATACCTCCAGGGCTTCGCCAAGGACCTGGTCGAGCGCTACTCGCTAAAGGGCAAGCGCGTGGTCGAGATTGGCTGTGGCGATGCTAATTTTCTGAGTCTGATGATACAGCATGGCGCTGGTAGCGGCGTGGGCTTTGACCCTTCCTACCACGAGGGCCAACCCACCTCCCTCGAAGAAGGCCGCGTCGAAATCCGGCGTGAGTACTTCCCCCCCCCCGACCTCAGTATCAACGCCGACATTTTGGTTTGCCGCCAAGTTCTGGAACACGTTTCCGACCCCCTGCAGTTTCTCAAGATGATCCGTAGCGGATTGCCCAAGGACCATGCCACCACCGTGGTCATGGAGGTTCCCAATTTCCCCCCGGCGCTAGCGCGACAAACAGCTTGGGACATGATCTATGAGCACTGCACATATTTTTCAGCAGGAAGCTTGGCGCGCCTTTTGAGCAAGGCAGGCTTCAATGTGATCTATGCCGAGGAAACCTACGCCAAGCAATTCGTCACCGTCGAAGCCACCACCAACCCCAATGCCATCGATCGAACCCCCGAGTTCGACGACCTAGTCGAGCTCGAAAAGGGGGCTGCCGAATTTGAAGCGGCTTGGACTCGATGCAAGGTTGATTGGAAGAACCGTCTGGAGCAAGCCAACATCCAGGGTAAGAAGGTCGCCATCTGGGGAACCGGCGCCCGCGGCATCAACTTCCTCAACCTGGTCGACCCGGAACGCACAATCCAGTGCGCCGTCGACATCAATCCGCGCAAGTATGGGCTACACGTGGCTGGCACGGGTCAAGTGGTTTCCCCACCCGAAGCCTTGCTTGAGTATCGGCCTGACTTGGTCATCATCATCAACCCAATTTACGAGCAGGAAATTCGAAATAACCTGCGGAACCTGGGTTTGAACCCGGAAATAGCGTTTGCCTAATTTCCGCCATGAATGCTCCCATTCCCACCAATACCGAACAGGCTCTTTGCCGTGCTTGCTCCACTCCCCTGGAGCACACCTTCGTAGATCTGGGGAAATCTCCCCCGTGCGAGGCCTTCCTACGCGCCGATCAATTGGAACAGGGCGAAATCTTCTACCCCCTGCACGCCCTGGTATGTAGCGAGTGTTTCCTGGTCCAACTCAAAGACTACGTGGACGCCGATTCGATCTTCGACGACTACGCCTACTTCAGCTCCTTTTCCGATTCCTGGCTGGAGCATGCACGCCAGTATTGCGCGGACATGACCGAACGTTTCGGGTTGACCCGGGACAGTTTCTGCGTGGAGGTCGCTTCCAATGACGGCTACCTGCTGCAGAACTTCGTGCGCGCCAAGATCCGGTGCCTGGGCATCGAGCCCTCATGGACCGTGGCCGAGGCCGCGCTGGAAGTGGGCGTGCCCAGCATGCAGCAATTCTTCAGTCGCGAGACCGCCCGTGCCGTGCGTGAGGAGCATGGCCGCGCCGATCTGATGACCGCCAACAACGTGGTTGCCCACGTGCCCGACATCAACGATTTCGTGGGAGGCTTCCAAGAGTTGCTCGCCCCCGAAGGTGTTGTCACGTTGGAGTTCCCCCACTTGGCGCGCCTCATGGATCAGGTTCAGTACGACACGATCTACCATGAACACTTCTCCTATCTTTCTTTCGGAGTCCTTTCAGGAATTTTGAAGAACCAGGGCCTGACCGTGTTCGATGTGCAAGAGCTCAAAACCCATGGCGGCTCGTTGAGAGTGTTTGCCCAACTCAATGACAGCGGCACGCAGGAGATCAATAAATCGGTCAAAGCGCTTCTGAAGGAAGAGAAACGGCTTGGTTTCAAAGAGCTGCGCACCTACCTAAAGTTCACCGAGCTAGTCGAAAGATCCAAGCGCGAAACACTCAAATTCCTCATCCAAGCCAAGGAAGAAGAGAAAAACGTGGTAGCCTACGGCGCGCCTGGGAAGGGCAATACCCTACTCAATTATTGCGGCGTACGATCTGACCTGATCGAGTTCGCAGTAGACCGCAACCCGTACAAACACGGTCGCTTCACACCGGGAACCCAAATACCGATCTTCCCACCCGAGGCCTTGGAAGAGGCACGCCCCGACTACATTTTCATCTTGCCCTGGAACCTGGAAAGAGAAATTCGCAAGCAGCTCGCCTACGTTCGTGATTGGGGCGCCAAATTTGTCATCCCCATTCCGGAGATCCAGATCCTCGGATAGCCCATGAAAGTTGTCCTCTTCTGCGGCGGCCTCGGAATGCGTCTGCGTGACTATTCCGACAAGATCCCCAAACCCATGGTGGAGGTCGGCTATCGGCCGATCCTCTGGCATGTCATGAAGTACTATGCGGCCTACGGGCATACGGACTTCATCCTTTGCCTCGGTTACAAGGCCGATTTCATCAAAGACTACTTCGTCAACTACGACGAGTACATGTCCAATGACTTCGTGCTGCAAAAGGGCGGTGGGATGAAATTGCTCAACACGGACATCCACGACTGGAACATCACCTTCTGTGACACGGGCATATCCGCTTGTATTGGAGAGCGTCTGCGGCGCGTCAAGGAATACGTCAAAGGCGAAGAAGTGTTCCTGGCCAATTATTCGGACAACCTGACCGACTTCCCCCTACCCAAAATAGTCGAGGCCGTGAGCAGCTCCGATGCGGTGGCGGGGTTCGTTGCCGTGAAGCCCCCCCACTCCTTCCACGTGGTCGACATCGACGGCGGCTCTCAGGTCAGGGAACTGCGTGAAACCAAAAATTCGGACCTTTGGGTCAACGGTGGTTACTTTGTGCTCAGGCAAGAGATTTTTGATTACCTGAACAAGGATGAGGAACTCGTGATGGAACCATTTTCACGGCTGATTAAGAACGACAAATTGATCGCCATGAAGTACGAAGGCTTTTGGCAAAATATGGACACTTTCAAGGACCGCACGGTCCTTCACGAAATGCACACCGAGGGACACGCTCCCTGGCAAATTTGGAATATCTAACATCCCAATGTACATCTGATTCAATGGATCTATGTCGCGCGTCTAACAGCAATTGCCTGGAAACGATCCTGGACTTTGGAAACGTCCCCCTCGCTGACGTGTTGCTGGAGGCCAATGATCCGGACAAGGACGACACGCGCTTTCCGCTCAAACTGGTCTTCTGTCCCGAGTCCGCTCTGGTTCAGATCCTGGGCGACGTATCACCGGAAGTTCTTTGGGGTGGAAACTACCCCTACTACACATCCGTCAACCCGGGCCTGGTCAAGCACTTCAACGAGGCCGCCCATGAAATCATGCAGCGTCAACCATTGGGGCCGGACTCCCTGGTGATTGAAGTCGCCAGCAACGATGGCTACCAACTCGCTGTTTTCAAGGATGCGGGCGCCAAAGTCCTGGGCGTGGACCCCGCCCAAGGCCCCTGCAAAGTAGCCAATGAGAAGGGCATCGAAACCCACTGCCGCCTTTTCGATTGCAACATTGCCAGCGAACTCGTCGAACAGGGACACCTAGCCGACGTAATCGTCGCCAACAATCTGCTCAACCTGATCCCCAGCCCCAAGGATTTCGTGAACAGCGTGAAGAGCGTTCTCAAGCCCAATGGCCTGGTCGTCTTGGAGGTTCCCTACCTTGTGGACACCGTCGACATGGTGGCGTTTGACAACATGTTCCACGCGAACGTGACCTACTGGACCGCCACATCCCTGCAACGCCTTTTCGCGCGTGCGGGATTGCAGCTCATCGATGTGAAACACATCGATACCTTTGGTGGCTCCTTGCGTGTTTACTTCGATCGCATCGGCCAAGCTAGCCCCGCCGTGCAGGCTTTGCTCACTGAGGAAGTCGAGCGCGGAGTAGAGCAATTCCAGTTCTATGAAGATTTTGCGGACAAGTCGCGTGCTATCCGCGAGGACCTGCGCAAACAACTCATCGATCTCCACGCGAGCGGCAAGCGCATCGTGGCCTACGGGGCCGCGGGCGGCATGGCGACCACATTGATCAACTTCTTGAACCTGCCTGAGGGCACTCTGGAGTACGCCATCGACATCAGCCCACACAAGCACGGTCGCTGGACCTGCGGGTACCGCTTGGAGATCTTCCCACCCAGCCGCTTGGTTGAAGATCGACCGGACTATGTGCTGCTGATGGCCTGGAACTACGAGCTCGAAGTCTTGGAGCAGTGCTCTGAGTTCCGTGCTGGGGGTGGCAAGTTCATCGTGCCAATCCCTGAAGTTCGGGTCGTGTAGCCCGCGTGCCATTGCGTAGATGGATTGGGTAGCACCAACGTTTGCGCAGGAAAACCGGCACAGAATTAGCCCTTAAGACCAACGCAACTTGTCGTCCAAACGCCCCCCGGACTTGTGCGCGAGAATCGTCTTGATACGCAAGTACTTCGATGAATCCAACTCCTCTGCGGTCAACCCGTGCTCCTTGTAAGCCTTGTACAGCTCCTCCACGCCCTCACGTACCGTCCATTGCGGCATGAAGGTAGGAACCTCATAACTGATGCGGTCGAAGTTGACCCGGTAAGTGCGCGTGTCCGGACTTGCACCTTCGGCAAGGGTAATCTGGCTGCCCGAGACCACGTCCTGCACAATCGCGGCCACGTCCTTGATCTGATAATTCTCCTCGGTTCGCCCCACATTGAAAGCCCGGTTGTGAATCGGATCCCGGGGAGACTCCAACACGCAGCGCATGGCCAGCGCAATGTCTTCCACGTGCACTAGGGGCCGCCAGGGCGTGCCATCAGACTTCATGAGCACTTCACCCGTAGTGAATGCATACCCGGTCAGGTTGTTCACCACCAGATCGATGCGCAGGCTCGGCGAAAGACCATAGGCGGTGGCATTGCGCATGTAGGAGGGTGAGAAATGGTCGTTCGCGAGCTTTCGTAGCTCCAACTCCACGTCAATCTTAGCCTTGCCGTAGGCGGTCACTGGATTCAGGGGCGAATCCTCAGTGAGCAAATCGTCCCCTTCCGCCGCCCCATACAGGCTACACGACGAGGAAAACAGGAAGCGTCCCACCCCAGCTTGCTTGGCAAGCTTCGCGAAACGCACGGTGGCGCTGTTATTGATATCCACGGTCAGGCCTGAATCCAGGTCGCCCAAGGCATCATTGGAAAGAGCCGCGAGAAAAATCACAGCATCAAAGCCTTCCAGGTCCTTGGCTTCCACATCGCGAATGTCCTTGCGAATCGTGGAAGACCCGTCGGGAGACTCATCAAACTGGCAGCCTTCGAAATAGAACGTGTCCAAACCCACGACCTCATGGCCGTAGTTCTGCAGCATGGGGTCCAGGACTTGTCCGATATATCCGTTGTGGCCGGTAACGAGAACGCGCATTTTACTTGAGCGAAGGTTGGGGGTGCAGGCTAGGGAGTGCCCTACAAGCAGAGCTTGCTGGCGTGAAAGGCCTCGGCGTAACCGGAAGGCGAATTGCATTCGATTCCGCGCAAGCGCATGAGCGCACGGAACGCACTCTCGTCAAACCAGGTTTTGTCCGCCTGGGATGCGAAGTACTTTCGAATGGCCGATATCTTCAGCGAAACGATTTCTTCTGTCAGTGACATGAACACATTGGGTTGACCCAGGTCACCCTCGAACTTGGCGATTTCATATTCCAAGATCGTATGGTCCCGAAAGGTATTCCAAGTAAGCTCAGCAACCAAACCATGGTCCTGGTGACGGTCATCGCGGCGATGGGTCAGAACAAGGTGCGGATCAAAACGAGAGCGAAGGTCGAAAAAACCCTCCTTCAAATCCCCCCAGTGGCTGGGCAGGAAACTCGCAGGCAGGTCATGGATCTCTATGCTGGCTGCGGGGTCGGACCGGTTGCCCGGCCGGGTCAGAAACCATTCGGCGCTGGCCTGGGCCTCTTCCCTGCGCACCCCATCCGAGGTGAACACCGACCAGTGAACCTCCAGCGGCCTCTCGCGGCCCATCAGCTCGAGTAAAAGTCCACCCGCACCAATTTCCACATCGTCGCAGTGGGCACCGAGACACAGAACCCGGAGGGGCTCATCGGCAGGCAATTCAGGCAGAAAGGACAGCATGCGGGAAGGATATCCTGCCAGGGCGGGGTGGGACGCGGGGAAAGCTCTGTAACCGGAACTTTGGGACCTGCATTCTATACCCTATACCACCTCCAGCCCCACCGCGCCCCCACAAAACACCCGCCCTTCCGGGATTATGGACCCCCAAGATCTCCCCTCCCACGTGGCCTTTCCCGCCGCAGCTGCCGCCCCCTGTCCAGCTTGCGGCGGATCGGACACACACAGTTTCTACCGGCTCCAAGGGATCCCGGTCCATTCCTGCGTTCTCCTGGAAGATGCGGACCGGGCCAAGGCCTTCCCCACGGGCGATTTGGAATTGGCCGCGTGCGCGCACTGCGGCTTCATATTCAACCAACTCTTCGACCCGGCGCGCATTGACTACAGCGAGGACTACGTGGAAACCCAGGGGTGCTCCGGAACATTCCGCTCGTTCCTGGAAGGTACGATTCAAGGCCTACTCAAGGGGCGCGAGTGCGCGAACCAGCTGATGGTGGAGATTGGCTGCGGTCGCGGAGATTTCCTCGAGCAACTTTGCAGGGCAGCCGATGCGCGGGGAATTGGAATCGACCCAAGTTCAACGGCGGGGCGGGTGGACCTGCGAGCCGGACGTGGATTGAGCTTCCTGCAGGAGTCCTATTCGAAGAAGCATTTGGCGTTGGACGCACGGGCGATTTTTTGCCGGCATACCTTGGAACATTTGCCGAAGGTGCAGGACCTGGTGGCCCTGGTCTTCAAGCATCTGGAATCCCGTTCGGACAATTGGACCTTTTTTGAGGTACCCGATAGCCTGCGCATTTTAAAAGAAGGTGCCTTTTGGGATGTGTATTACGAGCACTGCTCGTACTTCAGTGAAGCATCACTTGGTCGGATTTTTGAATCTGCGGGCTTCGTGATAAAGGACTTGGATTTGGTGTATGGCAGACAGTACTTGCACCTACTTGCGCAACCAGGCACCTGCGCGGCTGATCAGGCTTGCAAGGACCCGGCGCAGATGTTGCAAGCCGTACAGATCTTCAGGGGAACTTGCTGCGCAACCATCGCACGCTGGCACAAACTGCTCCATGGGCACCCACCCGGAACGGTGGCCCTGTGGGGCTCGGGGTCCAAGGCCACCGGATTCCTGACCACGGTGGGGAACCACGACCGGATCGATTGCGTGGTCGATATCAACCCGGACAAACACGGTCGCTTCGTCGCCGGCACGGGCCACGAAATCGTTGCCCCCGCCGCGCTCAAAGGCCGACCCATTCGAACGCTCATCATCATGAACCCAATCTACACCGATGAGATCACAACAGACGTGCAAGCCCTGGGTCTCAACCCACAGGTTTTGACGCTTTAGCAGGCCGTTGACAATCCGCGGTCTTCAGACGGCTCATCGCAAATCGCCAGGTTTCCTAGCCCCGCTGCATCGGGTTGTCGGATTTAAATCTATTCAAGATAGTCCCGAGCAGCGGCACGCCTGAATCCTGGATGAGCTGGATTGCTTTTTGGGTTTGGTCTTTTTTGGTCGAACGGGCGCGCACGACCAACACCACCACATCCACGTAACCCAACAGGGAAAGCACTTCGGGGTGTTCCGTGATAGGCGGAGCATCGAAAATCACATGGCGGCCCAATCGGCTGAGTTCTTCGAGCAAGGATTGGGCACGGTCGTCCGCAAATTCTCCGGGAACGGCCGGGCGCGGAGAGCCCGCGGGTAGGCCAAAAAGCGAAGGGCAGCCTGGCACCTGGAAACGCGACTCAGAAGTCTGCGCACGGCCCACCAGCATATCCGAAAGACCCGGGGTCCCTGGCAAACCCAAGTAGGTCGACAACGCGGGACGCAACAAGTTGGTTTCCACCACCGTGGTCTCCTGTCGCAGGTTGCGCGCCAGTCCCATGCCACAGGCCGCCGCCAGGACCGTATTGCCCGACCCACGTTCTGCAGAAGTGAAGAGCGTGCGCGTAATCCTGCGGTTCGTGTGGGCCGCCGAGACGCGGGTCCAAAGATCCTCCGCCAAGGGCTGAACCGTGTCGATCGCCTGCTGCAACGGACTTGCCGCGCCTGAAAAATGAGTGGCCATTGTTGATTTGCTTGTTTCGATTCTCGGTTCCAGAGAAGGGCTCAGCTGGCCTTGACTTTGCTGGGTTTGATTCGGTACAGGGACTTGGTCTCCGGCACGACGGTCAACACCGGGCAATCCAACTCTTTCTCCAGCGTTTCGCGATAGCGCACAGTGGGATCGAGTAGTTGCCGCAGGATAGCGAGGAACATTCCGATGGCCAAGCCGGCCATGATCCCCGTGCCCAGGGGCTTGATGCGCTTGGGTCCGGTCTTGTTGCGGGGCAGGGTAGCCTCACTCAAGATCATGAGTGCAGAGTGTCCCTGATCCACCAGTGCTTGCTGGTTCTCACTAGCTTGCAATTGTTTGCTGACCACGGCTCGCTCGTACTGTAAAGCTGTCAGTTCAGAGAGCTTCTGCCTGTGCAGTTCACGGCACTCCCCCATGCTCTCAAGGTGGTCGTCGCAGGTCTTCACATGCTTCTCAAGCTCGGCCATGCTCGACCTGGCGCCAGCAAGCTCGCTCTCAATCAAACTTTTGCGGGTGGTCAAGTCGTTGTGATAATCGTTGGGCCGGGGTTCCATGCGAGCCGGCTGCACCTCGGTCAGGCGCTCCATGTCATTCAGGATTCTCTCGTTTTCCTTGACGCTATGCTCAAGCGCTTTGATGTCACCTTTGGACACACCGCGGGCCGCCCGCCTCTCCGCTAGAAGACGTTTCTGTTCCAGCAAGAACGACTGCTGCGCCCGGTACTCGATAGAAATCTCCGTCACCGCCGGCACAAGGATGTCCTTCATGGGCTCCTCATCTTCCAACTCTTCCCTGGTCTGCTTCAAGCGACTTTCCAGGTTCGCGATTTTGACCCTCTCGCCACTGATCGCTATTTTCCCCGCGCTCTTTTGCTCTAGATATGACGTGCGCTCCCCTTCGAGGTCCAGGTAGCCACAGCTCCTCTGATGCTGCTGGATCTCCTCATCGGTGCTCGTGATCTTGCCCTGCAGAATCTCATAGTTCTCCCGCACGATTTCGCGGAAGTCCTCACTCTTGTACTTGTCCCTGTGAAACTGCTTTAGGGCCTTGAGAATCGCTTCGAGAGTCTTCTGGGCGTGCACCTCGGAGTAGCCGTCAAAAAAAACGGTGATGATCGAAGTTGGCGTGCGCACGGGCACATACAAATCCGTTCGATCCTTCAAGCTGAGGGCCGCACCGAGCAATGCTTTCTCCGTGACCAGATTGCCCTTCTCGAAACCGCGATGGGTCATGTCAATCATGGTCTTCTGGAAACCATGCCATAAGCGAGTCACAATGTTCGCGCCCTCATCACCTGCGGTCGGATCCGGCTTGCCCAAGACATAGGCAGGGCCCAACTCCTTGGCCACCCCCATGTATATCGCCAAATCGTCCAGGATCATGAGCTCGTTGCCCATGCCGGGAATATAGCTCCCCACATTTATATCGTCCACGCCAGCCGCCATGGCCATGGTCTGCGCCTCGTTGGCGCCCGGCCGATAGTCCATGCGCCCCATCGATTGGTATACATTGGGCATGGAGGCCGCAGCCACTAACCCTCCAACCATTCCAAGCAACGCGCAAAGGGCAATCCAATGCTTCGACCGCCAAGCTCCGTAGAGAAGCAAGACCCTGATGTTGAAGGGGGATGAATCACCTTCTTCCATTTCCACGTCGTCGTCAAAACTGTCGTCGCTCATGCTAACTCTCCATCACTGGGGACGGGGGCCGAAGCCCCCTCGTTCTTACTGTGCCAAAAAACGAGGAACAGGGATCATACGCCGAACCCAGTTGTCCAGGTTGATTCCAGTCTGGTCGATTCGCGTGTTGGGTACGTAGAGCACATCGTGCTCTTGCATGTGGATGGTCGCCGAGGAACCCCACCACTTGGTGCGACCGTCCACAATCCAACTCATTTGCGAGTTACTAGTCGGATCCCAGCGGATCAAACTGATGTTGCCCAACCAGGAGGTTTCCTGGATGTGGCCACCTGCCAGGGCGATGGCCTGCACGAAGGTCAAGGTGCCATCGGGGCCGAGCTCCACGGGGCCGGGCTGGTTGACCTCTCCGATCACGTAAGCCTGATCGGGGGCTTGGATAGCGATCGAAACGGTCAATTCTGGGTAACCACCTTCGATGATCATGGCATAGGCGCTGCGTAGGGCCTCATCCAGCTCACTGGGGAGCATTCCGCCCACGCGCATGGGATCCAGCGCCTTTAGCGAGACGTTTCCATCGGCCTGCACGATGACGTCCTGGTCCCAGGCCTCCGGATTGCTTTGAAAGCGGATTGTCAGGGCGTCGCCTGGGGAGATTCGGTCCAAACCGGAGTAGCGGCGGCTATTGACCTCGGGAGCAATGCGGTGCAGAGCTGCACCTTGGGGACCAGAGCAGGCGGCCAGGGCCAGGAGAGCAGGGATAAGAAGTTTGATAGGGTTCATGCCAATGGGGTCTGGGTGAGCGGGCACAGGGGGCAGGAGAGGATTCCTCATTCCCTATTCCTTTTTCGCATTCTACGTCCCGTGGCAAGAGCATAACTTCGCCAAGGGGACCTATGGGCGGAACCTTTCCCGCTTCTCCGACGAATTCTCACGAATACGAGGGGTCTGTCACCGATTCTGATCGATGCGGCCCTGGTGCACCGCCACCAGACGCCCATCGGAATCAATTTCCAAAGTGGTGGGCAGGATCAGTTGAAAAAGATCCAGGAATGTATCCACCTGCTTCCCAGCCCCCTCGTCATCCACCAGCAGGAAGGCATTGGGATATGCGACCTTGGCAGCCGCGAGCTGCTTGCGAGCCGTGTCGCGCGCCTGCCCACCATCCAGGCTGATGCCCATCACTAGCTGCCCTTTCTCCTTGTGGAGCTTGTCCAGAATGGGCAGCTCCTCCACGCAGGGCTTGCAATAGCTGGCCCACAGATTCAGGTGCATCGTGCCCCCGGGCGGAATCAGGCTTGAATCAACAACCAAGTGCTTGCCATCCGCCAGTTCCACGGCAAAGGGCGGAAGCGGTTCCCCCACGGCGATTCGCAGCCCCGGGGGCCAAGGATCGGGTAAGGGGTTGGATCGAGCCTGCAAGGGTTGGGGTTTGCCCGCACCTTGCTTCAGCAACCATCGGGTTCCGGCCTCGACCTTGCCGAAACTTTCCGGCTCACCGTAGGGCCAGGACACAACCAACTCGCCGCTCTTTTCCGCGCCCAAACCGAAGAGCAACTCGGGCGCGCTGCAGGACGCATAGCCGGCGCCACGCATCATCACCTGGGTCAACCGGCGGGAACCGATGCGCAATTCCACCTTAGCTCCGATAGCTTCAGGACTGCCGGAGGTCGCCAATAGCTGCACTTTAATCGCCTGGCCCTTGCCACCAGCCAAGTTGCGATACAAGTTGTGCCGCTCCCGCTGAATATTGTGAACAAATAGATCCAAGTCCAAATCGTCGTCGAAGTCCATCGCCAAGAGTCCGCGACCATCCAGGGGCGAGTCTGCCCCACCCAACCCCGAGTAGCTCACAAAGGAACCGTTGCCGTCGCCCAAAAACAGCTGGTTGCGTTCATTCCCATTGAAGGAAAATCCGCGCCGGAACATTTCCACGACCCAGGGGTGCTGGAATGCTTCCGTTTCGTCATCGTGCAAGTGCTTGGGTGCTTCCACCTCACCCTCCAACCCCATGCTCTGCGCCACCACGTGGCGCCAAAAAGCGCTTCATGTGTCCCGCGGAATATCCCCGGTCACAAAGCCATTCACGCAATAGACATCCTGATGTCCATCCAGGTCAAAGTCAGCCAGGGTTTGACCCCAAGCCCAACCCGCTCCGCCCGCTCCTCCAGCGCCTTCGATCACGTCGAATGCTCCTTTTCCGTCGCCCTGTAACAGTAGATTCCCCCCCGCCATACGCGCCAAGTCATTCCACAACAGGGTACGTTCTTCCTCATCAAAACGTTTGAGGATACGACGCCCGGTATTGGAAGAAGGGCAGGTCAAGAACAAGTCCAGCTGGCCGTCCTCATTGGGATCCCCCACGGAAACACCCATACTATTTCCACGCAAGGCCACGCCCTGGTCCTTCGCCCGATCATCAAACACACCATCACCCCGGTTGATCCACAGGTGATTGGAACCGAAGGTCGTCACAGCGTAAATGTCCTGATCCCCATCGGAGTCGAAGTCCGCCGCCACGGCACCATAGGTCCAACCCCGATCTTCGATCCCAGATTTTTCGGTCACATCGACAAAAGCACTCCCGGCATCATTGTGCAACAAGATGTCTGCTTCACCGTTGGTCGCTTCATTCCATGAATCATTGCGCCGATGTCCCATGCGCCCATACGCACTCACGTACACGTCCACAAACCCATCCCCATCCGCATCCAGGGCGGTCAGACCAAATGCCGCGCAGCGGATTTCGTCGAGTTCCATGATTTCGGTGGCTTCCCCAAACTTCCCCTCGCCATCGTTCCTGTAGGCTCGCAGGCTTTGTCCGCCCGTTTCGCGAAGGCCGCCTTCTTCCCAGCCCACATGGGCCACCAAAAGGTCCTGATCCCCATCGTTCTCGAAGTCGAAAAAAAGCGCGCCGGTTCCCGCGTAAATAGAACCCAAACCCGATTCCGAACCGGCCTCCCGGAATCCGCCACCCTTCTGGCCCAGGTACAAGAAACTCTTGGTGGAACTGGGCACAAACACATCCCAGATCCCATCCCCATTCACATCCGCGCTGGCCAGGCCATTCCAACCATCGGAGTCATTGCCCGGCTTCCCATAGCGCACACCTTTGAAGTGCACACCTGCAGCGCGGGTCACATCCTCAAACAATAGTTTGCCACCACGCGTGCCCACGGCCTCGTGCACTTCCAAATGGGTGATCACCCACCCACCGGTTGCCCTGCGCTCCACACGCGCCAGACCAGCGAACTCGAGCAGTTCGCGACCGCCGTCGCCCCTCAAACCAACCATGTGAGCCGCCCATTCCACGCGGCCCCATGAGGGTTGCTTGGAGTGCTCAAATTCCGCACCACGCACCTTCCACACCGACTCCTCCAGCCGACGCCAGGCACCGATCCGGAGTTCGAAGGAATGCAAGAACTCCGTGCGCCCAACAAGCGGCGCGCCGGACACATCCCCGGTGAAGACCTGGGCACCCAGGGCCAAGGGTTCCTTTGACAACACAGACAAATCAAAGACATCGTGGCCCCGGAAGCCCTCGTGCAAAAAGTCCTTCAGCCCAGCCCAATCGCGGATGAAGACCTTGTCACCGAAGGCATTGAACGCATTGGTCAGGCTTTCGCTGAGCAGCTCGATCTGCTGGGGAATGCGTAGCTTGGGATGGGGCGCCTCAATATGAAGCTCGTTGCTCACCTCAACCGGAGGTTGCTCCGCGGGGGTGGGACCCTCCATGACCACAAGTTCTTTGTCCCCGCAGCCTGATATAAGCCCAAACAGACTCAAAGTAACAATAAGGGCCAAGTTCTTGCTCTTTTCCATGATCAACGATTGTGAGTACTAAAAGACCTTCGACGTCGATGCCAAGGGCTAAGCCGGCAGAAGGGACAGGATACCAGCTTGCAATAATCCGATCACGGCGCCTAGTATCCCGCCGAGAATTTCGATGGCTCGCAGCTCCTTTTTCGCCACCATCAGGATCAATTCCTCCAACCGCTCCACAGGGAATTCCGCCACCTTGGTCTCCACCAGACTGTGCACGTCCAGACCCTGCTCCAGCGCTTGCTCAAGGGAGACCGTCAGGGACTCCTTGTCCTCCAGAATTTTGCACACCAGAGTTTTACGAATATCCACCAGGCGCTCGGGGGTCAGGAACATATCGAGCATATTGGCCATAGGTCCCAAGGATTTTTTTAGCCCTTCTAGCACCTCGGGCAACCGGTCCTCCAGAATGCGGTCGAGAAGACCTTCCAGGTCGGCCTTCTCCATGGCCTCCAGCATGTCCTGATGGCTGAGCAGGTGATCCCCCACCACGCCCCCGATCGACTTGGCGATTTCCGCCTGGCGACGCCCCACGAGCCCCTGGATCCGGAAGCCCATGACATTCACGGGTTTGATGGGCCTGAAGATCATTCGAACGGCGATCAGATTCGTTCCGTACCCAATCCAAGCACCGAGTAAGGGGATCAGGAACCAGGCCAGGGGAGAAAGTGTCATGCTTTGAATCGGCCCGGAAGGACCAGTCGTGGGATCTGTGCGCATCATTCCGGGACGCGCCCCACGCATTTCTACTCCTAATCGTCCCGAGGTGCTAGAGATGGGGTGCCATGTTTGATTTTCAAGGTTCAGATTCGGTTGGCCCTCGGGCCTTTCAAAATTCAGTCGAAGGCCCCGTACAACGCAGCGCGGGTGATCTGCGCATCCACCAGGGCACCATCGTGGGTATTTTTGGCCGCGATGTTTTCGTGGACCTGGGACCGCGGCTGCAGGGCGTGCTCTCCGTTTCTGTCTTCCCCGAACCACCCCACGAGGGCGACGTGCATGAATTCACCCTGCGCGGCCGTGAGGAGAGCCTCTGGGCACTTGCCCTGGTGGGCGATCGCAGCCTGCCCGCCTGGCAGGGCATGCAAGAAGGCCAATGGATCTCCGCCCGTGTGGTGCGCGAACACCAGGGACACCTGCAACTAAAAATCGACCACCTGCACGCGGTCATGCCCCACGCCCACACCGGAAAATCGCCCAGCGAAAGCGTGCGCGGCATGATCGGCAAGACCATGGTCTGCGAGGTGCTGGAGGTCGACCACGAACGCCAACGCGTGGTGCTTTCACGCAAACGAGTGCTGCAACAGGAACGCGACATGCGCCGCAAGAACCAGACCCTGCTGCCCGGCGACGTGACGCGCGGACAGGTGGTGCGCATCGAAGAGTATGGCGTGTTCTTAAAACTCAATGGCGGCCGCGACGGCTTGCTGCACATTTCCGACATCAGTCACGCGCGCCTGGATCACCCCTCCGATCGCATCTCCATGGGCGAAACGCTCGAGGTCAAAATCCTGCGCATGAACCGCGGCGGCAAGCGCATTTCCCTGGGCCTCAAACAACTCATCGGAAACCCCTGGAGCAGTTTTGCCAAGCACCACCCCCCCGGCTCCCACACCCAAGGCACCGTGCTCACCCTGCTCGACGCGGGCATCGTGGTGCGCTTCGAAAACCAGGAGTCCGGTTGGCAAGGCGACGCCGAAGGTTTCATCCCGCGCAGCGAAACCCCCTACGGCCACCGCCGCCTGGGCATCTTCCTACGCCCCGGCCAGACCGTGCCCCTGCGCGTCCTGGAGATCAAACCCGACGAACAACGCCTGACCCTCTCCATGCTCGACTCCGGCGGCCGCGCCCTAAACCTGCAAGAAACCCTGGCCCAAGCCGAATGGAAAGCCCGCGCCCGCCACGAAAAACCGGAACCCCAGTCCAGCGACCCCGCCCCCCTCGGCACCACCCTGGCCGCCCAACTACAAAGCGCCATGCGCCGCAGCCGGGAAGCGTGACGTCCAACATCGACTCCGTGGCAGTCTACGCCTGTCGTGGGTCCAGGCCTTTGGCTTGTTCCCAGTACTTCGTTAGGTCCAGGGCTGCCAAGGCAGAATCCAAGTCCGAATAGTATTCATCAATCGGAAGGGACAATACAAACGCGCGAAGCTCAGCAGGCTTCGGATCTATGACTAAGTCCACATTGTGCGTTGTCCTCGGAATGCCGTGGTTGGAACTAGCCACCGAGCCGGTCACCATGTACGGCACACCTGCGGCATCCAACCTTGCCACGATCCGCGGCAAGAAACCAACACTGCCAGTCATGGTTCCAAAATGGGTGCATCGGGCCAGGCTTTGCGGAACAACTCATCGCCATGGATGAGTCGAAACATGGCCCAACGGATGTCGTCGTCGGAATACTCGGGATGGCGGTCACCGATTCCACCAGCTGTGGTTTGCCTGGCCTGCTCGGACATCTGGAACGCTAGAGCCACCCGTTTTTCGGGCCCCATCCGCCTATAGGCCGCAATTTAGGCGGCATTGGCTTCTGCGCTGGTGTCGGAATGGAGCATGCCAGTCACGGTAGCAGGATTGACAGAGCCTGGAGACAGGCCCCGGGGAAAAATCCGACGTTGCCAGGGCGTGACGCGGCCCCCCCCGTTGCCTCCGATCGCGGTTCGGAAGGATCCGACCTTCCGTCCCAGGGGGTATTTGTTAGAATGTCTGAGTCGAAAATCCTGCTAGCGGGGTTTCCTTGGTGAACACCATGAGTACACCCTCAGATATCACCCCCGAAGCCTTGCTGGCGCACTCCGATTGGATCCGACATTTGGTCGCTGGACTGGTTCGAGATCCCGG
>JAAETM010000017.1 GCA_024228395.1 bacterium | reverse complement strand
GGTCATTCCAAGGGACGGGGACGCAAATTGTGAGCACGACCCAAGCGTGACCGCGTGCAATATTGCTTTAGTGCCCAGATGCCCCCGTGCCGTACGAGGACGCCGCGCCATCGTGGTGCGTGGAGATGCCAAAGATGCGTGGTCCCGATCGTCGACAGAGAGTGTCATCGACCATGGCCTCAACAGTTTCAGGCAAGAGGTTTATCAGCTGGTTCAGCAAACGCCGACCCAGTTGATCAGGGTCCCACGGAGCCGAAGTGAAGAATCAATAAAGACGGAGATATGCCCATAGCCCAAGCCTCCGCTGGCGTAGACCACCCGGGTGATCCATCGATGTCGTCGGCAGAGTATCCAGCCGATTACGAGCAGCTTGAAGTTCGCAAAACTCGCCCGCGAGAAACAAGAATCGAATGGTTGTAGTATCGAGTTGAGCGACTCGGGGATAGGCTGGTTCGGCACGCTTCCCTCTTTGTTTGTTTGGTCGTAGGAACCAAAGCATCGGGGGGGGGCGTGTGTTTCCAGCTGCGGGGGACCTCAGCTGCCCGCGTTCATAATTGTGATTGTGGGACGAACCGCGAAACGCTAGTCTAGTGTATAAAATAGCAAAACCGCTGGACCTGAGAAGTGGTCCGGTTTCACTCTTGCTACAACTCCAACGGCAATCAAAAAAACATGACATCTCTCCAAAGAAAGCTGACCGGGATGGCTCTGGCCACCGCACTGTTTACTTCCAGCACCAACGCGCAGACGGTCCTGCTTGACCAGCAGCCGACCCGAGGTTTCTCACTAACAGCTCACGTCGGCATTGAGTCCAATGCAGAAAACTTCGTTGTTGCCGGCCCTGCTAGCGTAACTCTAAATCGTGTCCGTTGGTGGGGAGCTTGGAAGCCCTCGGGAGCGCCTACGACAGATGAATTCGACTTCATCATCCACGGAAACAACAGCAGCGGTCCCTTTGGCGACGTTCCCGGTGCAACTCTACAGTCTTTCCCTGGCCTTGTACCGACTGTCGTCGCGACGGGTAGTTTCTTACCTACTGCCTCAGGTTTGTTGGATGAGTTTGAGTTGGAAGTTTCGCTTCCTGGCGGCGTATCCCTCGCACCTGGTACGTATTGGGTCGAATTGTTTAGCACTGATTCCAGTGGAACAGGCGACGAGTTCGTTTGGGGCATGGCCGATCAGGACCCTGTATTTGGCGGGCCTTGTGTGTCCTGGTCAGCTTCAACTCCAGGTGTCACCTGGAATGCCTGTACCCCTTTCCCTTCCACGGATTTCGCAGTAATGTTATTCGAAGACGCAGGTTCGATCACCTTCTGTGACCCCGCCAACCTCAACTCCACGGGTGCCTCTACCACCCTGTCCAGTTCCTTCTTGACCGGCGGCGGGATCTCAGGCAGCATGTCCGACCTGCACCTCGAGTGTACCAATGGAGTCCCCTCCGAGCTGGGTTACTTCTTAGTTGGTACCACCTCAGACGATCCGGGCGTGGTGATCAGCAACGGCCAATTCTGCCTGTCCTCAGCTCCCTTCTTCCGCTACAACGTGGCAGGAACAACTTCAAACTCCGTTGGCCGTTTCAGCGCCGCTGGCGTGCTTGAGAACTTGGCTGGAACATCTAGCATTGGTCCGATGGGTATGGAGACCGGTTTCGACGTGCCGGACGCCGTGGCAAGTACGCCCCAGGTCATTACCGCAGGCAGCACCTGGCATTTCCAGGTCTGGCACCGTGACACTCCGGCGGCCGTCGGGTCCTCTAACTTCTCGAATGGCGTGAGCGTCACCTTCTAGGCAATTGCACCACCTCGCTTTCGAGCTTGAATTGGAATCAAGGAATATGTAACTGCCTGGGTTCGGTGTGGATTACCCGGTGAAGTGCTCCCGATCTATCAAATGATCCGAGAAACATTGCTGACAGAGATCAGTGCAACAGCCACCAAGACAGTCGCCCAGCTTGCTTGGGAAGCCCCATGGTCATCGACAGGAGACGACCGGCTACGGCACGGAGGAAGCAGCTAGGGAAGGATATTCCGGAACCGCGAACCAACGAACATCAAGCGGCCTCGTGTGAGAGACACAGAAACAGGAACGGAGTACCCGCTAGAGACGATCGGGGCTTTGTCGAGCCGGGAGGCATTCGACGGAGAGATCATGCAACTCATGGCCCTGGGCGTGAGCACGCGCAAGTACGACAAGGCGCTCAGCAAAATTGCCGATGACCTTGGATTGCAGAAGAGCGGGGTGAGCAGCGCATTCAAGCGGGCATCCCAGAAGGACTTGGACGCTCTGAATGGGCGCGCTCTCAGTGATTGGACCTTTGTCTGGGTCTCCATCGATGGGAGAGGATTCGCGGGTCACACTTGCGTAGTGGCTATAGGGATCACTCCTGAAGGAGGCAAGCACATCCTTGGAGTACGCGAAGGTGCGTCTGAGAATGCCGAGATTGTGACCGACCTGCTGAACGATTTGCGCGAGCGTGGACTGAATACGAGCGAGAAGGCTCTTTTTGTGCTCGATGGCTCCAAGGCCCTGGCCAAGGGAGTGAGCAACATCTTCGGCGAACGCGGGGTCATCCAACGCTGCATTCTTCACAAAGAACGGAATGTGCTTTCCTATCTTCCAAAGCAGTGGCAAGCACATGCCCGTCGGCGCATGAGTGCCGCATGGGCCATGTCCGAATACGAAGATGCGAAAAGCGCACTGACAAAGGTTTTGGAATGGCGCAAAGATAGTCATGCGCTGGGTCGGCTCTGGACTCATCCAGGCCGAGAAACAATTCCGACGAGTGAAGGGATACCAGACCATCCCTGCCCTCGTTTCCGCACTCACCTCAGCCCGGATTATTCATGAGCACGTGACCGCAAGGGCTGCATGAGTTTGGATTGTCGCTGAGTCGAATCGTGATCCCCATAGACAAACCCCTTGCGCGGAGTGGGTTTGTTGGCAATTCCGTGCAGCAATTGCGCCGCCCCGTTTGCCCAAGGACGTCGATAAGCTCATCTGCGTTCTTGATGGGCTTTTGTTTGATGTTCGTCTTGGGCCGATTGTTGCTGGCCAGGTTTGCGTTCAAGACAGACTGATGCTCTCCGATGTGGTTTTCCATGAGGGCGCGTTCGCAATAGAAGTCCACGGTTTCATCAGCGCTCATTTTATTCTTCGTGAAGCTGGTCAGGATGAAGAAAGTGTGCAGGTACAGTTCGCCCGGCCTCTCCTGTACGACGACTACGACCCGGCGCGGCTTCTCCCATGTCGCCGCTTGGTAGGTCACGTTGTGGGTCCACGTTCGGGGGATTGCCCGCGGGTGGCCGGGTTCTCGCACGGCCAAGATCTCCTCCCATTGTTGAAGGTTCTTGTTCGTTGGAATTCGAAAGGTATAGCGCACGTCGCGCTCGTCCAGTTGATCCAAGAAATCAACACCCTGGAAACCAGCATCGCCGTGCACCTACACCTTGTCAGCAATGGTCTCTCGTGCCTTGTCGACCAAGGGCAAAAGCATTTCCCCCGCGCCGTTGGCTGTGTGCACGTTGCCGCTGCGTGATTCCAGCCCTACCCAGTGGCCGGACGGACGATCTTGGAAGTGACTCCGCTCGGGGCGGATTCCGATGGTGATGGCCTGCAGGACCTGGTCGTTCTTGGGTCGGGCGTAAGCCAACCCTACCTGGCGATCACGTCCATGGCCGACCTGCCCACCCCCATCCAGGAGATCACTCTCGCCCCCGGTCAACACCACCTCGCCGACTGCCAGGCGGACCTGTCCGGCGATGGTTTCCCCGACGTGGTGACCTTCCTCACCTCCGAATTGGAAGTGCGCTCCGGGATTGACCTACACACCGTGCAAACCATTCCCGGCATCACGGGCGGGGCCCTCGGGCCACGCGTCGATGTGGTCGCGGCTGTCAGCGATACAAACTCCGATGGCCAGTCCGACATTCTGATGGGCACGGTTATCGCGGGTTTGAATCGTCGGGTGGCCCAGGGGCATTGCTGGCCCCAGGCTCCCACAGATCCGGACGTGCGCGATTGACGCATCCGGCTCCTCGGTGCTGGGAGTGACCCGGCAGTGGCTAAGCCACATTATGGGCTCGCTGGACGGCGGTAGATCGAGTGGATTGCGCGGGCGAAGGGGATGGGGTAGCGCAGCAGGAGCTGCCTGTACCATACCCAGTCGTGTTGGCGCGAGTTGGAG
>JAAETM010000016.1 GCA_024228395.1 bacterium | reverse complement strand
GCCGTCGGCTGCAGAGCCTTCGAGCACTTCGGTGCCAAGCTTGAGGGTGATCTTGTCGAGTTCCACGCCGAGTTCGCCATGCATGTAGCCAGCGTCCACGGAGTTCGGGTTGTCACCAGCATCTTCTTGCTGGGCCATCTCGAGGGTGTAGAGCACATTGGTGCTATCGTTGACGGCGTGCTTGCCGGAGAAGCGCGCACCGATCGTGTCGGTGGATGCGGCTGCAACGGAAACGTCCAGCAGGTAGGCGTAGCCGGTCAGCTTGCCGTAACCATCGAAGTTACGAGACACGTTGAGGACGTGGGACTCGGAGCCGATGTTGGCGCCGGGATGCTCGTCACCGTTGATACGGTTGGCGTTCTGAACGTAGGCGTAGACGTAGTTCACATCGGAGGCGACGGTGCCCACGAAGGCGGCCGCATCAAAGGTCTGCTCGTTCTGGCGCCAGCCCACGTTGCCCACGAAGCGGGCATTGTCGAGGATCACGCGCTGACGACCGACCTTGGCGGTCAAGTTGTCGTTGAATGCATAGGTGAAGAAAGCCTGGGTGACTTCGCCACCTTCGGGATCAGCCACGACGGGGCGGTTGGTGGTTCCGTTGATGGTGGAGTTGTACTGGCCGTTGCCAATAGCGCGTACGTCTTCGAATTCGACGGCGCCTGAGAACTTGCCGTAGTTGCCCAGCATGTAGGCGAGCGAGGTGCGCATGGTCAGGGCGTGGGCATCATCGGCATAGGGCGCGAGGGAGACTTCATTGAAAGCCTGGTCCACGCTTTCGAAGCGCGTACGCAGCTTCAGGATTGCTTCGCCGGAGCCAAGCCATTCCCGAATGCCGGTCCATGTGTCCTGGGACTCGGCCATTGCGGCTGCGTCCTCGTCCATGGTGATTTTGTCAGCGGGGTCGTTCGCCAAGGCGACGGAGGTCAGCAGGCTAAGAGCTGCAATAGACGCGAGGGTAGTCCGAGTGGGTTTCATGTTGGGTATCATGGTTGTTTAAGGGATGGGCAGGATTTCCGCCTAGGAGGTGGGTTCTCGCCCTGGTACGGCGTGCCCAATTGGGCGGCCTGGACAGAACTTCTGCCCCTGGTCAGGGAGGAATGGCCCCACGGGTCCAACACCTTCCAAAAGGGGGTTTGGGCTCGTTTTGCTGTTTCAGCGCAGATGCGCGAGTGGGGGGACCGCAGTGTTTTTTTCACTGAATCTTCGCCCCGGGTAGTCCGGCTTTCGCTGGCGGGTAATCGAAGTGGCCGTAGTCTGGCAATTTGCCTCGTTTGGGTCCTTGATGGGAATCAACTCCCGAGAAAGAATTGGTATGGGGTAAAACCTGAACTCCCATGGGCGAGTGTCGTTTGCCCTCATGGGGCCCAATACGGGCCCTTTCTAGCATGTCCTCGCGTCGACCCATCCCCACCCGCCGTCACTGGGCAAAACCCCTAGGATTGTCCGTTTCTGCCCATCTAGCGGCATTTATGGCCATTCCGGCCCTATTGGGGATCAGCCTATATGTCCTGGGCGGGGGTGAAAGACCCGATCGGTCGAAGGTCCACGAGCTGCGTTTCGAAGCGCACCGATTGATAAATGCCGATGAGGATATGGTCGCGCCCCTAGAGAAATTGGAGCCCCAGCCCGAGGAAAATTGGCCCCTGTCCCAGGAGTCGATGGATTGGGACGATGGCGCGGTGCCCCCCCCAGACCCCTCTTTTCCGGTGACCGAGCCCCAGCTTCCAGCGCAGGAACGGGCTCCAATCGACCCGCAGCCCCAGGTTGAGCCGCAGCCCGTGCCTCCCGAACCCGAACCTGAGCCCGTGGAGCTGGCTGGGACCCCGAAGCCCGAAAGCCCTCCAGCCCCGGCAATTTACGAAGACCAAGTCTGGTCACCGGTGGTGCTCAGCGAACACTGCCCCGAGCCCCGTTACCCGTCCAAGGCCCGCCGACGCAAACAAGAGGGTGCCGTCGTTCTGTTGCTCACCGTGGATTCAAAAGGGAATGTCACGGAGGTCGAAATTGTTGAGTCCAGCGGTCACTCGATCCTCGACCAAGCGGCCAAGAAAACCCTGGCGACATGGCGCTTTGCAACCGCGCCAATCACCTGGGCCGGTGGTTCAACCCAAGTGCGCCGCCGGATTCTCTTCCGCCTTCCAAGCTGAGGAAGTCGCGCGCAGCCATGGCCGAACCTTTCAAAAACCTGATCGACGATTCGGTGGCGCAATGGCTGGGGAATCGTGTTCACGAAATCTGGCCCGCCTTCCCAAACGATGCTTACCGGGATGCCATTCGGGGTCACCTGCAGGCCCTGGAGTTGAAAGCCCGCGCGCAGCACGTGGGGGATTGCCTGCGCTCAGCCCTACCAGAAGACATGGGCCAAACCCTCGGCATTCTTCTCGAGGTCATTCGCAACACCCCGGAAATCACAGTCGATGAAATGACAAACGGCTGGCCCATGCTTCCCATCAACAGCCTGGTAGCCAACCACGGACTCGACCATCCCGAACTGTCGTTGGACCTGCTCTTCGAAGTCACCAAGCGCTTCACTTCCGAGTTTGGAATTCGGCCCTTCCTGGATCTGCACCCCGAAGTCGCCATGGCCCGATTGCACAGCTGGGCCACCGATCCCAACGTGCACGTGCGTCGCCTAGTATCCGAAGGCTCTCGCCCGCGCTTGCCGTGGGCCCCGCAGATCAAGGCCTTCATCGCAGACCCCACTCCGATTTTGCCTCTGCTCGAAAAGCTAAAGGACGACCCAGAAGAGTACGTGCGCCGCTCGGTTGCCAATAGTCTGAACGACATTTGCAAGGACCACCCCGAACGCATGCTCGATGTGGTCGAAGCCTGGTCCAAGGGTGCCCCGAAAGCGCGCCAAAAACTCATCCGCCACGCCTGCCGAACCCTGATCAAGGCCGGGAACCCGCGCTGCTTGGCCATTCTCGGCTTTCCGCCCCCGATGCTCCGACCCGTAGCCATGCAGCTCTCCACCAACAAGTCGACCCTGGGCGGAATGTTAACCGTCGATTTGGAAATCACGTCCACCTCCAGCGAGCCGCAGAAACTCATCGCCGACTACCGCTTCCATTGGATCAAAGCCAACGGCAAAGCAGTACCCAAGGTCAGCAAGGGAAGCCAAATCACCCTCGCACCCGGAGCCACCAAGAAAGCCAGTCACTCTTTTCACATCAAGCCGGTCACGACCCGTCGCTATTACCCTGGTGTGACCCTGGTGGAATTGTTGATCAACGGGGAAGTGCGCGGCAGCGCACTATTCGAGCTACATATCGCATGACCGGAACGGATCAGCTGCGAAGCGTGGGCCGCCCATGTCGGGTTCATTTTGTGACACGCCCACGGGGTAGAATTCGTGCTCTCTCCAGGGGGCAAGCTCCCTGAATGAACAATAGTCAAGGTCCCCATCCAACGGGTGCAAACGCCGACCGAACAGGCGTACTTTGAACATGAGGCGGACCGATCTTGCCCCCCGATGGCACCGACCGCTACTTCAAAGGAGCTTCTGATGACTATGAACACACAGGTCCACGAACCGCACAAGATCAAAACCGTACGTCTCCTGACATGGCCCAAGTTGGAGAAGCGCAAGCGTTTGTTGGCGGACGCGGGGTTCAATGTTTTCAACCTGAGCCCCCATCAGGTGAGTTTTGACATGTGCTCCATGGGCACGAGTGCCTTCAGCCAGAAGCAGCTCGCTGGGCAGTACATCGGAGACGAGGCTTATGCCGGTGCGCGCAACTTCATGAATTTGGAGAAGAGTGCTCGCGAGGTCCTTGGCGTCGAGTACATCTGCCCGACCCACAATCTGTTGGGCGCTCTAAAGTTGGTCGTGCACACCATGGCTACCCCTGGAACGAGTATCGTCGGCAACTCGACCATGTTTAGAGATATCGCCAGCCTTCACAAGGTGGGCAGCCTGGACGTGCGAGATGCAAGCCAAGAGATCTTCACTGGAGATGTGGACTTGGTAGCTCTCAGGAAGGCCCTTGAAGGCGGAGCCAAAATGGTCGCCATGCAGGCCTTTGCAGGGGGCCAGCACCCGTTCAGCTTGGCAAATCTAACCGAGGTGAAGGACTTGGCGGACGAGTACGACGCGCTGTTGGTCCTGGATGCTTCGCGCATCATCGAAAACGCCTGGTTCATCCAGCAGCACGAAACGAATCAAGGGCAGCGCACCATCGCGGGTTTGGTCAAGGAGCTCGCCGACCTGGTGCGCATCTTGATCATGGATGGAGCACAGGATCCCAAAGCCAGCACGGGCGGATTTATCGGGGTCAGCGAGGAAAGTGACCGCGAAATACTGATGAACGAAGTGGTGGTATTTGAAGGGCTGCACACCTATGGGGGCATGGCAGGCCGCACCATGGAAGTGCTCTCGCGCGGTTTGACCGAGATGTGCTCAGAGGCCGAGGTGCAGTGGGTCATGCAGCAGACCCTGGCGTTCACCGCGCGATTGCGCGCTGGTGGAGTGCCCCTGGAGCGAGGCTGTGATGGTGCTTACATCCAGGCAGACAAGTTCCTACCTCACCTCGACGAACACCAGCAAGATGCCCTATCCGCTAACCTGTACCTGGTGAGTGGCGTGCGCGCGGTGGCCCATGGCCGCGTGCAGGACAATCTGCTAGTGCCGGTCCAGATTCCGCGTTTGGCCATGACCAACGAGCAACTGGACCAGGTGGCCGATGCCATCATCCATCTCTACAAGCAGGCGGATAAGGTGCCCACCTTACACTTCACCGACCAGGGCGCCTGGCGGGATCAAATGCGTTATCGCTCGATCTTTGCCAACCTGGACAACTTCGATTTCGACACCGCGCCCTTCAACATTCATACCGTTGAATACGTGGGGCTGCTCACCAAGGAAGAGCGCCAAAAGGCAATCCTGGAGGCGGGCTACAACACCTTCCTTTTGCGTTCCGAAGACGTGACCATCGATCTGCTCACCGACTCGGGCACCACGGCCATGTCCACCGATCAGTGGGCGGCCTATGACCGAGCCCGCGCCAGTGCGACCACCAGCGAAGAGTACAACCACTTCGTGGAGGTCTTGCAGGAGGTGCTGGGTTACGAGCACATCATCCCGACCCACCAGGGGCGCGCGGCGGAACATATCCTGAGCCAGATCATGATCAAGCCAGGTCAATTCGTTCCCGGCAACATGTACTTCACCACCACCAAGTTGCACCAGGAGATGGCCGGGGGGATCTTCGCCGACATCATCGTGGACGAAGCCCATCAACCGGACAGCGACTTCCTTTGGAAGGGCAACATAGACCTGGACAAGCTGCGTATTTTGGTCGAGGAGCATGGGGCCGAAAAGATCGCCTACATCTCCTTTGAGCACTCGGTCAACATG
>JAAETM010000015.1 GCA_024228395.1 bacterium | reverse complement strand
CTATCAGTATGTGGCGCGGAAAAATATGTGGCGCCGAACACCGAGACTACCTTGGATGGCCAACGGCAAGGAGCTTAACGCCACATAAGAGTGGGTCCATGATGGTCCTCCATCTTGTAGCGAGAGGAGACCGATCATGTACGAGACTCTGTTCAAACGCCCCACCGTCTTGGCCCGCTACCGCAAGGGCCCGCTCTCCGAGGCCCGGGCGCAATTCATCGAGCAATGTGCGGCACGCGGCTACTCGCGCTCCATGCTGAAGAAGATCGCCTGGGTGCTGCTGGCCGTGGCGCGCGGTATCGACATCGACCACGGCAACGTGACGGTGCGCGATATTGAACTGGCCGTGGATGGCCGGACAAGATTCAAGCGCTCGCCCAAGCGTGCGCATGACTCCCCGGGGTCTCGGCAGCTGTTTGTTCATGTTGCGACCGAGTGGGTACGTAGCCTCGGCATGCTCGTGCCATCCGCTGAGGTGGAACGTCCTTTTACGGCACAGATCGATGCCTTTGCCCGCCACCTTTGCGACGAGCGGGGATTGTCGCCAATCACCGTTTCGACGCGTTGCGAGCGTTTGACCTGGTTTTTCGACAGCCTGCATCCGCCTCTGGACTCGTTGCGCACGATCTCGATTGGCGATGTGGATACCTTCATCGAGGCAAAGGGCAACCAGGGCTGGAAGCGCTCATCATTGGCCAGTCTGGCCAGCAGTTTACGAAGCTTCTTTCGCTACGCGGAAGGCCAGGGTTGGTGTTCCCGGGGTATCGCTGCCGTCATCGAGTCGCCTCGGCTCTATGCCCAAGAAGGACTTCCGGAGGGGCCGAGCTGGGAGGTCGTCCAGCGTCTGTTGGACAGTACCGGCGGCGATCGACCCGCCGACATCAGGGCCCACGCCATCTTGATCCTGCTGGCTGTTTATGGGCTTCGCCGGGGCGAGGTCGCAGGGCTGACGTTGGACGATCTAGACTGGGCCGGCGAGCGGATCAGGGTGCCGCGCCCCAAGCAGCGTCGCACGCAGTGTTACCCCTTGCTGCCCGCGTTCGCGGAGGCCGTCGTGCGCTACGTGCGCGAAGTGCGGCCACGCTGTACGCATCGGGCACTGTTTCTAACCCTGAGCGCGCCCATTCGTCCTCTGTCAGCTGCGAGCATTACCCCCATCGTGGGCGCACGGCTGAGCGCTCTGGGGGTGAACGTTTCTCCACGCGGGGCCCATTGTCTGCGCCACGCCTGCGCCGGTCATCTCCTGGCTTCGGGCTTTTCCCTGAAGCAAATCGGCGATCATCTCGGGCATCGCGCTGCCAACTCCACGCTGAGCTACACCAAGGTCGACGTCGCGGGGCTGCGACAGGTGGCAGAACTGGACCTGGGAGGGCTGCTATGAGGCTCTCAGCCGTCATCGCCCTCTACCTCTCCCATAAGCGCGCTCTGGGCTACCGGTTTCGGGCCGAAGAGGCGGTTCTTCGGGCCTTCTGCAAGACAGTGGACGACGAACCCATCGCAACCATCGAGCCGAGAGCCGTACTGACCTTCCTGAATGGCAACGGGCCGGTCACCGAGTACTGGATTAAGAAGTACCGCGTACTCTCCGGACTATACCGCTATGCCCTGGCGCGCGGGCTGGCAGAGCGGGTGCCGTTGCCGCCCGCCATCCCCAAGCCGACGGCGCCCGCTTTCGTCCCGTACATCTACTCCCATGAAGAGCTAAAACGCCTGTTCGACGCCGTGCCCGCCGCCTGCGCGGGTCGGGTTCCGATAGATGAGTACGTGTTCAGAGCCTTGTTGCTGTTGCTCTACGGCGCAGGGCTGCGTATCGGAGAAGCCCTGGCGTTCAGGCTCGGTGACGTGGATCTGTGCGAAGCCTGTCTGCGCGTTTGCGAGACAAAGTTTTTCAAGAGCCGTTTGGTACCGCTGGGCACGGATTTAACCGGGGCCCTGACCGAGTACCTGATCAAACGCAATGCGTCTTACCCCTCAGCCGAGCAGGCCCCCCTCTTTTGCTTCCGTAACGGCTCACCGTTGAGCCAGTCCGCCGCGCGTAGCGCCTTTCGACGTCTGCGCGCTCATGCGGGCGTGCTGCGCGAAGGCGGTCCTCGTCGGCAACCACGACTCCATGATCTACGCCACGCAGCCGCCGTACATCGCCTCATTGCGTGGTATCGCAGCGGTGCCGACGTGCAGACGCTATTGCCGAAGCTCGCAACCTATCTTGGCCACGTGGATCTGTCTGCGACGCAACGCTACCTGACGCTGACTCCCGAGCTGCTGCAACAGGCGAGCCAGCGCTTCGAACAATACGCCATGGAGCACCACGATGACTGACTTGACCTTGCTTGGCCCCTGGGTACGACGTTTTCTGCTTGAGTACCTGGTAGGGGAGCGCAACCTTGCGACAAATACCCGCACCAGCTATCGCGACATGCTCGTGCTGCTACTGCCTTACGCGGCAGCCCATCTCAGCAAAACCGTCGACCGCTTGGCGGTGGTCGACTTGTCGCCGGAACTGGTCCGCCAATTCCTGACCCATCTGGAGCACGACCGACACTGTTGCCCAGCCACCCGCAACCAGCGCTTGGGAGGTCTGCATGCGTTGGCGCGATTTATCGGCGAGAACAGCCCCGAACACCTCGAGTGGTGCGCGCAGATCCGCCTCATACCATTCAAGAAGACCACACGTCCCAGCATCACCTACCTGGACAAACCGGAGATGGATGCGCTCTTGGCTGCCCCTGACCGCCGTACACCACAAGGTCGACGCGATTACGCTCTGCTGCTATTTCTTTATAATTCAGGGACCCGGGCGAGCGAGGCTGCCAAGCTTAAGATCTCGGATATCGACTGGCATGCGCCATCTGTCCGGTTCATCGGTAAAGGCAACAAGCAGCGTATCTGCCCATTGTGGGCCACCACAGTGGAACAGCTGTCTCGAATCGCCGCGCTGCGCGGGCCGGAGCAGCGCGTTTTTCTCAATCGGAATGGACAGCCCTTCACCCGCTTTGGGATCCACACCCTCGTCGAGCGCCATGCCTTGAAAGCCGCAACGCAGGCGCCCTCCCTCAGCACCAAACGCGTCAGTCCACATGTGATTCGCCACACGACGGCAACTCACCTTCTGCGCGCTGGCGTCGACATCAATACGATCCGCGCCTGGCTAGGCCACGTCTCACTCAATACAACCAACATCTACGCGGAGACCGATCTGGAGACCAAAGCACGAGCCCTGGCCACTTGTGCACCAGATACAGGAGGTAACGAGACGAAGCCCTGGAAACAGCAACCCGGCTTGATCGAATTTCTCCGGGGGCTGTAGCTGAAGAGTTATGTGGCCTTCAACTGGCTCCTGGCAGCGGACTACCGAGCTCTGGGAGTCAAAGGCCACATATTTTACGGCGCCACATACTGATAG
>JAAETM010000014.1 GCA_024228395.1 bacterium | reverse complement strand
TTGCCTACAATCCGTCCCCATGCTCCCCCCCGCGCCCCACCTGGCTCCCCCCGCTCTCCTGAAACTGCCCGCTTGGAATTCCTATCCACCACTTGCCGAAGCTATTGGGGTAGGGTATGCTGACTCGTGGCCACTCAGAACCCCGCCTGAGGGCTGCTAAAACGGCGATTTCGCCCCGTGAACACTTACCGGTAAGGGCGTACGATTCGTCGATCCAAGGGGTGCAACGGCCGTGACCTACGCGGGCCTGCATGTCTATGACGCCAACGGTCTTTCCCTACGCGCATGGATGGAGTGGGACGGAGAGAGCCTGCAGATTCTGGTTCAAGAAAGAGGGGCGAAGTATCCACTGACGATCGATCCCATCGCCCAGCAGGCCTTTCTTAAGGCCTCTAATACGGAGCCTACGGACCTTTTTGGAAGGGCTGTCGCGGTTTCCGGCGATCTTGTGATCGTGGGGGCTTTTCAAGAAGACAGCAACGCGACCGGTGTCAATGGCGATCAGAACAACAACGGCGCCACGCAGTCTGGCGCGGCCTACATCTTTGAACGCAATGGCGGCACTTGGAACCAACAAGCTTACCTGAAGGCATCCAACACCGATCCTTTCGACGCCTTCGGGCGCTCCGTTGCGATCTCCGGAGAATTAGCCGTCGTGGGTGCATGGTCTGAAGATAGCAGCGCCACCCAAGTCGACGGGAACCAAAGCGACAATGGTGCATTCGACGCGGGTGCAGCCTATGTTTTTGAGCGCATTGGAGGAGCCTGGACCCAACAAGCCTACTTGAAAGCCTCGAATGCGGAGGCTGGTGACCGCTTTGGTCAATCGGTGGCGATCTCTGGTGAGACGATCATTGTCGGAGCGCACGAAGAAGAAAGCGGCGCCACCGGAGTGAACGGAAACCAAAGTGACAACAGCGTGACCGACTCCGGTGCGGTCTATCTCTTCGAACGAACTGGAGGCAATTGGAGCCAGCAAGCCTATTTGAAGGCCTCGAACCCCGGCGCCATCGACCGCTTTGGTTACTCCGTGTCAATGTCCGGTGAGACGGTGGTTGTGGGCGCGCCGCTCGAAGACAGCGATGCCACTGGGGTGGAAGGAGACCAAAACAACAACGGTGCTTCGGCGAGTGGCGCGGCCTACATCTTCGATCGCATCGGAGGCGTTTAGACTCAATCAGCCTATGCCAAGGCACTCAATACCGACCCTAGTGATCTCTTTGGTTGGTCCGTATCGGTTTCGGGCGATCGGGTTGCCGTGGGGGCGTTCGAAGAGAAGAGCGACTCCACCGAGATCAATGGGAACCCATGGAACGAAAACGCGGTCGCTGCTGGTGCCGTGTACATTTTCGAGCGCAGCACTGATCCGTGGGCCCAACGGGCTTATGTAAAGGCCTCCAATACGGGGGTTGGCGATAACTTTGGGACGGCGGTCGCCCTCTCCCATGATTTTCTGGTGGTCGGGGCCCGGGGCGAACGAAGCAGCGCCACCGGAGTCAATGGAGATCAAGGCGACAATAGCGCGTTTGAAGCCGGCTCTGCCTACGTCTTCGCCCTTGGCGCACCCATGGCGAACTTTTGCGGGCCGGCGGTCCCTAACTCGACAGGGTTCCCCGGAGTGATGGACGTTTCGGGATCAATCGTCGTAGCCGACAACGCCTTCTCACTACGAGCGCCGAACTTGCCGGTCGGGGTGTTCGGGTTCTTCCTCGCTTCGCGCGGGCACGATTTCGTGGCGCTGGCCGGAGGCTCGCAAGGCAACCTGTGCCTAGGAGCAGGCTTCGGCATCGAGCGGCTGCGGAATTCGATGGGCTTATCGAGTGGCTCGGGCACTATCGTCGCCCCACTCGACCTCACCACGTTCCCCTTCGTGAGCGCTCCCGTGCTACCCGGGGAAGCCTGGAGATTCCAGTGCTGGTATCGGGATCAAAACCCCAACAGCACCTCAAACTTCACCGACGCCATCGCGGTGCAGTTCGAGTAAGGCCGGTTCGGTTACTTGCGCCATGCCAACAAAGGTCCAAGTCTAGCAGCACATTAACTTGCGGTGCGTGCTGGCCTTGGCCTCGACATCGATATCCGCCAATCCGGACACCTCGATCCCCTCGAAACATCCTCCCCACGCAGCCACCTTACCGATACAGCGTCAGACCCCTGCGCCCCACCTGGCTTCCCCCCACTCCCCCCAAACTGCCCCTTTGGAACTCCTATCCACTCAGCAAGCTCGCCAGAATAACCAACAATGCGGATTTCATTTCGAACCAGGAAGGCGGGAATGAGCTATGTTGAAGTGGTTCCGAGAATGTAGCACGGAACGTGGCGACAGTTGATTCGACATGACGCAACGGGAACTGTCAAGGGATGGAAAAGGTGTGAGGCTGGCGACCCGAAAATCTGGCGAATTTTTCTGAATACCACCTGCGTGGTCAAACGTCCTTTAAGAGGATACCGAGTCGCACACATCGCCCGGCGTTTGCCCCGAAAAAGTACCGGCAACTATTCGAGTGCAGGCCGGCTTCGAGTTCTCAAGACCCGTTTGATGGCGAGGCGGACGATCTGTGCCACCCGCTTGGCAATCCCCCGGTTCGTCACATGATGCCAAGTACCAGGGAATTCAAATCTCGGTTTGCATGCCATGCGCCTAAGACTCGCTTTGGACAGGAGGGTTTTGAGTTGTCGGTACTTTATCGGGGGAGATGGGAGGTTCTGTGTGCGACTCGGTATCCCGCGGTATCCCCGTAGGAGCGCAACTGAGGCCTATTGATACACCAGCACCCCTCTCACGCCCTCAGCGCGGCCCATTCGCTTCCCGGGAAACCCGTTTTGCCACCATACCCTACAATCCACGCCCTGCTCGCCCCTCGGTTCC
>JAAETM010000013.1 GCA_024228395.1 bacterium | reverse complement strand
GGCGGCAATACCCTGGCCCGGGTCGGACTCTTGGTTTTGCTGGTTGGCATTGTCCTGCTGCTCAAGTACGCGGTCGACAACAACATGTTCCCGGTGGAGATGCGCATGGCATCGGCTGCGGTCTTGGGCATGGCGCTGGTGGGCATCGGTTCTTGGCAGAGGGTCAAGCGCCCGGACTTCTCCCTGATCATGCAAGGTGGAGGAGTGGCCACCATGTACCTGACAGTGTTCTTCTCCTACCGCGTATACGAACTGATCCCGGGCGGGGCGGCCTTTGCCCTGCTCTCCGCCCTGGCCATCTTCAGCGGCATCATGGCGGTGACGCAGAACAGCTTGACCCTGATTCTGATTGGAATCGTGGGCGGTTTCCTAGCGCCGATCCTGGCGTCGACCGGATCGAACAACCACGTGGCCCTGTTCTCGTACTACCTGATCCTGAACCTACTCATCGCGGGCGTGGCTTGGTTCAAGGTCTGGAGACCGCTCAACCTGGTCGGTTTCATCTTCACCTTTGGCATCGGCACGCTTTGGGGAGTGCTGACCTACAAGGGCGAGAACTTCTCCACCACCGAACCGTTCCTGGTGGCATTCTTCTTGCTGTACGTGGCCATCGTGGTGATCTTCGCCTGGCGCAAGCAGGTGAACGTGCGCGCTTGGGTCGATGGCAGTTTGACCTTCGGCACGCCGCTCGCGTTCCTGGGTTTACAATATTCCATGGTGCACGACATGCCATTCGCCATGGCTTATACAACCTTGGGCATGGCCGGCGTCTACATCATCGTCGCCTCCTTGCTGCATCAACGCGCACCGGAGTTCATGCGCAACCTGGTCGAGTCCTTCCTGGCGCTCGGCGTCGGTTTCGCCACGTTGGCGGTACCGTACGGGTTCAGCAACCATTCCCTCACGGGGGCCACCTGGGCCGTCGAAGGCCTGGGTCTTTTCTGGCTGGGCGTGCGCCAACACCGTGCGCTCTCCCGCTGGGCGGGTTTGGCCCTGCAATTCCTGGCGGGCGGTGCGCTGCTCTACTCCCTGGAAACCCGCCGCTACCCCAGTGACGCGCTGCCCGTCCTGAACACCTTCTTCATGGGCTGTGTCCTGCTTTGTGCGGGAGGCCTGGGCATCGCTTGGATCGCCCACCGGAAGCGCGCCGAGTTTCCGCGTTCCGCAAGACTCCTCCAGGGGCTGATAGTTTGGGCGCTCGTGTGGTGGTACCCCAGTGCTTTGCTTGAAGTTTCAGAACATGTGCAGCGCCCCTACCAAGCCACCGCCATCCTCTTGATCGTGGCCGCAACCGGCTTCGCATTCGAATATGGGGCCAGCAAATTCAAGTGGATCTGGGGCCGCTTGCCCGCGATGCTGTCCATCCCTGCCGTGTTGCTGATGCTGGTGCACTACCAATCGACGCACCTCGCCATCAACCCGCCCATGCTCAACGCGGACCATGTTCGCGGCATGGAATGGGCCCTGGGTAGGTCGCCCTTGGAAAGCGGCGGTTGGCTGGCGTGGCCTATTCTCTTGCTCGCCATGTTTGTGACCGCGCGGCGTTTTGCGCGGGACCAGTGGGAGCTGGGAAGGCTGTTCCTACCCGCCACCGTTTGGGTCACCGCCATTT
>JAAETM010000012.1 GCA_024228395.1 bacterium | reverse complement strand
GCAAGGGCGCCTGGAGGCCCGCCAAGACCTTTCTTGGCGACTATTCGGAGGTTTGGAAGCCTGGATTTAGGCTCGGACGACCACCCCAACCCCACTTGACGGCCTTCCTGGGGCCGAGAAGGGGGTGCACCCCCGTGAACGAGTACCCTTGGATGATATCCTTCGAGACGGGGATGAACCCGTTGATTCAAACCAAGGCTGCTGCGGCCTGGCCGCCTGTGAAGTAGTGGCTCGTTTGGGCGGCAAGGGTGGTGCGAGCAGTCCCTTCACCGAGTCGCTGGATGCATGGGTCCAATCGACCCCTGCGTCTATTCCCGCTGAATTGACGGCCAAAGCCTTGCAGGTTATCCAGCGCATCCTCTCTCCAGACTCATAGCTCGTCGAACTCTGGGGAGGTGATGAGGAGTGGCCCGAGGCTGCTTGGGCAAATCCCGGAATGAAGAAGATCCTGTTTGGAAAGGCTACCTTGAGCGAAAACAAATTGGACCCCGGTACAATGATCGACGTGGAGTGCTTCGACTTGACAGTGAAGATTTCTTCAAGCGATGGGAGCCACGCTTCGGAAAACCCAGGACTCGCCCTTGTTGATAGTGCTGGAACGATTTCCCCCGTGCTTTGGCCTGGGAGCGCGTATAGGTCGGGAAGCGTAAAATTCAGCAATGTGCCCAAGAGCATGGCTCTTGTGCTCCTGCCGTGGGGTCTCCCACTCGACGTGCAAGGAACCGAGGCAACTGTGGAAATCCCTTAGCAGGCCGCACCTTGGCCCCGATCCCCGCGCCTCCTGCGCACCGGCAACATATTTCAGAATTACCCGAAATCCGAGGGGTAGACCTCGTATTGTAGGCAGTCACTTACAGAAACAAGCCTTGCGGCGCCTAGGTGATGGAACCTACCCACAACCCCAATCAAATAAGAGAGATGAAGACAATCAAACTCGGAATCGTGGCACTTTCCTGTGCTCTACTTGCTGCTTGCTTGAGCGCCCAGAAGCCTGCAAGCGCGGAGGTCGCGGTCGGTCAGGCGGGTGGCCTGGTCGTTGGCACCTACGACTCGCGCGCCATAGCGGTGGCCTATGTGGCCTCCGACGCGTTCAGGGAGAAGATGCGCAAACTTTATGCTGAACTGGCGGAGGCCAAGAAGAAGGGGGACGAGGAACTCGTAGCGAGCCTCGAGGCGCTGGGTCCGGCCATGCAGGCTGAAATCCACAAGCAGGGCTTTGGCACCGCCCCCGTGGGCAACATTCTAGCCGGCATGGAACAGCAACTATCGGAGATTGCCTCCACGGCGGCCGTGGACCTGATCGTCTCCAAGTGGACCCTGGACTACCAATCGGAATCCGCCCGCTTCGTGGATGTCACTTCCTTCCTGGTCGCCGAATTTGAGCCGAGCAAAAAGACGCTCAAAACCATTAAGGAGCTTCGGCGACGCAGTCCGGTTCCCGCCAGCGATCTGGAAAACCACTAGCTGATTTCACTACCGAGCGGTTCGCCGGGATCGCATTCGACATGCGCCCGGTGAACCCCAAACTTGTGTGTTAGGCGCCACGCCCATGGTCCTCCTGCCCCACGCGGGCAGGGGTTGCCATGGGCACGCCCACCCTTCGATCGCAAGCCCAACCCAACCCAACCCCATGCCCAGACCGAACCAAACGCCTGAACGCCGCCTGGAGTTCATCCCCATCGTGGCCAAGACCTTCGCGGAGCTTGGGTACCGGCGCACGACCACCTCCGAACTGGCGGAGCGCTGCGGCGTTCGCGAGAACATCCTCTACCGGCTTTGGCCAGACAAACGCACAATGTTCGTGGCATCGATCGACCACGTCTATCAGCTCTCGGAAACCACCTGGCAGGGTCTTCTGGTCAATGCGGATGACTCGGTCAGTCCCGCCAAACTCATTCTTAATTACGAGGCCACCCACCACGGCGAATTTGGCCTGTACCGCATCGTGTTCACCGGGCTCTCCGAGACGGATGACGCTGAAATCGCCGAAGCCATGAAACAGCTCTACGGCCGGTTCCAACGCTTCGTTCACAGGCAGGTCAAGGTCCATCAAGGCTCTTCCGGCGACGTCAATCCCCTCGACGCCAGCATGGTTGCCTGGGCGATCATCGGCCTGGGCACGGTGGCCAACATCGGTCGGGAGCTTGGTCTGCTTTCGGATCGGGCCCGACGCAAGCTGGTAGGCGGGATCGGTGAGGCTCTACTGGATGAGAGATGATGGGAGTGCGTTGGGCTCAGCTCCGAGTTCTCCTAACCGGCTGTCCCTGCCCTAAAAGAAGCGTAGCAGGCTCCTCGGGTGGGCCTGCTTGAGACTCCGATACGCCCGGCAAATTGGGTACAGAACGACCAAAGCAAGCAACGTGCCCAACCATGTTCCGCCCAAACCCAAGGGGGGCGCGCCTTCGAAACCGGTGGTGACCAGGCGCACCAACATCATGAGGTGGATGTGGACCAGGAAGAAGAACAGGGCGACTTGGCCGAAGACCATCAAGGGACCATTGGATTTGATCTCGCTGGGTTGGAAACGGAAGAAGCATGACAGAAGCAGGGCCATGATCCCGAGCTCGAGGCCGTAGAAAGCCAGGCTCGGCGGGTACTTGCTGACCTGCAACCAGCGCAAGAGCGTGTCGTCGCCGCGGGGCAGCCAGAAGTTGCCGTATCCATCCAGCAAGCGTTGCGCGACAAAGATAGACAGGGCAAGGGTTCCAGCGATCGCGAGCAGACGGGCCGCGCTTTGGGCCACATCCTCCTGCGTTCGCCACACGGACAACCAATTTCCGAAAGCCCAACCGAGCATCATGATCGCCAGCCAGGGCAAGAAGGGGTACATGGCCAGGAAGAAATCCCGGCCTTCCATCCAGAGCATGTCGGGGAGCGTGAAAGGCAAGTCCACAAAACCCTTCACAAACACCAAGCCTCCCCAGAGAGAAGTTACCACCGAGTCCTCTTGCCCCATGGTAGGTTTCAAACCGATGGCGGCGGTGAACCACTCCCCCGCCCCCATCCAAACCAGGGCCGCCCCCACCAGCGTCCAGGTGGGCAATCGTCGCAACAGGATCATGCACAAGAGCGACGCACCGATGGCGTACAGAACTTGCAGAACAGGAAACATGGAACCCAGGGACATCCAAACCTCTAACAAGATCAACAAACCTCCCCTCACCGACAAGTGTCGGTCGATGGATCCATTCGAATCACCACGCTCCAGGCGCCGGGCAACAGAAAGGGCCAGTGCGGTACCAGCCAGAAACACAAACGTCGGAGCGCAAAGGTGTGTGACCCAGCGCGTCAAGAAGTGCAGAGGATTCCCCGGGTCCACGAACAAAGACGCCATCACAGACTCATCCACAAACGCATCTTCCTGCAACCGGTTCCGATTAAAAATCGCGGACACATGATCGAGGGTCATGAAGACCATGACCAGGCCACGCATCCAATCCAAAGCCGCGAGCCTTTGATGTGCAGGAGTTGTCATGGCCCCCAGCATGGTGCCTAAGTGAGTTTCGCACAAGGCAGAGCTTCGTGAGGCCCACACCCGAGTTTCGGAAAGTGTTTGGCAAGGGCCCAAGTCCCGAGCCGATCGGTGAAGAGTCCCACCTTCCGAACGCCATGCAAATCATCACCTGGTCCTGCCTCGCAATTTTGCCCCTGGCCCTTTCCCAAGGGGTCCATCCCCTCCATGGCAGTGCCACTCAAGCCGCCAAGGGCTTGCAAGCCGTGCAAATCGGGACCTGGCGCCATACCGTTTCGTCCCCGCGCTTAGATTGGAAGACCCTCGGAAATGGCCCGGATCGCTCGGGATACTACGAAGGCGTTGTTGGACACCGCAGCCTCGCTCCCCTGTGGCAAACCCTGGGGGTCCACCGCTACCACCAGGCGGTCATTGAGAACGGAACGGTGTACGCCGTAAACGATGATAGCTACCTCCCCTCCTGGTTGCGTGCCCACGACCCAGTCACCGGCCAAGTGCTCTGGACCCACCCCTTTCGTCCCACGAACTACCTCACCCCCCCTTCGGTCGACAAAGCGAACCTCATCGCAGAGTTCGAGCCCTGGTCTATGCGCTCCGACATGCGAGTTCTGCTGGCGGAAAGTAAACGAATCCCCTACTCCGGGGGACCCCCTTCCATTTGGCGGTAGGCGGAAACCCACATCAAGTAGGCGACCGGGATGCTGACGAGCAAACCGACGAGGAGGGCAAGAATTCCGAGCATGCCGATGATGCTGGAAACAATGGCCAGCAGGATGACCCAGCCCCACATGGCGCGGGTTCCCTCCAAGGACGCCTGGATCGATTCCATGGCTCCAAGGTCCCGGTCCACCATGTATAAGATGGCGAAGTAAAGGCGGGACATAATGAAGAGTGAGAAGGCCATGTTGATAAGCCAACCCACGCCCATCAGGATGTCGCTATCCATAAACATGCCCACATAATAGGGGATGTTCCCAACCATGCCCAAAATGACCATGACTATCCCAAGCAACAAGGTCCGTCCTAGCCTGGAACCGTAATTGGTGAAGCCACTGAAGATGTCATTGAAGTCGGCACGACCATCCATCAGGTTCAAGGCAAAACGTGTCATGCCCCACATCATCACGGGTATAACCACGAAGTAGCCGATGATCGTAATCGCCGAAACGAACATGATGATCGTGCTCACAATCGCCGCGCCAATGACCACGCCCAAGTTGCCGATGGTTGCCTCCCAAGCCTCGGACAAACTCTGGCCTATGGTGAAGCTACCCGTTCCCCCTCCGGGTCCGCGGCCGGTGGGGCGATCCACTTGAGACGAAGGTGTTTGATAAGGATTGTCGGTCATTGAATTTTCCTGAAAGGCGAGCTGGGAGTTGGGGCGCTGATTCTCCACCTTGGGGTGAGATTTGTCGAGCCCCTGGGGCGAGATCGCCTGAAATGAGGTCACAAACCAGAGTCGATAGGGCGCAAGCCTCACCATCTTCTGGCGAGCGGCAAGGCGGGGCAATCACAGGGTTGGAAGATGGGAAATCGAGACTCAACCGACGTTCCCATCTCGAAATTCGGGGGGCTCAAGCTTAGCCCGGACATTCCATGAACACGCACCCCAGGCCCGCAAGCGGGCCCTTTCGGGCCCTCTCGCCCCAAGCCAGGAACCGAGTTGCTGTGCCTGGAGCACGTCTTCATAAAACATCCGGGCTAGAACACCTATTGAATGTATCCTCCCCCACGCCCGTATGACCCCGGGTCGCAGCAGCCTCGATGGAAAGGTGAAGCGGCACAGGCCCTTGCCCGCAGTGGCCTGGGCCCCATAACATTCGGGGGCTGCGGGCCAATCGCCGGCTTCCCCCGCGGCGAAACTCCAATGCAATCAGATCAAGACACCACCATGGAAACCAAAACCTGTCCCGAGTGCACCAGCCAGATCCCCTCCGCCTCCCGGGTTTGCAGCCACTGCTGTGAGCGTATCGAAGGAGTACGCTGCAACGAATGCCATGCGCTTAGCCCCGCTGAGGCGCGCAGGTGCCGGTGGTGTGGCAACCGATTGGGTGCCAAGCTGGAGCGGGAATTGGAGAGTTTCGAGGTCGTGGCCAGCCGCATTGCCACGCTCTTCATCCGGGTCAGTATCTTCCCCCAACGTGCGAATTTCACATCTGAGAAGATCGTCATCCGCACCCATGGCGCTTTTGGCTTGACCTCCAACGACGAGGAGATCCTGTGGGAGAAGGTGGCCGGATTCTCGGTGCGCAACGGTTTTTTCTGGAATACAGTCTCGATCGAGACGCGGGGACAGACGCAGGCTGTCATCTCATGCCTGAGCAAGGGGGACAGCGACCGGATTCGGGAAGTGTTGCAGGGCCTGGAGAAGTAGGGCCCCGAGGCCGATCTTGCTCCATTTTACGGGCAGAATCAGGGGGTTTGGGTACACTCCAGCCCCATGATTATTGTTTGGTTCATCGTCGGTTTCGGCCTTGGCGCGCTCAGCGAGAACGTCCCCATCGCGCTGTTTTGCGGAGTCCTCAGCGCTTCGTTCGGAGCATTGATCATGCAGGGCGCCGCATTGAGGCGCCTGAAAGTTCAGGTGGCTAGGCTCGAGAAGCAGATGCAGAAGGTGCAATTGCGGGAGGAGCCGAAGGTCGAAGCCCCCGCGCCGCTCGCCCCCCCCGAAGATGCGGAAGAGCCCACGGTCCACGAAGAGAGCCTAGAGATCGGTAGCGAGTGGGAGCTGGCGCCGAAACCTGACAAGCCGGAAATCGCAGCCCCAGCGTCCACTCCACAGCCCGTAGCCAGGACAGCAACAGCGCGCAAACCGGAACCACCGAACCCGGTCCAGATCGCATCCGACAAGATTCGCTCCTTCATCACCGGCGGCAATACCCTGGCCCGGGTCGGACTCTTGGTTTTGCTGGTTGGCATTGTCCTGCTGCTCAAGTACGCGGTCGACAACAACATGTTCCCGGTGGAGATGCGCATGGCATCGGCTGCGGTCTTGGGCATGGCGCTGGTG
>JAAETM010000011.1 GCA_024228395.1 bacterium | reverse complement strand
CGCCGGGCGGCGTGCAGTTCGCGACTTCAAAGGGTATCTTGACCCGCATGGGATTCGAAGCCAAAGCAGTACGCCCCTCGGGTAGGGATCGTTTCGTTGTGGATGAAGCTGGCAAGGTCATGCCCGTGCCGGGGGATTGGGTGCTGGTTCCCTCCGGGGATCCGGGGATCCGGGGCTCACGCGGCGCGTCAAGAACGGGGGTCCGAGTTGGGTCATGCAGGAAAAGAAAGGCCGGCGCACATTTTCCAAGGGCGTATGGGTGGAGGGTTCCAGGGTCGAGTTGATCCGTGATACGGAACCAGGTACACTTTCACACGTCGGACACCTACTGTCGCTCCAACGGACCCATGTCCGCAATCGGGCCCGGCCCTATGCCAGTATTGGGCGCTAGGGGATCATCCACAAAACGTGGGCGGCCCCTGAGTTCGGTGAGGGTTGCTGGATCCCAAGAAAGATTGTCGGCTGCGTCGATGCAGGGTGAGCCAGCCATCAGTTCAAATGTCAGTGGGTTCAGCAGCGGGTCCAGGTCGAAGCTGCCTGGGAAGTCGGCGGGATTTGGGACGCTACCACCTGGCACTCCGACAAGCATGTTCATGACGCAGGAATAGCGAACGGTGGGGGCAACGACCTGTGAAGCACCAACCATGCCATTCCGATCGGAGTTGTTCCAAAAAATCGAGGACTCCACTTCACTGGAATCCGACAGGTGAACCCCACCGCCTTCGTCTGCGGAGCAATTCATGGCAAGGCAACCCACCAAGTGAACCGTGGTGCCGTTCCCGCCATAAACAGCACCTCCAATCCCGAGCGAGGGAAGGCCCGAAGCAGGGAATGACCCACGCACATGATTGTTCACCATGAGGCAATTGACCACGTCGCATTTTGTAGATGACGATGGCCAGCAAGCGATGGCTCCACCCGACTCCGCAAAATTCCTATCAAAAGCACAGTTCGTCACTCGCATGTAGCCACTACCCAATGCAATAGCGCCTCCTTCTCCCCGGGTGTAGTTGCCGAAGCCCACGGCACGGTTGCCACGAAAAGAACAGTCATCAATGAGGATGGTGCCGTATTCATGATAGATCGCCCCACCCCGGGTCCTGTTGCTGAAGCCTTCGGTTGTGTTGTTGAAAAAGGTGCATCCACGCACAGTCAGCAAATCACTACTGGAATAGATGGCACCCCCGAAGGAAGTGAAGTCAGCCACGTGGTTGTCGGAGAACAGGCAGTTCTCAATGAGCGCACCCGCTGAACCGCTTAGGTGGATGGCTCCACCCGAATAGCCATTGCAATGAGTGAAGGTACAGTTGGCAATGGTGGCAGGTCCAGAGCCCGTGAGTCCATTGCCTTCTCCGAACGAGAAGCTTCCCCACTGGCCGCTTCCGGCTTCAATTTGGAAGCCATCCAGTTTGGATTGCTCCGAAGAATTCCACATCAACACGACTTGGAATGAGTTAGGGGTCGTTGTGTTGAAAGTGGGCGTTGGCACGTCATCTCGGTTGATGTCGCCGCTAAGAACGGTAACATGCTGCCAGGGATCGCGTGCGCTTCTCAAACTCTCGGTACCGTTGAAACCGCCATACAAAGCAATGCCCCTTCGAATGGAGAAGGCAAAGTTCCTCGGGCCTCCAGGAGCCACAGGATAATAAGCCCCCTTGGCAACCCAGATCTCATCACCCTCACTCGCAATGGCTAGGGCATCCTGCAGGTCGACAAAAGCAGACCCCCACGAGCGGCCATTGTTGGCCCCGGTGGCGTTCAAGTTCACATACCACTTGCCTTGCACTTGAGCGGCGGCGCTACGCGCACCGGTTGGGGTCGCAGTTATGGATTGCAAAGGTTGCGCCTTGCAAGGCGGAACAAGGGTGGTGAACGAAGTGGTTACAAAAAGAAAGAAGGCAAACGCGCGGCCTATCGCGGAAGAAAACATTGACATGAAAGGGGTCGTGCCCATGTGGGAGGGTGGGCGAGAATTGAAATGCCCCCCGATTCTACCCGAGTTCCACGAAAGCACCACGCAGCTGAGCCAATTTGGAGCGTCACTTTGCAACCTGTTTGGTTGCGGGGCAGCGCCAAAGCGCTCGGTATCGTGCGCTTGCGAACGTCCGTATCACACGGGGAAGGCAAAGAACCCCCGAGCACGTTTCGTGCTCTGGGGCTCTCCCATTTGCAATCCATGCAAAGTTGCGGTTACTGGAACTGTGCGTCCACCTTCGTGTTGGCGATATGGTTGACCCAGTTCGACACTTGTTTGATGGCGATGCTGCCGATGATCTCGTAGATCTTTTCACGGTCGATGCCTTGGGCTTCCAGGCGTGACAGGTCCTGGCCACCCAGATGGCCCTGCTTGTCCATGATCAGGAATGCGGCATCCACGTAAGCTCCGCCGGCATCCTCAGCGATGGGGTTGCCCGTGGCAAGTGCCTTGACGTCGTCGGCGTTCGAGCCTTGCATCTTACCCATGGCCGCGTGCGCCGCAGTGCAGTAATCACAACCGTTGCGTTGGGAAACGGCCAGCTGCACGAAGTTGCGCTGCTCGGGGGTGAGGCGATTGCCTTCGTTGCCGAGAGCTTCTTGTCCTCCCATATAGACCTCGAGGGCGGCCGGGCTGGTAGCCATTTGCTTGAGGACGTTGGGGATGAACCCAAATTTGGATTTTGCGGCGTCGAGAAGTTCGTTCTTACGGATATCTTGGATTGTTGTAGACATTTTTGTTGTGGGGTTGGAGTTGGGGTTTCGGAACTCTGTGGGGGGCGCCGGTGGTTGCTTGTTGTTTAGGCTTGGTAGGCGGGGAAGTCGGTATACGCGGTGCCTTGCATGTCACCGCCGAACCAGGTTTCAGGATCGGAGTCGGCCAGGGGCCAGCCGTTTTGGAATCGGTCCAGTAGGTCGGGATTCGAGATGAAGGGCCGACCGAAGGCGATCGCATCCGCTGCTCCGCTGGCGATGGCCTGCTGTGCGGTATCCAATTCGTAACCGCAGTTGCCCATGAGCATGCCGGTGTAGACTTCACGAATTTCAGCCAGGGTTACGGGTGTGCCGAGTTCATGGAATCCGAATCCGAGTCCGTCCAAGACGTGCAGGTAGGCTAGGTCCATGCGGCCCAATTCACCCGCTGCATACAGCACGGTCTCGCGATAGTCCTGGGACCCCATGTCATTGAAGACGCCATTGGGGGAGAAGCGCACGCCGATGCGGTTGGAAGCGAACACGGTTGAGATGGCCGCGATCACCTCGCGTAGGAGGCGGAAGCGGTTCTCCACGTTGCCCCCGTATTCATCCGCGCGTTTGTTGGTCTTGCTCTGCAGAAATTGGTCGAGCAGGTAGCCGTTGGCGGAGTGAACTTCCACGCCGTCGAAGCCAGCCAGGTGGGCAAGTTTTGCCGCGCTCAGATAGTCCTGGACGATGCCGGGGATTTCGTCGGTCTCCAAGGCGCGCGGCACCTCGTGGGGCACCTTGCCCTGCTTAGTGTGCACGCCTTCGCCGTCGATGGCAATGGCCGACGGGGCCACTGGCAGCTCGCCATCGAGAATGTTCGAGTGCGAAGCACGTCCGCCGAACCACAGCTGCAAGAAGATGCGGCTGCCTTTGGAGTGGGCGGCTTCCACCACCTGCTCCCACGACTCGGCCTGCTCGCCGGTGTAGATGCCCGGGGTGCCGACCCAGGCATTGCCGCGCTGCGAAACCGCTGCGGCCTCGGTGATCAACAAGCCGGCTCCGGCGCGTTGCCGGTAGTACTCCGCCATGACCGGTGTGGCCAGGCGGGCGTCCCCAGCCCTGCCGCGTGTGAGGGGCGCCAGGACGGCCCTGTTTTTGAGGGTGAGATCACCCATTTGCAGGCTGTCGAAGAGGTTTTGTGATGTGGTGGATGTCATGAGAACGATCTTTCTGTTGTGGGAGGTACATTGGAGGCGGATAGGCCTTGAAGGCCTTGATTCTCACAATGTGGGGGGCTTCAATATTGGACTAATCGTTCTAAATAGAAGTGTTGTGACCCTCAAAAGAGCGCGATTTTGCGTGTGTTACCCATAAACTCCTTCTGCAGGGCAGGTTACACCCCTTGTTTTGTAGAATGATCAGTCCAGAAAATGCCCAACCCATGCCTCGCCCCAAGACGTTCGACCACCAGCAAGTCCTAGAGAAGGCCATCGAGGTCTTCCGCCGAAAGGGATTTAACGGGGCCTCGATCCCCGAACTCACCTCCGAGCTGGGGATTTGTCGCCAAAGCCTCTACAACTCCTTTGGGGATAAGCGCGGCTTGTTCCAGGCAGCCCTGGACCACTACGGAAAGGGGGAAGTGCAAGCCAAGCTCGATCTCCTGGGCGCTGCCGGTTCTCCCATTGAAAACCTGCGCACGTTCCTGCGCGGCTGGGCTGCCTTGGCGGCCCAATGCCCGGGCGAGGGGTGTTTCACGATCACAGCCATTATCGTCAACCGGGATGATCCCGAGGCTTTGACCACGGTTGAGCAGCAGGTCAACCGCCTGGAAAATGCCATCGAAGAAAACCTCAAGCGTGCCGCCGAGGCCGGTGAGCTCAAACCAGATGCGAGCCCCGCGCGATTGGCCCGCAGTCTCACCACCAGCAGCTACGGCATCGGATTGCTTTCGCGTTTGCCCGACAGCGCCGCTCGCATCGGAGACACGGTGGCGGAGATGCTGGAGCTGGTGGATCGTGCAGCGCTTGGGGGCTGAGGCGAGCGCCGCTCGCTTGCAGCCATGCGCCACGCTATCCTGCCCCCATGGGATTCGAAGCCAAAGCAGTACGCCCCTCGGGTAGGGATCGTTTCGTTGTAGATGAGGCTGGCAAGGTCATGCCCGTGCCGGGTGATTGGGTGCTGGTTCCCCCCGGGGATCCGGGACTCACGCGGCGCGTCAAGAGCGGCGGTCCGAGTTGGGTCATGCAGGGAAAGAAGGGCCGGCGCACATTTTCCAAGGGCGTATGGGCGGAGGGTTCCAGGGTCGAGGTGATCCGCGAGCAGCTCGCCAGCGAACGGGAAGACCCGGCCCATGCCAAGCGCCAAGCCAGCGCCAAGGCGCGGCGCGACAAGGAGCAAGTGCGTTACAGTGCTGAATTCGAAAGTGAAGTGCGCGCCTTCCTGGCCTTCAGCCTGAAGTTCGATGGCTTGGAACAACGGCTCGCCGCCGCGGTTTCAAAGCACGCAATCCCCGTGGGCAGCGGCACGGTGGCCCGTACCAAGCGCATCCCCGTGGCCGAGCGCGCCGAAGCCGCCGTCATCGCCTGGATGCGCCACTCCACCACGGCCTACGACTCGCTGGTCATTCCCCACGTGCGCGGCAAACGCCGCGAGGTCCGTCGCACCCTGGCCGCGAGATCCCGCGAATTGCTCGATAGCTACCGCCGCGGGGATGAACCGAGTGTCGGATGCCCGCTAATGCGGGCACTACGTTAGTCAGCGTTCGCTAACGGATCAGTCTCTCACAAACTCGCGGACTTCCTCGTTCGTGAGCATCAGCTCGGTGACGAATTCATTGGCGAAGCTCGGGAGTTCCTCGAGGTCTGTGGGCAGTTCAGGCATCGCCACCGCGACGGGGCGGGGCGTGGATTCGCCATTGCCCCAGTCGAACAGGAAGAACCAACCGTCTTCTGCCGGCACGGGCTGGCCTTGCAAAGCGAGGGCGGGATTCACGATGGCGTCGCTGTCGTGGGTTGCCGTGAAGTCCACCGATAGTTTGACGCCATTGACCTCATATGTGTGAGCACAGGAGATAGCGTCATTGTTGATCGTTGTGTTCCCGGAGCTTGCGTCTTGGAATTCATCCTTGACCGGGCAAACAGGACCGGCAACAAGGTACGTGAAACGACGCGTCCCTTTTTCCAAGGCTGTCCCGTAGAAGAGCGTCACAAGCCCCGTGCCGCCCTGATGGCCACCACCGGAAACGGCCACGTTCCCAATGGATGATCCTGATCCCGACATGGAAGCATGGATGGGGGCGCTCGATTCACCGCACGAGGAAGCGAGGAAGATCAGCAGCATTGCTGCTAGGAGGGTGGTATGCATGACGGTGGTTGTGGGCCGAAGTGTGTGAAAGTGTACCCGGTTCGGTATCACACGGGTTCGGTATCACACGTAAACCGACCATACCCACAGGGCAAAAAACAGTGGTTTTCAGGGAGAGGAGGCCCCGCAGCGCAAAAGAGCAAAGGTCCAGGGAAGCCCTGAACGGCCACTCGCGCGGCCGAATTCCCCTTGGTGCGCGTCCCAACCCCGTCAACGACCCGACAGGAAGTCGAAGCGTTGAAAAATGGCTTCGGGAAGGAAGCGCACGATAGCCATGATCGGGTTCCAGATTCCTTTTAGATAGACCACGTGTTTGCGGCCTTCGAGCGCGCGCACGATGCCCTTGGCCACTTGGCTTTTTTCGCCGAAGAGGCCATTCTTCTCGTGCCCGATGGTCATGGGCGTATCGGTGGGGCCCAACTTGATGTTCAGTATGTGCACGCCGCTCGAATGCAATCGACTGCGCAGCCCTTGCAGGTAACGGGTCAGCCCACCCTTGGCCGCGCCGTAGGTGTAGTTGCGCGGACGTCCGCGTTCCCCGGCCACCGACGTGATGACGCCCAGATGCCCAGCACCTTGCTTCTCCAGCCGGTTCACGATGGGGATCAGAAGGGAGACCGCGCTGCTCAGATTGGTGGTCAGGATTTTGAGCGCGTACTCCGCATCCTCTTCAGATCGCAACTGATCGCCCAGGTACCCATGGGCCATTAGCACAATATCGAAACCGCCAAGTGCTGCGTGGGCCCTCTCAATTCGCCCCGCATTCTGCTCGAGTTCGTTCAGGTCACAGGCCTCGAACCCGCCCACCGCATCACCGAGCGTCTGAACCAAGGCGGCGAGTTTGTCCACATTGCGCCCGATCAAATAGAGTTGCGCCCCCTGCTCCCCATAGATCTTGGCGACCTCCGCAGCGACCACCGAGGTCGCACCGAGGATGAGGATTCGCTGGCTCATGGCAAGGGGGCGGCGGTCAACTCCGCAACTTTGCTGTTTCGTTGGCGATGCGTTTGGCGTTGCCTTTCCAGGTCAAGTCCATCTCCAAAATCGTCTGGCGCGCCGCTTGTCCCATGTTCTCGCGCTTCGCGGGATCTTTCACCAGGGTCTCCAGGCATTCGAGCAAGGCGGAGCTATTGCCAGGTTCGAACAGCAGCGCGTCCTTATCGTGGGTCAGCACTTCGCGCAGGTTAGGTTGGTCGGGGGCTAGCGATGGAATGCCCGCGGCCATGTACTCGTGCAGCTTGAGCGGAGAAGCATAGGGGTTGATGGCTGGCACCAAACCCACGTCGAAAGCGGGCAGCACCTTGGCGATGTCCGAGTGCTTGCGCGGGCCGGCGAAGTGCACGCGGTCGGTGACGCCGCATGCGGTCGCCTTCTCCTGCAGCTCATCTTCCGCCGGACCCAAACCGACCAGTACAAGGTGCGTTTCCTTCAAGGCATCGCAGGTCAGCGCAGCGATAACCAGGTCCAGGCGGTGCCAATCCCGGTAGTAGCCCACAAAACCCAACACGGGACCATCCACATGGGAGATGCCCAGGTTCTCGCGGGCAGCCTTGGGGTTCGGGTTTTGGAAGTGCTGCCAGTGCACGCCGTTGGGCGTGACCAGGATGCGGTCGGGATCCACGCCGTACTCCATGAGCATGTCGCCGAGCACTTGCGTGACCACGGCCACCCGGGTGGCTCCGCAGAAGATTCGATCCTCCACGCGCCGGGCGTACTTGGGGAAGGACAGCCCACGCGTCTTGCTCAGCTCGACCACCATGGGCGAGTTGACCTCCAAGATCAAAGGCACGTCGAACCTGCGCGACACGTTGATACCTGCCGTGTTGCCAAAGGCATAACGCTCGTAGATCACGTCCGCTTGAAATTCGTCCTGGGCGCGCGCCAGTTTGCGCGTGGCCGGCACGCTGTAACCATATTCAGCGATCTCGCGCACAAAGCGCGGCACCTTGCCGATCAAAGACCAAGGGCTGAAGCCCCCGCTCTTCTCCTCCGTTGCCGGTTCGGGCGCTTCCCCGTTCGTCTTCTCAATCAAAGCCACCTCACGCACTTCATGGTCCAGCGAACGGAAAGCCTCGATCAGGGATCGAATGTGCACGGCCTGGCCATCTTCGGCCTGGGTTCGGTGGTGGTAGAGGACTTTCATGGGGCAAGCAGGCTAACGGCCTGAGCGGGCCCGTTCCAAACAAGCTTCGAGGGTTTGAATGCTACTCTCCCAGGAGAGCGGTCCGGCGATGGCGCGCAATTCCGCGCTGGCGGGGGGGGTGTTCAAGAGGTCGGCCAACATCGAACCGAGTTGGATCGGATCCCTGCTCTCGGAAAGAAAGCGCGCATCGGGCAGCAATTCCCCGGTTCCCCCCGCGTTCGTGGCCAGCACGGGCGTGCCACATGAAAGCGCCTCGAGCACCACGTTGGGGCGGCCTTCGCGCGTGCTGGTCAACATCACCAGGTCGGCGGCGCGATACCAGTGCAGCAATTCTTCGGGCGGACGTTCCCCCGCGAGCAGTATCCGATCCTGCAAACCCAACCGATCGGTTTCAGCTTTCAGCGCCTCCACCAAGGGCCCGCGGCCCACGAAACAAAGCCGCGCGTCCGCGGGCGCGCCTTGGGCGAAGGCGTTCAATCCCAGCAGCGGATCCTTGCGCTGGATCAGATGGCCCACCACCAAAACGAGCGGGCCCCCGATGGGCAGACCCAGTCGCTGGCGTGCGTCCACCCGATCGCCCGGGGCAAAGTGCTCGCTGTCCACGCCATTGGGTACCAACAAGCCATGCCCTTCGGCACCGGCCAGGCCGTCCATGGCGTCGACCAGGTCCTGGCTCACCGCGCACCAGTTTCCTGCGGCCTTCAAATTGCTGACCAGATGTGTTTTGAGGTCGGCCTCGCCCATGACCTGCAGCACGTCGCTGCCACGGCCGTTGATCACGCACGCAACGCCAGCTTGCTGAAGGGCCGGCGCGATCATCGACGCCGGCCAGGCATAATCACAAACCACCACGTCCGTTTTCGGATCCAGGTATTTGAGCGCCAGCTTGGCGAAACGTTTGGCGTTGGGCAGGGCCCGCTTTGGTATGTGCAAGTAACGGGGTCGATGCACGGGGATGCCCGAGCGGATTTCATGTCGCGGTGCGCCGGCGATGTCCCGATAGGATCCGATGGGGAGGGGAGCCCAGGGCGTTGGCGCGAGAACTCTGATGTCGTGGCCGCGTTGGGCCATGGCCTCCCACCGGCGGGCGGCAAAAATCCCCTCGAAGGGCAGCGCTGGGATGGGGTAGAGGCTGGTCAGGACGGAGATGCGCATGGGCGGTTGGCGAAGCGGTGCCCGCTGGTTATCGACCACTCAGGGGGCTTGCTGGACCTCCTTCTGGACGTACAGGCTCGATTTGGGGCTGTTGGGGACAGTCCGGGAAGCAGTGTACGGGGGTAGGATTGGCGGTGTGAGTTCGAGCTTCTCCCACTTGTGCTATGGGAACGGAAAATTGGCGCCGCCGGGATAGAATGAAAGGACCCATTCATAGGGGTATGCCAAAATGGATGGCATGATCTTGCGGGCCTGAGTCCCGACACCATTTACCGATGACAATGCGAGTTCCTGGATACAACACACCCCTTGAAGGGCCCTGCGCGTGGCGCTGGGCCAGCTTGGTCATGTCGGTCTTGCTGCTGGCCTTTGGTTTGTCCCAAGCAGCCGAGGCGCAGAGCAAGTTCCCCGATCTCAGGCGCATTCCGCCTGGCCAGTCGCGCTGGAAGGGTAAGGGTGGCGAGACCGCAAAAAAGGAAAAGGAGCAACCGGAGGATGCGCTGCTCGGCGCGGTCGAGGCGGTTGCCCGCATGGATTGGCAGGTGGGCAAACGCACCCAGCTCGTGGTGCATGGCACCCTGCCCGTCGGCCCAGAATTCCGAATGCTCGGCCCGGGCAAGACCCCCCTGGCCCTGTGCTTTCCGATCCCGGGAAGTAAACCCGTGCCGGCGCAGATCCATGTGGTGACGCGCACCGCCACGGGCAAACCCCAGGTGGTGGAGGTGCTCGCTAGGACCCCGCAGGATGTGTTGATGAAGCCAGGGCATTCCATGCGCCTGGATGTGATCGCGGGGGAGTTTGATTTGGCGCCGAAGCCGAAGACCTCCGAAGCGATGCAGCGCATTCAAAGCACGGACGCGCCCTACCTGACCACCGAAGATGTGTTCGGCAATACCTATCGTTTCGACTTGCGTGTGCAGGGGAAGGGTTATGGAATGCTTGGCCAGTCCATCTTGAAATCAGGACCGGCTTGTCGCCAATGGAAAATCGCGGGTGTGCTGAGGCCTCGAGGTGGCGGAACGAATGCGCCCCTACCGCACATGATGGGAGTGCATGCCTATTGGACCCAGTGGTCGGGCAGCGACCACGTTTCCTTGGACCTGCGTATCCACAACGGTGTAACCAATGGTTCGAGCGTGGGGGCGGAGTTCGGCGCCCCGCTCGGAACGGTCTACTGGAAGTCCTTGGAATTGCACCTGCCGCCGGGTTGGAAGTCACGCTTTGCGATCCATGACCCGTTCCTGGGCAAGGCGGTGACTGGGGAAGGGGGTTGGACGAGCCGTAGCATTGTGGCGCCCTTCCCGGATGGGGAGCTACACATGATGGGTCCACAAGCCCAGATGATTCGGCGTTTGACCCTGGAGGGCCCCAATGTGGAAACATGCGAAGGGGGCAGTGCGTATTTGGAAGGCCTCATGTTTTGCTTGCCCGGTCAGGGCCTGTGGTCCTGGTTTTCCATTCCAGCTTACTTGGCGCAAAACACCCTGTTGCCGAACTTTGATGACGTGCAAAGTGATGGTCTCAAAGGACGCCGCGCCATTCGCGCACGCCTTCGGGGAAGGCTCCAAACGCTGAAGGCCGCGCTGCAAGATCAAAAGCTGGACGGCTACCGCTTCGTCACCAGAGCCATGGGCTGGAGTCAACCCATGGGTCAGCCGCACCAGGGCATGACGGGGGGCGACGGCATTTTCCTGGTTGAAGGTGTGCACACCGCCTGGAGCGCAAGCCGCGATGGCTATCAAGCCTTGCAGTGGATGCATCGCATGTCTACCTGTCGACAGCCCGAAGCACAGTGGCTGGCGCACGGTGAGCCGGTGGGGGTGCATGGTTGGCGGGATGTCAATGAGGTGGTGCCCTTTGATTTTCGCACCAATGGATACATGGTGCCCCCCGAGTTTCAATATGTGTGCCGTGGTGGGCCCGCTGCGAGTGAACAGGTGCTCGAGGTGGCCCGTCTTGGATTGCGACCGCCCTACGACCAGGGCAACCCGCACGTTGCGGACGGCGTGCTGCCCCGAGGTCACAATGCGCTGCTCTCATGGACGCCCCATGATGGACAGCATTGGATCCGGCACACGAAGAACATCAAAGCCCAGGTTTGGTTGGGCAATGATCCCCTGGCCAGGGATGGTTTGCTGCACCAGGCGAGTCTCTTCCGCCTGATGTTCAACGAGGGTCCGCACAAACCCGCATCCTGGTCCAAAGGTGTTACGGTCATGGCCTACCGCACTTGGGCCGAGCAGTTTCCTGGCCACGGAATTCCCGTGGACCGCGACCAGGCATGGGGTATCGATGCGGTCGCAGCGGCCTTTCAAATCGCCGGAGATGGATGGCGCGCAGATCATAGGAAGTGGTTCGAGCAGGTCGTGGACCTCTTCGAGTTGGCGGCCATGCCCAATGGTATTTTTCACCGCGTGCACCACACCAAGGTCGTTGGAGGCCGCTACGACGGTTGTCAGTCCTTCCAATTGATGTTCCTATTGCATGCCTTGCGTTGCATGAACGAGAGCGTTTTTCGCGACAGGGATGCCCGGCGTTTTGACATCGCAGCGGACTTGCATCAGCGCACTCTGGACTACTTGTATTGGGGGCCCGTTCTGTTGGGACCATCGGTTGAAGACCCGAAACACGCCCGCGGACCCGCGAATCAGTTTGCGGCAGCACCGTCAGGTATGATCGCAACGATCCCGTACAGCGATGAGAAGAAGTGGGGACCCAATTACATGCCAAGAGATGGCTTGACCGGGGGCGTGGATATGACCTACCTATTCAATCCGCTGGACTATGCTTTCGAGCTGAGTCACAAGGAGGGTCAGGACCCTAAGAAGAATCGCTACCTCAAACGTGCCCTCTGGTTGGGCAGCAATCCTGGCAGCTTCGAGGCTTTGGGGCGTGAGTATCGGGCCAATGTGAATCACTCCTACAAGGACAATTCTCGCAATACGGCCAGCTTTGCTGCACGCCTTCAGGCATTGGGCATTTGGTAGGCGCCCCTTGAACGTTATGGTGGAGGGACATGGCGACCTTCCCCGAACTGATTCCTCTTCCCGCATCCGTGCGCCCCGCCGATGACGGATGGACGCATCCGCTTGGCAACGAGTGGAAAGTCTCCCTGCCAGCCGATTGTGGGCTGGACCTTCTTTGGGCCTTGAGCGATGGGGGAGGATTGCCGTGGAATGCAGTCGATGCGGAATCCGCGTTGTTGCGCTTCGAACTTCACGACGACCTGGGCGATGATCAGGCGTATCGGATCGAGGTGGGGGGGGGACGCATGTGCATCCAAGCGGGAGGCGCGGCCGGTTGGTTCCATGGGGGGATGACCCTGGCCCAATGGTTGTGCGGTGCCGGGCCCATACGGGGCGTGGTGATCGAAGACCGACCCGCGCTTCAGCGCCGGGGTTACATGCTCGACGTGAGCCGTGATCGAATGCCCACGATGGGCGAACTTCGCCGCCTCATTGACCAGCTCGCGCGCCTCAAGTACAACCATTTGGAGTTGTATCTGGAACATCCCTTTGCATACGAGAGCCACGCGGTTGTGCACGAAAACAGCAGTCCGATCACGCCCGGGGAAATGTGTGAGATCGTGACCTATGCCGCGCGCCGGGCCATCGAGGTGGTCCCCAACCAAAACACTTTCGGGCACATGCACCGCTGGTTGATTCACCCCGAGTACAAGCACCTTGCGGAACAGTCCGAGGGCATGCTGCACGCCTTTCATTTCGAACGGGAGCCCTTTGGCCTGTGCGCTGCCAACCCGAAGAGCTTGGAGCTAGTCGATGACATGCTGGGCCAGCTCCTACCCCTGTTCGACAGCCCCTTCTTCAATGCGGGCATGGACGAAACCATCGACCTGGGAGACGGTGGCAGCCAGGAGATCTGCGAAGAGCGCGGAAAGGGCGGAGTATACATGGATTACCTGCTCGCCGTTCAAGAGTTGACCGCCAAGTATGGCAAACGCATGGTGTTCTGGGCGGATATCCTGTTGGAGCATCCCGAGGTCTTTGATCGGCTGCCAGGCGGCAGTGTGCCGGTCCTTTGGGGTTACGAAAAGGACCATCCACTCGCCGAGCAGGCCCGTACCCTGCACGACATCGGCGCCGAGTTTTGGATCGCGCCGGGCACGTCCTCCTGGCAGAGTTTGACGGGTCGCTATTCGAATTGCCTGGGCAACATCAGCCATGCTGCCCAGGCGGCTCTGCAGCATGGCGCTAGTGCTTTGGTCCTCACCGATTGGGGCGACTATGGTCACTGGCAGCCACCCAGCCTCTCCAACCTAGCCATCTTGCACTTTGCGGCCCAGGCGTGGAGTGGTCCCGAGCACGCCACACCCGACGCCGACGCCATCAACCGCACTTTCTATGGCGGACGCGAACTGCAACTCGCGCAGGCTTGGATGCAACTCTGGCAAGCCAGCGATTCCCTGCAGGACGGGGCCCTCAACGGCACCAGCCCCTTCTACGCCATGCGCTATCCACCACACTGCGCGAACCCGGATGGCGAATGGCAGAAGCGCTGCAACACTTGGACTTTGCAAGGCGCCAAAGCCTACGACCAGGAATTGAATCGAACTCTCGCCACCCTCGACGGCTCAGGGTCGGAGCACCCGGACGCACAGGAATTGTCGTTCAGCATCCGCATCGCGTGCTGGGCCAATCAACGCGCCAGAGAACGTGGGCAAGGGCTGCCTACGGCGGCCGACGCCGACTCGGAACTGCAAGTCATCGAACGCGAGCTGGCCGAACTTTGGCAGCTCCGTTCGCGCCCCGGAGGCCTCGAGGACTCACTCCTAAAACTCCGCTTCGCCCTGCATGCTGGAGGAGTCAGAAGCTGACAGATCCCATCACTGCAGCGGGATCTTGGTCACGTACTGCAGCGCGGGGTCGCCGAAGGTTGCGGTGTCGAAGAGCACTTCCAATCGGCGTTCGGGTAGGCCCTTGAAGACCTGCTTGCCGTTGAATTCCACCGTCACTTCTTTGCCCATGTCGACCAGGGTTCCGTCGAGCAGCACGGCCAGGCCCAGGCCTTGTTCGCTTTGCTTGTGGAAGGTGGCGGTCACGGTGATCTTGTTGGCTTCGCGGTCTATGCGACCTTCCACGATGGCACCTTCGGCGGGTTGCTCCCAGAAGAGCCAGTAGAACTGTCTCTTCCAATTGAGCACGGGCTGCCAAACGACCACGTCCTGCACGGGAACGCGGATGCGAGAAGCCAAGCGTTCCATGTGCGCCTTGGGTCCACCAGGAGGCGGACTGTGGCCGAATCCATCGAGTTCCCAGTAGTCGAAGTTCTCGTAGCCACCCCAGCGCTTGCGCGCTTTTTCCACTTCCTTGGCGGCAGCTTGATTGGGACCCGGAGGGACCTGCGGGTCGTCGATGCTCTGGAAAACGACCATGGGCACGTTGCGCAGGCTGGGCACGACACCCCAATCGATATCGATGATAGCCTTGGTGTCGCGGTCCATGATCGGCGTGGGCGCTCCGGCTGCGGGAGCCAAAGCGGCGACCCGATCCGCGTGATGGGCACCCAAGGTCCAAGACCCGTAACCACCCATGGAATGCCCCGCCAACACCACGTTGTTTGCGTCGATCCTAAATGTGCGCCGCGCTTGCTCGACCAGGTCCCAGATCCACTCCTCCGTGCCCGAATCGGTCCAGCCACACTCGGTGGCTTCCAGGGCCTGGGGCGCAATCATGACCCACTTGTTGTCCGACGCCACGGACGAGTACATGGACGCCGCGCCGCCCGCATCCGCCGACCCAAGGCCACCCCCGTGCATGGCGATCAGAAGTCCCTTGGGCTTCTTCGTTTTGCCACCCACGATGTAGCGCCCACGGCGTTCCTTCTCCCAGTAGTGCCCGTCCCCCTTGTCGAAGGGCAGCTCGGGCAGTTTGCTCCAGGCCTTGGCCAGGGTCTTGCGCCACTTTTCCTCGTCGCGCTCCGTCAGGGGCTTCGCTGTCTTAAGTAGCTCCAATATCTCGAGCTGCCTGGCCCGGTCTTTGTCCATGGCCCGGGACCCGAGCTCCAGGTATTCCTTGGTCCAAGTCTTGAGCTGTTTGCGAGTGGGGGGCTTGGGATCCTGGGCGGCAGGCGAGTGGAGGGCCGTCAGGGTCAGGAGGCCCAAGCTGAGGGCGATGGTGGTGATTTTCATGGCGCAACGAAGCAACGGGAGCGCGGTAATGTACCAAGAGTGCACGGACCTGTCAGGTGGCTTGCGCTTGCCCTGCCTGGCAGACTGCCGATTGTCAGCGGTCCGCAAGAATCGATCGGGTCGTTTGGAGCGGAGGCCAGGAGGCAAACCGGCCTTCTTCTGCATTCATGTTCAAGGATGTCCGCTGCCGAGGCGGTCCAATAGCTCTGACAACATCACGGTCTTCCGTGTCGATTGGGCCACTGGGCGAGGTGGGCATCGACGTGGCGGTTGGAGGTTCCACCTCGATCGATCATAGTGCTTGGCGGTAGTCGCTGAGCAGCACTGGCCTGCCCAGCCGCCGAATCAGAATGCACCAGCAGTGTTGAAATTTCTGATCCAGGAGGGCTTGAAGCGACACAACCAGCTCCATGGGTGCAAATGGGAACTTGTAGGGGCGGCCTTGGCACGCACAGGAGAAAAAGGGCTAAAGCGACCGTCGAGTTGTGTCGAAGACCAATTTGCATGCTCTTGCGTAGTTATAGTCCAAGATGCAGTGCTTTCACGCCCCCCCCCTGTGGATTGTCAAACCCATGATTATTTCCAATTCGAAAAACCCGTCTCCCTGTAGCCTTGTCCTACTCTTCAGTCTGCTGTTCGCGGCTTGTCATAACGATACGGACCCTGGTCCCAAATACACGGTTGGTGGCACCATTTCTGGGCTGACTGGTACCTTGGTGTTGCAGAACAGCGGTGGGGACGACCTCACGCTGACCGCGGACGGCGCATTCACTTTCGCTACCGCTTTGGCGGATGGTTCCATTTTTGACGTGACGGTTCTTACCCAGCCGGCGGGGCAGATTTGCACCATTACGGCTGGAAGTGGCACGCTCGCGGGAGCCGATGTGACGGGAGTTGCTGCAAACTGTATCAATCCCCCCATGGTGTCTGGGCTGGCATGGTTCTTGGACATCAACGGTAACGCCTCTTGCGATGCCGGAGACCAGGTCATTGTTCCGTTCAATCAGGCCGTTGTCGTGAACGCCGCTGGTGGGAGCGATCTCGAGCTTCCGGTTGCTAGCGATTCGTTTGGCGCGGGAGCTACGGTTGCCGCGGGGCCAGAAGCCGATGAGGTCACGGTGACGCTCGGTGCTTCGCCAAGTCTCAAGTCACGGGGAACCTATGCTGGGGTAGCTAGCCCAAACTCTACTTCGGGAGTGGACGTGAGTGGTTCCATGGCCTTGGATGCTATCGAGGGACTCGGCGGGGTTGATGCCGTGAGCTCTACACCTCTCGACCTAACCCCTGCCTTCTTGAGTTCCGGGCAAGCCCTCGGCAGTGCGGTCAGCGTTTCCGTAGCTCTGGGCGATGTGGACGGAGACGGGGATCTCGACCTCGCTGTCGGGAACGACGGCTCGGCGAACCGCATCTACCTGAACGCTGGGGCGGGCACCTTTACCGATTCAGGGCAAGCCCTCGGCAGCGGTAACAGCATTTCCATAGCCTTGGGGGATGTGGACGGTGACGGCGACCTCGACCTCGCTGTCGGGAACTCCGGCCAGGGGAACCGAATCTACCTGAACGACGGGGCGGGCGCCTTCACCGATTCAGGGCAAGCCCTCAGCAACGGTTACAGCGTTTCTGTAGTTCTGGGCGATGTGGACGGTGATGGCGACCTCGACCTCGCTGTCGGGAACTTCGGCCAGGGGAATCGAATCTACCTGAACGATGGGGTGGGTGCCTTTACCGATTCCGGGCAAGCCCTCGGCAGCAGTAGTACCAATTCCGTATCTCTGGGCGATGTGGACGGAGACGGCGATCTCGATCTCGCTGTTGGAAACGACCAAGGCCAGGGGAACCGAATCTACCTGAACGATGGGGCGGGCGCCTTTACCGATTCCGGGCAAGT
>JAAETM010000010.1 GCA_024228395.1 bacterium | reverse complement strand
GAAGTCGGGATGAGAGGTTCTGGGCTTCCCTTTGTTGGGTGTTTTACTGGTCATGGTTGGTTTTGGGGTTGGGGAACGGGCTTCCTTTTAGGATTAGGGGGCTGGCGCTCCGGGGGACGGGGGATGCCCCTTGCCTCTTTCGAGGGTCGGGGCGGGGGTTTGGGGTCTAGGCGAATGCTGCGAACCAGGCACACCAAAGGGCTAGGCCGAGCAGGTAGGGGGTAGGTCTAGGCTGTTTCATTAGCAATGAGATTGGCGATTATGGCCCTGGCGTCCTCCCAATCTGCGCCATCCATATCTCCATCTGAGGTAACAATGTTGCCGCCGTGTATGGCTTCATAGGCGAGATAAATCGCCCCGACTATAGAGTCATAAGGTCGATGGTTTGTTTTGCAGAAGAAAGGCTCCGGGTGTTTGTGGATTGCGCAAGTTTCGCAGGAGTCGTCTAGATAGCCGTTAAAGCTAACTTCGCTATCAGTGATTTCGGGGCCGTCATCGCCTCCGGCCCAGTCCCCAATGGCCACTTGGGCCAGGTTGAAAATACCTTGAGCGTGTTTGGTGAACTTAGTCCACTCAGTGTCGGTAAGGGAGCGGGTTGGATTGAGGTAGTGTGTGTATCCCATAGTGCTAGTTTGGTTTGGTCGCCTTGCGTGTGTTTTGCTGCACGATATACGTTGCCGATTCAAGGGCGGTGCTTTGATGCCAGAGATAGTTGTAGGCTTCTCGGGCTGTCATGCCTATAGAGCCGCCGTAGGTCCGAACGGTGGGGAAGCTGTGCCCTAATTGATGGGTATAGACCTTCCAGGTGATGCCGTTGACCTTGGATCCTGGCTCGATTGTGATCGGCTGGGGTTGACGGGTGATTGCGGCAAGTGCTTTAGATAAGCGCTCGGCTTGTTGGTGTACTTGTTCGATTGTGATTCGGTCTCTCATAGTCGGGAAGGGTTGGGGGTTATGCTCTGGGAAGTGTCGCGACAATAAAGCGGGAAGTGTCGATAAGGGCTGCGAGGGTTTCGGGTTCGGACTCTAGTAGTGTGTCGCGCAGCTTTAGTGCCTGTTCTTTATGGGTCTCTTCAGTAGTTTTTAGGGCTTGGCAAACTTTTAGCGCGTCCGCGCTGGCGATAGCTACAGCGGTCCATAACCAAACATGTCGGGTTGATAGGCATACCCGAAGTACGCCCTCATGAAGTTGGACAGAGTTACCGTTTACGTGTGCAGTCCTCGGAAGCATTCCAAGGCGTTCCCGGAGAATTTGGTCGGCCATATTGGAGAATTGCCAGGAACCTCGAACGCTTGTTCCTTTCGGAGCCCAATGCCCGTAGCGATGGAAAACTCTGGACGCAATAGCTAGAGTACGTGTATCTATATCCCTAAAGCGGGTCAATAGGTCGTCGGGGATCGGGATAGATAGGCCCTTGCCCTGTTTTAAGTCGCTTGTCCTTGCACCTACTTGGCTCCGTAGGTAGGCAAGCGAGCCAGAAAAGGTGGACTTCATAAGGGGACGGGCGCATTGCGTCCAAGCTGCCTCATAATCGAAGTTTGACATTGGTTGATGTTAGGGGTTGGGGGCTGCCCGAGTGGCTGCCCGACACCAAGTAAGCCCCGGAACCTGGGGAGGCTGCCGGGGCTGGGGTTGCGTGGGGGGTGGTTAGGTGCCTAGGGTATCGATTTTGCGGCGGTAATCTCGACCGTCCTGGAGGCCGTCGAAGTAGGCCAGCACACAAGACGCGGGGACTTCAAGGGGTTGGCAGTCAAGGACAAGGGATAGTTTGGCGCTCGGGTTGCCGGGGATCTGGCTGGGGTCGTGGTCTGCGGCGAATCCATGGGCTAGGCCAAGGGCGTCCGATAGGGATTCGGGGGTGGGTTGGCGCTGCACAGCTATTTATCCTCCGGTTGGATCTTGCGGAGTTGCTCGCGGCCATAAGCTGGACATAAAATGCACCAAAAGCCGGCTAGTAGGGCTTGCTTGAGGGTTTTGAGGGTCATTACAGGAGCTCCCTATAAATAGCGGCAAGTGCCGGGGCTAGGGCTTTGCGGCCTGCCGAGGATAGGGCTCCGGATAGGTCGAGATCGTTCCAGGCTAGGGATTCTAGCCTTTGCGTTTCGCGCTCTTGATGGAACCGAAAGAAAGGAAAAGACGTCTTGCGATTTTTGAAAGTCTTGCCAAAAACAGTCCCGCTAAATCGGAAAGTGAAGGCATCGGGGCCTACTTGCCGGGACTCAAAGGTTACAGATATGCGGGGGGCTTTAAAGACGGGATGAGTGACGACAGGGGCGGGATATTGGGTAGCCTCCTGGGGCTTGAGGATGCGGCCAGAGGGGAGCGTGATCGAGGTATCGTCCATGTGGGACCAATAGCCGATAATCGCAACTAAATCTTCAGAGGGGTCTAGTTCGGGAAGGGTGTGGCCCGAAGGGGTGCGGATGGAATAGAACTCATCCTGGAGTTCGTCTTGGGAAAGGGCCTCAAGCAGGGCTTCAGCTTTGCTGTATTTCATGGGGTTTGGTGGGGGCTATAGGTCGAAGGCGGACGGGCCAAGGGCTACGAGGTCGCCTTGATAACGGGGCCAACGGAACCAAGTGGCGTGCCTGTCGTAATCGTGCTCATCGTGGATTAGGAGGTGCTCGCCGTCGATAGGTCCTGTCACGTCAATGGTCTGGTCCTTTTCGAGGCGGATGAAACCGAGATCGGTGGGTAGGATGACGGGGGATTTGGTTGCTTTGTATTTCATGGGGTTAGAACGTGAGTACAAGGCTTATGGCCTCCAGGTTAAGAGCCAGATAGGCGGGAGAGGGGACTTGACCTCGGGTTCCGAGATGGTCTTGGGCGCAAGCACAATCGCGTACACCACAGAGACGGGAGCGGATAGCCTGGAGGCGGCGAGCGGTTAGGGGTATATCGATGCGGGTGCGGGTTTCGGTGTCGTGGAAGTCGTTTTTGAGGAGGAGAGTTTTCATGGCGGAATCCTTGGGAAAGGGGTCTGGAAGGTGGAAGCGGGATTGCCTCTGCCCTGATATCATACGATATATATCGACTAGATGGTAGTGATAACGTACCAAAATCATAGAAAAAGGTACGATAATCCCATAATGAGGGGATGAGAATGGATCTCAATAGAGGTGGGAAGTCGCAAAGGACCAACTATTTTGAAATCGTTATCCTCTGGCCTGCAAGGGGATAGGGCAATCGATGGCGGCGAGGGGGTTGACAAGAATGGACAATTTGAAATGGGACGTTATCCTGAGACTCGGAAGCCGAGGCGGGGAGAATCTACACGGGCACCCAACCAAAGGATCAAGGTTACAGACTCATTCAGTGTCGCGCGACGATGAGAGGATACCCACCTAAAAGGGGGTCGCTATTCGCTAGGAAGGAAACTTGAGAATAGCTCTCGCGGCGCGGGTGAAGAAAAATCCAGGTGGTGTGTGGATTAGGTGAGGGGTTGGTTGTGGAGTTAGTCGGGTGCATATGGCCCTGGCAGTGTCCTAAAGCGTGGTTGCAGCAGGTCGGACGACCATTGATCAGTGAGTGACCGTTGGAGAGACGAGGTCGACAAAGTAGGCGAAACACAACGGCGGAGCATTGACGGGTAGGCTATCGAGACGGTTTAGAAGCTTGGCGAGATAGCATCAAAGCTACGTACCCACTTAGCTGAAAAGGATAGACCGACTAGCTGGTAAGTGTACGAGGGTGTATAGGAGTGAAGGGTAGAGAGTAGGGTGTGGTGGCGACTAGCTAGGTGGAGAGGGAGGTGGAGAGAGGGGGACCCGAACGGAACATGGGGAAGCGTGTTCCCTGGAACTCCCTAAGTGAGGAGCGTGCTCCGATGTGTGGCGGAGTGGGAGCCCCCAAGAGCTCAGAACGTAGCCACACTAAGGTATATGCGCCGATAGGCGTCCCTATGTG
>JAAETM010000009.1 GCA_024228395.1 bacterium | reverse complement strand
GTCCCAGCCTCACCCTGCGCCCTCTTAGCCTCGCGCACCGCACGGGATAGCAGGATCTCCGACTGACTCATGTTCTTTTCTGCATGGCGGATACGGATCTCGTTAGCAGCACCAATCCCTGCGGCACCAATCGGGATAACAGAGAACGCTGTCAACTCGGCGGCTGAGTCAATCACCCCAGGGAACACGTCATCGAAACCAGCGAAGTCATCCTCCCAGCCAGGGATCAGGCCGACAGTTGCACGACCCATAGCGCCAGCCCTTTCTTCCAGGTACTCGCCCATCACGCCATGGAACTTGCCCCTTTCGGCAATCTCAAGAAGAGCCTCCATCGTGTGCTTGCCGCCCTTCCCGAGCCACTTCTCCGCTGCCTTCATCTGCATCCCGTGGAGCATGTTGACGAGAGGGATATCCTTGATGCCATGCTTGATGCCAGCCTTGGCGAACGCGCCTTTCGCACCCTTAAGTAGAACGCCGCCACTGAGTTCAGATCCCACCTCGATGAATGCGTCAACGAAGCCTTGAGGTAGAAGCTCCAGCGTCCCAGGGATCGCCTGATCCATAGCCACCTGGAACCGACCGAACTCATCCTTGTTCCATTCGACGCGGCCAAGGGCTTTACTCGCTGCCGCCGCGCTCACGATACCACCGGGGCTCTCCATACCGAGCGCTCTTGCAGCCAGCTGGGAGTTGAACTCCATGCCTGCGACTAAGGCCGTTGCCTTCACCGCTCCTCGCCCCACCTTGCCAGCCACAGACTTGGTTGCCCACGCCCGCCCAACCTTTGCAGCCGCTCGCCGCTTGGTGGACTCTAGCATTGCCTTCCGCTTCATCGCGGCCAGCGTAGCCTTCTTCACAGCGTGCCCAGATGCCTCCCGCGTGACCTGCCTGATTAGAGCCCTGGTCGCCTCCTGACCACCCTTCTTGCCTACAACTACCGCAGCCTTTCCAATGCCAGCAGACGAGACCAACTCCAGCGCGAACTTTGGGATACTTCCGACAATATTCGCCACATGCCCACCGAAGGTATGCCCACG
>JAAETM010000008.1 GCA_024228395.1 bacterium | reverse complement strand
TTTCAAATACCGGATCAGCAACGGGCCCGCCGAAGGCTTCAACAGTCGAATCCAATCAGTGAAAGCCGCAGCCCGGGGATTCCGAAACTTTGCCAACTACAGGACGCGGATCCTATTCTTCTGCGGAAAGCTGGAATTGCGGCCCAAAGGGGAAAGCCACCAAATTCCGGGAAGAGCCAAGTAAAAGTCGCTAGCAACGGGGACTTTCTAATCAGTGATTGGTTCGCCGCCACGATTTTTCGCTTTTCGGCGGATGGTACGACCTATTTGGGTGAGGCGCCGACCCCCCTCGACAGGGTCCGGGGCATTGAAGTCATCGGATCGTCTGTCTGGGTCGCACACTACGGCTCAAACTTCGGTGCGCCCGGAACAGCATTGCTGGAACTGGACATGAATCTGAACCTCGTGTCCACCATACCGCTCAATGGCCGGCCCTGGGATGTTCAGAGCTTCAACTACCTTGGAACGCCTGGGCTATTGGTTTCGGATTTTGACAATGACCGTATCCTGTTTGTCGATCCAGCAAGTGGAGCCCCGCCGATCACTTTTTACCAAGGAGGGGGTAGTGGTGAACTCCACAAACCAAGGCAGATCTCGATCAAAGCCTCTAACGGAAATGTGCTGGTGTGTGGTGATTCTCTGAACCATGGCCTCTACGAATTCGACAAGGTCACTGGGCAGCAAGTCAGTTTCCTTAACTATGCAAGTTTTGGTCAGAACAACAGCCTCCCGAGGGGCGTGCAAGAACTGGACAATGGAAACCTGTTCATCACTGAAGCCGGTTGCTTCGTCTACGATCCGGTCAATGTCACCTGGAGCCAAATAGCCAATGCATGGGGGAGATATGTTTCGAGGGTTGACAACCTGCCCACTGTTTTCCCCTTCTGCAATCCGGGCAACGTTAATTCGTCCGGCACCTCCGTCTCTATCGCAGGCTCTTGGCAAGGGAATTCCCTACACCTGGAAGCTACCGGTGGGCCTCCCAATCAATTCGGCTACTTTTTGGTGGCTCCGACAACTCACACCGAATACTCACCGGCCCTAGGTCAGGGCATTCTCTGCCTCGCGATGTCTGGGCAATACTCGGCCGGGCGCTACAACATTTCCAACACCAACATGAATTCCCTGGGCAGGTTCGACTCGGCTGGGGTGCTCAATAATTTGGTAGGTACCTCCACGAGTGGCACCGGCTTCGACGTGCCTGCCGCACTCCCCATCGCAGGATACTCCACGATCATGGCTGGCGAGTTGTGGCACTTTCAGCTTTGGCATCGGGATTCGCCGAATTCGAACACGTCCAATGGACTGAGCGCTCGCTTTTAGGGTGCGCGAAACTGTTCGCCGCGATACCGAGCCGCGATTGTCGTCACTTCTCTTGTCAGGAACGTACCGGGTGCGAAACTTCCAAGAAACGTGATGAAGTTCGCGGTTCGGTATTGCGGCGTTGCGTGCTCACTTCGCTTCTTGCTCGCTTTCCTCTTGCTCAGAATCCCTTCTGCCCAAATAGGGCTCGTCATCAAACAGCATTCGAACGGCAGGCGTTTCCAGGTCATCCAATTGTCCATTGCGGACTGACCACAGAAACGCGAGCACAAAGAAGGCCGCGATGCCCAAGGCCATAGGAATGGCGATGTACAGGATGTCCATGGGAGAAAGGGTCCAGTTATCTGGGCGGGTCGAAGGTGCGGGAGCGGTAGGACAGGGTTACTACCGTCAGTGAACTCAGAGGCATCAGGGCGGCTGCGAGCAGGGGGTGAATCCAGCCCATCATGGCGCCACATGCCGTGATCGCATTGTACATCAGCGATGCGGCGAAGTTGCGGCGCACTACGCTAAGAGTGCGCCTAGCCCCGGCTAGCAGGTGCACTAGGGGGTCCAGGCCCGGGTGGCTCAGGTAGATGTCAGCCGCTCGCAGGCTAGCCTCCGCTCCACCGTGCACGGCGATTCCACAGTCCGCAGCTGAGAGGGCGGCCGCATCGTTCACCCCATCACCGACCATAACCACAGTCCCCGAATCCCGGGCTTCCCGCACCGCAGCCAGTTTGGCTTCCGGCGTCACGCTGCCCATGGCCAACTCCGCGGGAATGCCCACCTGCGAGGCAACCGCTTCCACCACGGGAGGGTGATCGCCCGAGAGCAGGCAGGTCTTCCAGCCCGCGGCCTGGAGCCTGGCCACACTTGCTGGGGAGTTATCGTGAACGCGGTCACCAATGGCAGCCAGGGCCTGGACTTGCCCATCCACCACGATCAGGATCGGGGTCGCCGCATCCTTGGCACATTCCTCCAGCGCACCAGCCACCCACTCTGGGAGACTTGCCGTAAGGTCAGTTGCCCACTTCAGGGAACCGATGTGGATCCGATGA
>JAAETM010000007.1 GCA_024228395.1 bacterium | reverse complement strand
TCCACGCATTGCACGGTGTCGGCTCCCACGAGAAACTCATTTCGAGGCTCTATCACACGGCCTACAGACTCGCTGTCTACGCTTCGCAGGCCGGGTTACCCCAGACCCACGCAAGACTCACTTCCGGATGGGGGCCAGCCTTTCCGGGCGGGATTGGCACCCGCAGGATTCCAAAGGAGGTTTAGGATGTCCTGCCTCTGTTGGCTAGTTGATTACATAGTCAGGTCATCTTTACTCCTCCACCAAGCTTTCTTGGCGCACGCAACGTTGAGGCAGACACGTGCAACACACGCGCGCCGCTGGTTCGAAACCAACGGCGCGCTTTTATTTTGTGCTGTTGTCTGGATCAATCTCCATTGATCAAACCACCCAGCATACCCAGACCAAGTCCACGGCGCACCTCACCCTTGCCGCCACCTGATGCGCTCAGCACTTTGCCAGCAAAGCGCGAGAATGGTGTCGTTTGGATCCATACCCTTCCAGGTCCAGTCATGTGCGCATAGAACAAACCCTCGCCTCCAAACAACATGGACTTGACCCCCTTGACCATGCGGATGTCGTAGTCCACCGAAGGATCGAAAGCCACCAAGCATCCCGTGTCCACGCGAATCGACTCACCGCGACCCAGCTCATGCTCAATGATGTACCCGCCGGCGTGCACGAACGCCAGACCATTGCCTGAAAGACGCTGCAGGAAAAAGCCCTCGCCGCCCAGAAATCCAGCGCCGAAACGCTTGGTGAAAGCCACGGTCACTTCAATGCCATTTGCAGAACACAGGTACGCGTCCCGCTGGCACAGCATATCCCCGTTGGACAGGTCCATTGGAATGATCTTGCCTGGGAAGTCCCCAGCAAAAGCCACCTTGCGCACGTCGTGCCCTTCATTCTCGAAGGTGGTCATGAAGAAACTCTCGCCGGCGAGCTTGCGCTTCAAGCCGCTCATGAGTCCCCCCCCCGTGGAGGTTGACATCTCGATGCCATCTTCCATCCACATGAAAGCGCCAGGTTCCGCCCGCACCGCCTCACGAGGGTCCAACCTAATTACAACCGCCTGGGCGTCATCACCCAGAATTTCATAGTCCACTTGATCTGCCATAGCGCCAGCATACATCATTGGCCCACGGCTATTCTGTCACTTGGCAGAATTGATCCCTACAGGGTTCGACGGGGGGGAACGAGGGCGTTGGCTGCCAACAATCCACCCACCAATGCAGATCCCACCAAAGCCGTGCGGAAGGCCAAAGCCGTGCCTTCCATGGGCTCCGCAGCCAAGAACCCGATCAAACTGCTGTAACCCACGGTTCCCGGGACCAGGATCAGCATACCCGGCATTTGGGCCACCGATGCTGGACGATCCAGGAATCTGGCATACACGTTTCCCACGATGCCGACAGCGAACGCGCCTAGGAAAGGGCCCAGGTCTTCACCCAGCCAGGCCCCGCCTAAGGTCACGCCGACGAACCCCGCGACAGCCGCCAAATACACAACCCACCATTCGCGCAGGCGCACTTGGAACAACACTGCAAAGCTCAATGGCGCCGTGGCCATGATGCTCCATTTCCATTGGGCGGCCATCGGTACAGATTCATGCAACGGAATGCTCAACGAGTCACCCAACTTCCAGGCCAGGGCCACACCCAGGAATATCGTCAGCAAGGTTGCCCCCGCACCCGCCAGTCGCGCCACACCCGATGATAGGTGATTTGTGGTGAGCTCTAGCATGGCGACTGTTAGGGACAAGCCTGGGATCAGAATGATCAAAGAGGCCATGGTCACCTTGGAGTAATCAATCGGCGTTACGAAGCGGGTCCAGAGGAGGGCTGCGGAAGCGGAACCAAAGGCGAGCAATGCTTCAGTGACTTCGATCTCACGCGGTATTTTTCCGGCTACCCAACCACCAACAAAAATCAGAAGCCCCAAGACCATGGCAGCTAAGAACTCACCCATTCCACCACCCAAGAACACTGCGGCGCTGCCGGAAGCGGCCGAAAATGCCAGGGCATGTGGAACCGGGCCAAAACGACCTGGCGAGTCCGCAACAGCCTCCAGACGCTTGCATGCCTCCCGAACACCGATGTGCCCATCCTCCAGAGCCTCGAGCAACTCATCCAACTCAACCAACTTGCCCAAGTCCACATTTCCCGGTGAAACACGCAACAGCATGGTGCGTTCATCACCGTTTTGCTCTATAGACAACATCAACGATGTAGGAGTCGAAAGCACTTGGGATGTGATTCCAAGAAACTTTGCAATGCGACCCAACAATCGTTCCATGCGATGCGAAGGCGTACCGTAGGAATGCAAAACCTGCCCCACGCGCACCAAGAGTGCTTGAGCATCGGGCAACCCCTTGCAGTCATCCGCAGGTGCCTTGCGGCCAGCGCGTTGTGTTCTTCTGGTCGAACTTCTGGACATGTCCACCCCCTCCCCGCCTAGGGTTCCCGCTCAACCTCAACAGCGTCGATGTGGAAGCAACCCGCCGCATAACCAGCTTCGTCCTCGATCACCTGCAGCCAAAAGCGCCCGTTCACGCGAATCGGAATGAAAGCGAAGTACTCAGTGGAGTGGCCCTCGTCCATGACCACTCGCACCCATTGATCCGGTTGGGGAGCGCCGCCAAAGCAGCAACTCAACAGGTCTGCGACCAACAAGAATTCGGTCACAACGCCATCCTTCTGCACACTCGGAATCATGTATCCACGAAGGGAAACCTTGGTGTCATCCAGAGCTTTTAGGTGATCGGGAAAAGCCAACTCTTCCTCGGTGTAGTCGTCCGGGTAGAGCAGCGCGTCAAGCAAATCTTCAATCCCCTCATCGCCCAACTCCTCCAAACTGATGTCGGGGAACCCGAGCTTGCGGAAGCTGTTGACTATGACAGGAACCTTGACGACCCCCTCTTCACCCACCTTCTTCTCAGGCGCACTGTCGATGGCTGCCCCCTCAAAGGCCAAGTCCTTGGGACCCAGCTCAGGGATGGATCCATCACAGGCACTCAGCAAAGCCAAGGCTCCAATAAGAATCGACTTCATCAAGCCGCACTCTCCGACAATACGCGGGCCACATCCGTTGAATAGGCTTTGATTGCAGGTATGCAGCCAGCTATGGCGCCCACAACGACCATGCCAATCGGAGCCCAAGCAAGCGCGGGGTGCATGGCGTTCCGGTCCATGACCACCCCCGTTTCCTGGCGGATCACGTTGGCTGCCACAGAGAGGATCCCATAGTACACGGCGAAACCGAAAAGGGCGCCCAAAGTAGCAATTAGGGTCGACTCAATCACAATGATCCCCAGCAGTGTGCTGCGCCGCGCGCCCAAGGAACGCAGGATGGCGAACTCGCGGCGCCTCTCATTCATGGTGTTGTACAGACTGGCCAATAGGGATCCTGCAGCCACAAACATGACCAGATAGGCCACCAATGTCAGCACCTTGTTCACCCATCCCAAGCGCTGGAAGAGGCGCTGAACTTCCGCGGCAACCGGCCAAGCAAGGGTTGCCCGCTTGTCCTTTTTGTTGTACAGGTTCTGAAGCGCAAGCCCGGAACTGGTCTTCTTAAGACGCAGCATGACCGCGCTCACTTCTTTGTGCTCGTCGGGAATGTACTCGTCGGGCATGGCCTGATAGTCCTCACCAGCACCGCGCAAGAAATGTCCTTCCATGCGCCACATGCCTTCCATGGGGATCCAGATAACCCGGTCCACAGGGGTATTCGTCGCTTTCAGGACGCCGACGACCACGTAGTCCTCATCGTGCGTATGATCGCCATGCTCCGCCAGTTGGTGGGTCGGGTTGAGTGAATCCCCGCGCTTCAATCCCGTCTCTTGGGCCACCACCGAACCTACGATTGCCTGCCGCAAACTCGGGTCGAATATTTCTCCGTGGCCCACAAACTCGAAGGGGCTCTTGTCGTCGATCAGATACTCATCAAACAGCTCGGGCTCGGTGCCTACGATACGGAATCCACGGTAGTTGTCACCGACCACATAGGGGTAGGCCTCTTCCACGCGCGGATCCAAGGATATCTCGTAGTACATCATCCACGGGATGTTGCCCGGAGAAGTCTCCAAGTGATAGACGGTGTTCAATACCAACTGGGTGGAACTGCCGCGTGCTCCCAAGACCGCATCAAAACCAAGGGCGCCTCCTTGGAAGGCCTGGGTGCTTTGGGTGGCAACGGCAAAGACGGCCATCACCAAACCGCAGGCCAGGGCAGCTGAAGCCACCGTGACCGTGGTCGACAATGCGTGCTGCTTTAACGAACGCAGGGCAATGCGCAGCATGGTCAAGATCGGGACCCTCATGACAACAATCCTACCGCTTTGTTCAGATCAGAAAAGTCCATGACCTCGTCGAATTGGGCCAGGATGTTGGGATCGTGACTCACCAGCATGAGGGCCGCACCGCTTTCCCTGCACATGCTACGGATCAATTCCAACGCCTCCTGGGAACTCTCCGGGTCCAAATTCCCCGTGGGCTCATCCGCCAGAACCAATCTCGGGCGATTGGCCAGGGCGCGGGCCAAAGCGACGCGCTGCTGCTGCCCCACGGACAGTTGGTGGGGGCGATGGTACAATCGATCTCCAAGCCCCAAGCGCTCCAACAATTGCCTGGCAAACGCCGTATCTGGACCCTTACCAAAGGCCATTCCAAGCACGACGTTTTCCAGGGCGGAATAACCACCCAAGAGATTGAACGTCTGATACACATAACCGAGGCGGTTGGCTCGCAAGACATCGCGCGCGCCTTCCGACAGCTTGGTCAGGTCCTCACCAGCGATTTCAACCTGTCCACCGTCCGGCGCCAGGATGCCAGCAATGATGTGAAGTAGGGTTGTCTTGCCAGAACCACTGCAACCAGCGAGGGCCAGCTCCTGCCCCTCGTGCAGTTCGAACTTGGACACACGCAAGATCTCAACCATCCCGCCCTCGGGGCTGGGATAGCGCTTGCTCACATTCTTTAGGGATAGGATCGCCATGACAGGCCGGGGTCGGTTCCCGGGGTGCACAGCATATCCGCTCCAGGGCTGTTAGCGTGTGTCCAAGCCTCGTAAGAAAGCTGTGGGTCTGGCTAGAGCCGCACTTCGGCCCGGACGGGCGCCCCAAGGGCGACCTGAACCGGAACCGGTGCTGTCAAAGGCGCCTTACCGACCTCTCCCGGCACCTCCAAAACGATGGAATAGGCTCCGGGCAACAAGGCCCGGAAGTGGCTCACCCCCTGACTTCCGGTACGTTTGCCAATCGGCAAGTATACCGGAGCCCGATCTTGCAGAGCCTTGCCCTCGAGATCCAAGGCGACCGCCACCAGGGTCAATTCAGCCCCCCCGTCCAGGGTCTCAGGCAAACTCCAAGTCACTTGGGCCGATCCGTGGGCGGGCACCCTGAATTCGACCGAGTCATCCAAGTGCGGCTGCGCCACGTCCGTGTACTGCACGCCCCCCAGGAAGAGGGTCAATTCGACTTCACCCTGATCCATGTCCTCCAGGGTCTGGTCCGCAGAACCCAAAGGAGCGGCCTCGTACTTTTTACCATCGAGGATTCGACGGGCCACGATGCGCCCGCCGAAGACCGGCACCTTGGCTCCGCTCTTCACCAAAATGGCCAAGTCCGCAGCGCGCTCGAGAACGATTTCGTAGGGCTTGTCCACGGCGGAACCCCTGCCGGCCGAGAAGCTCAGGCCCGAGATCGTCTGGGCCACATAGCCGCGCTTTCGCACGGTCAGGTCATAGCGGTCCCCCGCGAGATCCTCGAGCAATACTTGGCCATCTAGGCCACTCATAGCCTGTACCTTGCGCCCCTCTGGGTCTGAAAGTTCCAGCTCCACACCCACCAAAACATTGTCGCCGCGATCATGGACCAGGGCATGGAAGCTGTGCAGATGCCCGGGAACAATCATGGTTTCGCTCCGGCGCTCTCCCTCACCGAGTGTGCTCAAACGCTGTGAGTGAATCACGTGTCCCACCTGGTCGAGCACGTCGATCCACACCAAAGCTCCGGGTGTCAAATTGCACAACTGAAGACGGCCCGTTTCGTTGGCACGGAAGTCCCCAAAGGGCTCATCCTGGAGGGAGCCCACACCGACAAAATATCCCAGTGTCCGTCCGGCATCCAAGCTCGAAGGGGTGTAGGGCTCGCCATCTGCAAATAGCCGAAGGCCTCCACGCACGCGCAAGGTCACGCCATCCAGCGAATGCCCTTTTTCATCTGTGACGTGCCAGGTGACGATCGCTGCCGGGGCAAGCTCGGCATACATTCCCTCGGACCCGTTGCCGGCAATGAGTTTCCCCGGCCGGAAGCCGAATGCCTGAACGGCCAACTCGCCGGTCTCGCTCGGCAGTTGAATGCTCCCGCGACCATCCTCGCCGGAGGGCTTTCCGGGCAGCATGGATCCACCCTGAACGACCTGGGCCCCGGCAATGCCGACACCTTCTGATGTGGTCACGTGGAACGGGGTGAGTTTGGTTTGCGCCAAACGCACTTCCCCCAAGTCGAAACCGGAGGGGATTTGCCCCCCCGCAAATGCCAAATTCCAGCGGAATTGATCATGTTCCGATGCCAACTCAATCCGCAAGCCCGAGTGCCCGTCGGAATCCAACTGCACATCAAAAAGGCCTTGTTCGTCCGACAACCCGGTGATTGGATCCTGGGCCCCATCCACCCAGCAGAGAACGTGTGCACCCGATGCCGGCGTGCCGCCAGGGTCGAGAACCCGCCCCTTCAAGCGAGGCAAACGCCGTACCGAAACCATGGAATCCGATACCGGAGCATCAAAGTACATGTAGCGTCCCTCGGCCTCACGTCGATCGGCGCCGGGCCTCACAACGCCCGCCGGTAACCACAATTTGCCGCTCCAGTCCTGTGGCAGGTTTTCGAAGTGGAAGGCTCCTAGCTCATCGGTGATGGCCGTGATCCAAGACGCACTTTCAAAGCGCGCTGCGATGCCCTTCGGCAAAACTCCTCCGCCCCACAGAACCTGGTCAGAGTCCAAGCGCAAACTCAAATCGCCCAGGGCCACGCTGCCGACCTGTTCGCCTTCGCCCGCAAGGACTCGACCAGTCAACTGCGCGCCGCGTGCCAACACCACATCTATCTCCATGGCCGTGAGCTCCACCGGCAAGCGCTGCAAGAAGCTGCTTTCCTGCTGAATGTACAAGTCGGCCCGGGTCAGGGTAGTCAAAAATTCAACCTGCCCCTCTTCATTTGTAGAGGCCAAAGGCGAGATGTCCCGACCATCGTTCAAAGCAACGCGCACGCCGACCAAAGGCTCCCGATTGGCGTCCAAGATCCGTATGCGACGGTGATTGGGCGCGATGGAGTTGCGCTCGATCACGTCGCCCATTTGGGTAGCTTGCGAAGCATCGTCCTCCGGGATCCCCTCAGGCTGCAAGGATACCAATTCCGCAGAAGGGTCACCGGCCCAGACAAGGTCGGTCTTGCCTGACATGAGGGACGGGATTTCGAACAAGCCCCAAATCGCGAGAATCCCCGCAGCGACTTTCGCAAGCACGGCCATGGATCCAGCCACGGTACCTCCTGTGGCAACGCTAGCACCACCCGTACCCACGCCAAGCTTGGCCAAAGGCAACAAGGCAATGCACCACTCATCCCGCGAGCCGAAGGACTCATCCAGGCGATCTCGCAATTCATCCAAACCACGTTTGAGTCGCCAGCGCACCGTGCCCGGCGGAACCCCTTGATGCCGGGAGATCTCAGCCGAACTCATGTTCTGGAAATAGCGCAGCATAACCGTGGTGCGGTAGGGTTCGGACAGCTCCAAGACCTCCGCAACCAAACGCCGCTGGGTGTCCACCTCCTCAACCAATTCAGCGGTCGAAGGCAACACATCAGGCTTCGCCACCGCGGTCTGACGCCGCGCCCGGCGCCCTTCGCCCCGCGCCCGCATACTCGCCAAACGCCGCACAACCCCGGCCAACCAGGGTTTGGCCGGACGGTTCGGATCCGGAGGACTCTTGAGCGCCGCAATCCACGTCTCCTGAACCAGGTCCTCAGCCGCAGCAGCGTCCCCCACCAATCGGCGAGCCAACGAACGCAACCAATCCTGATGGGTCAGCAGGCGTTCTAATTCGGGGTGTGTATTAGTGGATTCCATCACAGGGATTTGCCACGGAAAAGCAATCTGTTGGACCCAGCTCAGATTCTTTCCACGACTCCCCTTTTGTACCCCAAACCACCCCCCAAATGGTCCCTCGCCCCGAAATCCGGTCCAGACAGAGGCTGGGTGCTCTCAAGGGTCTTTTCGCAGGGAATTGGAAACTTCTGGGCCGTAAGGGAATAGGTATCATTGATTCAATCCCATTCGCTCATGACCTCATTCAAGGAGTTTAGGCTCATGAAACAGCTATTGATCATCCCGGCCCTGTTCGCATCGGTTGCTTGTCAATCCCCTGACACCGTGGTGTTGGTGAGTCCCCGCCCTGTAGGATTCGAAATCGGAGCAAGCGAGTTTCCCTTTGACGACCGCATCACAATCGATCGGGTGACTTCCTGGGGTGGGCTCTTTGCCGCAGGAGCCGATCTAACGGTGAGTGGGTCCTACGATCTGCGATCGAGGCCTGAGGCCACCCTGTACTTGGGAACTACCTCGACAAGCCAATCCACGACCAAGCAAGCGAAAGGTGGCAACGCGTCCACCGTCCTCAGGGGGCAAGGCACTTTCGAGTTGCAGCACACTATCCCAGGGCTAGGTTACCCGCACGTGACTTTCTACGATACGGAAACCGGCAAGCCATTCGCGGGGTCCTACTTCGGAAGGGGGGAATACTTGCTGCGCGAAGCTGATCTTGACTATGGAAGGACAGCATTGGGTTTGACCGAATAGAGGGACCCAACACCAAACCGCCCCTCAGCGAACCGGCGGATTGTGTTCTGGCATGGGAACGCATCAGGTACCCACTAGCCCGGCGCTCACGGACACAAACTCGTGGGCATCGACAAGACGGAACCATCCTCGAAAGTCAGGACCAACCGGCTCCTCCATAGGCGCCCAGTATAGCGAGACGGACTTACGGTCTCGTGATTCTCTCGACATGAAACTCTTCAGGAGATCAGCCCTCCTCTTCCTCTTCCACGTCCTCGATCCTCAGGAGTTCAGTGGTCAGGTACTCAAAGGCCTCGTCGACAGAGTCGGTTCTGAAGAATAGATCCACGTCTTCAGCGCTGATGGTTCCGTACTCGGCCATGGGTTCGAAGTGCAGAATGCGGCTCCAGAACTCGGTTCCGAACAGGACCATGGGCAGCTTCTTTTTGATCTTGGTAGTTTGGATCAAAGTCACAGTTTCCATGAACTCATCCAGGGTGCCGAAACCGCCGGGCATCACGATGATGGCTTTCGCCAGGTAATTGAACCAGAACTTGCGCATGAAGAAGTAATGGAACTCCAGGGACAAGCGGCGCGTGATGTAGGGGTTGTCGTTTTGTTCGAAGGGCAGAGAGATGTTGAGGCCGATGTTCTCCCCGTTGGCTTCGGACGCACCGCGGTTGGCGGCTTCCATGATGCCGGGGCCGCCCCCGGAACAGATCACGAAGCGCTTGGCGGATCCCTTCAGGGTCTTGGACCATTCGGTTAGGCGGCGGGACAACTCGCGGGCCGCTTCGTAGTACTGACTCATCTCCAGGTTCCGTTCCGCCTTGGCAACGTCACCGCCATCTTTCTTGGCCACTTCTAATGCGGCCCGAGCGTTCTCCCTCGACAGGATCCGTGCGGATCCGAATACGACCAATGTGTCCTGGATGTTGAACTCCTCAAAGCGTGATTCTGGCTCGATATATTCGGTGAGAATCCGGATCGGGCGGGCGGGCCTGGAGTTAAGAAATTCTGTGTTGTGGTAGGCCTTGACGGCTGCGTATCTGCTGCTCATGCCGCCCATTTGGCAGATCCGATGGGGTGTATTCCAGCCCCGAAGGGGCTTTCATTCCAAAAAGCGGCCGATTGGGTCACCGGTTCAGAGCATTGCACCCCCACAGGCGCGGGCAAAGGCCCTCCCACACAAAGTGCCTAGCTTGCGGTCGAGGCTGTCGTGCCAATGACCTATCATGGGCAGCGGCCCCAGATCCCCATGAAGCAAGATCCGCAAACAACCCAATTCCCAGTAGCTGGCATGAGCTGCCAGGGATGCGCTAAGTCCGTCCAGCGCACCCTTTCTGAATTACCGGGGGTGACCTTTGCCGAGGTGCATTTTGGCAGTCGCACTGCGACCATTCAAATGAGCGAAAGCCTGGACGAAAGCTCCCTGCTCGCCGCCCTGGAATCCCAGGGCTTCAGCGCCCCCGAGGGAGTGCTCGGAACCCGCGCCATCGAAGCCGACCTGGAGTTCCAAGAAGAAAAGGAACTGGCAAGCCTCGCACTTCAAAAGCGAAACCTGGCCATCGCAGCCGCATGTTCGGTAGCGGGCGTGGGCAGCATGCTTTTGGGGGCACCGCACATCATCTCTGTCTTGGTCACGGCGCCCGCTCCGATTTTCGCAGGACACGAGGTGCTCAAGGAAGGCATCGCGGCAATCAAGCGGCTAGCCCCCGATATGAACACCTTGGTTTCCCTGGGCGTGTGGGCGGCGTTCAGCGCGGGAGTCGCTGGTTTGGTTTGGCCTGCTTACTTGGGTGAACTAACCCATCACGTACATTCCGCTGCCATGATCTTGGCCTTCGTTCTACTGGGACGGGTTTTGGAAGGCCACGCGCGCCGCTCAGCCACCAACAGCGTGCGCAAGCTGCTCGACCTTGCACCCAAAACAGCCACGCGACTGAAAAACGGCAAGGAGAAGGTCGTACCCCTGGCCGCGATCCACCTGGACGATGAACTACGGATCCGACCAGGCGAGAGCCTTCCGGTCGACGGTGTCATCTTGGAAGGTCGCTCCACTTTGGATGAGTCCATGGTCACCGGTGAGTCCATGCCCATGGAGCGCACGGTTGGAGATCGGGTTTGCGCCGGTACACAGAACAAACACGGAACGCTTACGCTGCGCGCCACGGGAGTCGGCGCCAAATCCAGCTTGGGCCGCATCGCCGCCGCCGTTCAGCAAGCCCAGTCATCCCGCCTGCCAGTGCAGCGCATCGTGGACCGGGTGGCCTCCGTCTTTGTCCCCACGGTCTTGCTCATCGCTGCGGCCTCCGCCTGGTGGTGGTATGGCCACGCGGATCTGCGCGCAGCCATCGTGCATGCCGTGGCCGTTTTGGTCATCGCATGCCCCTGCGCCCTCGGTCTCGCCACGCCCATGGCGGTTGTTGTCGCCAGTGGCCGGGCCGCCAAGGAGGGCATTCTGATTCGAAATGGTGAAACCCTGCAGCATTTGGCCAAGGTCGATATCATGGCCTTCGACAAGACCGGGACGCTCAGCGAAGGCAAACCCAAACTCACGCACATCATTGGTCACCGCGATAGCGACGATGTAGATGCCCTGCTCAAGCGCGCCGCATCCATCGAGCGCCTGAGCGAACAACCGCTGGCCCGCGCGATCGTGGACGCAGCCGTTGCGCGCGACATCGAGACCATGGCAGTGACCGATTTCGAAGCGCGTCCGGGCGAGGGTGTACAAGGCACTGTCGATGGGCATCGCCTTTGGATTGGCAGCTGGAACGGGGCTTCCGCCCGCGGTCACGACCAATCCCTGATGCACCATTTGGCCGGTCCAGTCCAAGAGGAGCAAGGCACCGTTTCCTTGATTGAAGAGGATGGTCATCTGGCCGGTGTGTTCGGTTTCACGGACAAGCTGCGCGGAACCAGTAAACCCGTGCTGCAAAAACTCCGGGAGATGAGTGTGGAACCAATCCTACTGTCGGGGGACGATTTCCCCGTGGTCGAAAGGGTCGCAGCCTCGCTTGGCCTGACCAATGCACAAGGTCGAATGGATCCCAACGCCAAGGCCGTCACCCTAAACAGTTTGCAGGATAACGGGCGCCAAACCGCCATGGTTGGCGACGGCATCAACGATGCTCCCGCCCTGGCCACGGCTCACGTTGGAATCGCAATGGGGGGCGGCACGGACATCGCCCTGGATACCGCGGATTGCGCCCTGCTGCACGATGACTTGAGCCGCCTGCCTGTGCTCATAGGACTTGCGAAGAAAACCATGGGCACGGTTCATCGCAATCTGGTCCTAGCCTTTGGGTACAACGTGATCGCATTGCCCCTCGCAGCTGGCGTCCTGAGCAATCATTTCGGACTGGTGGTGCAGCCCCATTGGGCAGCTGCTGCCATGGCAAGTTCCAGCTTGCTTGTTGTCCTGTCGAGCTTGAACCTTCGCAGAACTCATTTGTAGTTAGCCGCGCAGCCTCAGCGCCCAGAGCAGTATTTCGGGATGGCCTGGATAGATCACCATAGCGCGCTCCAAGTGCGCGAGTGCCTCTGCATTGGCCCCAGCCATTTCTGCGGCATTGGCTCCAGCCAAATAGTCCTCTAGGGTCGGTTGAGGGCCACCCGCAAGAGTGTGCGTATTTCCCTCCATCGGCTGCATGACCAAGGGACCCGGCCCATCATCCTGCGGTGCACATTTGAGTGGCTGGGGGGGGGTGAAGGCCCCAGGAGGATCGAACTGGAAGGTGGGCTGATCCTGATTCAGTCCAAACTGGGGATTCGCGGTGGATCCATCGCGCAAGGAAGCGGCCCGGGCAATCAGGGCATCCCATTCCGTATATACATTTCGCATCAGGGAAGTGCGCTCCAGACCATTGCAGGCCACTCCACCGATCGGAATACAAGCCAGTCGAAGGAATGCATCCGCACCCATTCCATGTGAATCTTGGGCACTCCATAATTGGCCCCCAAGCACGACCAAGCGACCGATCAAATCCTCGCTCGCGTTGTCGGAGAACACCAAAATTTCGACCGTATGATCGCCCAAGCACGACAGCTTCAGGTACTCACCAATTCCAAGGGCGGCATCGATGGGCTCCTCCACCGCCAAAGGCGGTGCCAGGACATGCTGCACATGTTGCAGCAGCACGTTGAAGTCAAACGGCTTGGCCAAGGCTACGAGCCCGGCTCGCTCGGGAATGTACTCCCTATAGGCCTCCAGGCATCCGGAAATGAGGACCATAGGAACATCCATTCCACGTGCGTCCAACTCTGCGAGCATGTCCAACCCACACCGTTCGGGCAGGTTGAGCTCCGTCACAATGAGGCTCGGGGGATAGCCCTCCAAGAGGTCTACCCCATCCTGTACCAAAGCAAGTCCATGGGCTTGCACCCCGGGCAATCGCCCAAGGGCTTCAACCAGGCCATTTCTCAGGCTTGGTTCGTCCTCGATTACATATACGAGTCCCATATTCCTAGCGCCAGCGCCCGGTTGAACACCACTTTTCGCACATCTTCACTCCTACGAATACCAATTCGGCACAAACCGGGTCCCACCTCAAGCTTCGTGCTGTTCTTGACCAACGATGTAGCGAATCAATGCATCTTGCCCAACTGTCTCAAGTTCCAATTCCAGGTCGAAGCTCACACCCCAACGCAATTTGGGGCCATCCATGCGTCGATACATCACCTGGCCAAAAACAGTGGCTTGATTCTCATTTCCAGGCAGTTTAGGGAAAGTGAGTTGGATGCGCAGAACCGGCAGCGCATGCAGCGCAAGTTCGGTGTCACGCTCAACCAAGAGGCCCACCCCAGAAGTCGACACATCGACCAATTCCGCACCAAAATCGACCTCACCATCCATGGTGCCCAGTAGAACTTCCACCGGAGCATCCAGAGTGGGCTTCACCCGATGGGATGCTCGTGAGGGGAATAGGATCCACAGGTCCTCGGGAACCAACCCTTGGAACTCGGGGGTCAGCGTGTAGGCAAAGCGATAGGCGCGCCCACCAGGGAGTTCATTGCGCTCCATGGCACATGCCGGCAAGGCCGGGAGTGCTACATTGAGACCCTTGATGAAAATGGACAGGGGTTGGGTCAGCCCAAAGGCTGGCAGAACGTCTCCCCAGAATTGAACCTTGAGGGTACCGCCAGTGAAATGGACCAACGTACCCTCATAACTAAGCTTGTCGGAGCCTTGTACGGCCACGATCACCCCCGAAAGTGCGTTGGGATCGAATTGGCTGTTCTGCTCGGGTTGACTCATGTTGGGGGGATCCGGGGGGGATACTGCACATATCGACGGGGAAGGTCACTGGGATAAATGTTCCGGTGGGTCGCAGAACCAGAATGGGGACCATATGGACACAATAGGTGCTACACTGCTGGTAGAATGCGCCGTCGAGCGCGTTTTTGATGATTCAGCACCATGCAGAACCCTCCAAGTGCCCTAGGACAGCTCATTTCAGAGCTATCCAAGCTCGAAGAATCGCCCCTCGATCCCAGCAAGGTGGCGCAACTCCTGAGCGAGACCAACGTCACCGACGTCGAGATCCAGCCCCTGCTCCATTTTCGCAAGGACCGCTACACGCGAAATTTGGTCTACCGTTCCAGTACCTTTGATGTGATCGTGCTCTGCTGGCCACCGAATTCGAGCACCGCCGTTCACGACCACAACCGGCAGCTCGGTTGGGTGCGGGTCCTCAAGGGGGCCCTGGAAGAAACCCGCTACGTGGATGGCAACTCATGCACCGAAATGGGCAGTGACCGGACCTGGCTTCCCAGGGTGCATGGCCGGATCGTAATTCCTGCGGGTCCTGCGGTTGCCGCTGTCGACAGCGCACATGGCGTGCACAAACTTGGAACTCTGGACGAACCTGCTGTGAGCCTGCACATATACTCCAAACCCCTCGATACCTGCCTGGTATTCGACGAGCAAGACGGGCACATCGACTGCAAGGATCTTGAGTACGACACGACCCCGGACTCGCGCACCAAGCAATTATCCTAGGGAAGTCGAGTACTTTCCTCGGGCAGGCTCTTGATCTCCTACAGGGCCCGCAGCCACTCGGGCACGAAGGCCGCCTTGCGGGGATTGGCGAGCACCTCATCCAGCACACCAACCAATGCATCCTTGTCCTTGGGCAAGGTCCCCTTTAGCGCTAGATAGTTGCTGGCATGGTTGGAGCGGAAGATCGTGCTCTTCAAGTCCAAGTTCGTCAAGAAAGTGCGCAGCTCCTGAGCCAGCTCGATGGGTGTCATTTCGTCCACCTCGCCATTCATCTTGTGCTCCCAAAAGGGCGTGCCCTCCACCGGCGTCACCACCAAGGTACTGAGAAAGCGCGGAGCGATCGCGTTGATCACCCGGGCGGAT
>JAAETM010000006.1 GCA_024228395.1 bacterium | reverse complement strand
GGCGCGCACGTCGTCAAAACCCACATTGGGTTTGCCACCCAGAAGAGCGTGGGCGCGGGCGCTTTCCGCCATGGCGATGGCGGCGCGCGGCGAAGCTCCGAAGCGCACGTACTGCTGCACCGCTTCGGGGGCTTCGGGGCTTGTGGGGTGCGTGGCGGCGCAGACGCGGGCCAACCAGGACGCCACGGCCTTGGGCAGGAAAATTCCATCCACCACGTCGAAGAGTTCCTGCATGGACGCCGCATCGAGCACCGCATCCAATTCGGGTGCACGGCCTCCTCGGCGTTCGGTGATGATGCGCTCCAAGGTCTCACGATCCACGTGGTGCACGTCGACCTTGAACAGGAAACGGTCGAGCTGGGCTTCGGGCAAGGGATAGGTGCCTTCCAACTCGATCGGGTTTTGCGTGGCGAGTACCACGAATGGCGCAGGCAATTCGCGGGTCTCCCCCAGCACGGTCACGCACCGCTCCTGCATCGCCTCCAACAGGGAGGATTGAGTCTTGGGGGATGCGCGGTTGATCTCATCGGCCAGCAACACGTTGGTGAAAACCGGGCCGGGGTGAAACACCATCTTGCGGCCGCCACCATCGGGGTCCTGCTCCAACATGTGACCTCCGGTCACGTCCCCAGGCAACAGGTCCGGCGTGAATTGCAAGCGTCGAAACTCCAAGCCGAGTAGGCGCGCAAGGGCCTTGACCAATTCGGTCTTGCCCAATCCGGGCAGGCCTTCGAGCAAAACATGACCGCGGGCGAGGGTGGCGACCACCACCATGCGCGTCAGATCCTGTTGTCCGAAGATTGTGGCATCGAGTCCGTCGACCAGGGCTTGGGCACGGGTTTGGGCGGCTGCTACCACGTCGGGAGCTAGCAGCGCGGCGCCAGATTGCGGGGATTCGGGGTCCGTGGGTGTCATGGGCGAGGTCTCGAGCGGAAGCTACTGATCGAAGAATGTGGATACTGCGCGCCGGTGACGCGGTTCGATGCGGCGCTTCCAGGTGGAAGCGCCCTGGGAGGCTGCGCTGGATGAGGAACCGGAAGCTTCGCCGCCAGAACCGGATACCTTGGGCGCCGCGCTACCAACGCCCACCAGCACCGAATTTTCCAAGCTGGCATATTCGGCGGGCGTCAGGCGCTTGGCTTCAAAGCCTTGGTCGGCAAATGGATCGTTGGCGGCCCCAATGGAAAGATCCGCATCCCCACGGCCGCGTTGCACACCTCCGGTACCAGCCCCGGAGACCTTGGCGACCCCGGTGCTCGCACCAGCTTTTTGTCCTGCTCCGCCTCCGGCGGAACTCCCAGCGCCACTTCATGTGCCGCCGGTGCCCGATCAGGTGCCCCCTGGTTTTTGCTCGGACGCGGGTTTGCCGCAGTCGGGGCACGAATGCAATTTGGCCAATTGCTCGGGGGTGAGCTTGGCCAATTGCGCTGCCGACTTGAGAGCATTGAAGTCCAGCTCGGATGCATCCAACAACCCGGCTGCTGCCAACTCGCTGAGGGCTCCCTCCAGACCTTTCTGCAACATCTTGGAGAGCTTCGCCATTTGCTCGGGTGACAGTTCGGAGAGTGCGCCCTCGGGCAACGAACCGGAAGCGAGTGCTTCCAAACCCAAACCCTCCAGATCCAACTGCGCCAAGCCGAGCTCGGACATGTTTGACAAAGAGCTGGCCAATGCCTTTTCCATGGCCTCGCTGGCTTGCTCGGTCGGAGCTTCCTCGGCACCTGCCATGCCTTCCGCCTCCGCCAAACTACGCACCGCTTCCTCCGCCGCGGCCTGGGCCTCCTCCGCACGCTCCTGCAATTGATCCTCCATGCGGTCGATGGCCTCGTAGGTGGCCTCCAAGTCGGGATCCTCGGCCGCGTCCTGCTCCAAGCGCTCCAGGGTTTCCTCGAACTCCGCTTGCTCCTCCTCGCCTAAAACAACCTGCTCCTCAAGCGCGTTCAACTTCTCCGCAACATCCTGCAGGCGTTCGCTGAATAGGCCTTCGAGTTGAGTGCTCTCTGCCACCTGCCGCACCGGAACCCAGGCGCACGCAATCAAGCAAAGCGCCGCAATGCCCAGGCGCGACAACACGGGCCGCCAGTCCACGCCCGGCCGGTCCTCAATACCGGCAACGTGTTGGGTCGCACCTTGCAACCACGCCGCAGCGGACTCGTCGGTCACCTCGGCAGCGGTCACCACCTGCCCGCTGGCCCCAGCGCGCAGGTCGAGCCAAAGCGCAGCATCGGAGGAACCAAAGGCCAAGGCGTAGGCACGCGCCCCAGCCCAACAGCAAACCGCCAGCAAACCCAAACCAAGCGCCCAGCCCGCACCCGACCATGCCAGTGGATCCCTGGCAAACAAAGACCGGGCTAGCAGCACCAAACCGGCAGAGGTCGCGCACAGGACCAACACTCCCTTCGACGCCAACCCTGCGAACAAGCTGGAACGCGACGCATTGATAATGCGAGCGGTCAAATTCTGAAGCCGTGAAGAGTGAGTGTTTGAAACCATGGGGCACCGCAACCCCCAGGACGCCGCAATACGTCGCGCCCCCAGGGTACGGCATGATTCTATCCCGAAGCTCCAAAGCTGGCGCCCTTCCCATCGATTTCTTACGGATGGGTGCTGGTTCGGGACGCTGCGCCGCCGCCAGGGCGGCGATCTCTCATTGCGCTGCGGCAGATGGGGCCTCGAAAGCTGCAAATGGCAGATAGGGGCCGCACCACACAACCGTCTTCGCCGCTACCGGGGACCGCAGTCCTAGGCCTTCTTGAGGAAGCAGGTCTTGAGCACGAGCACCATCCCATTCACGCGGCCTTCCACGTTTTCGGGATCGTCGGTGAGGCGGATGCCCTTGACCATGGTTCCGCGCTTAGCGGTGAAGCCGCCGCCCTTGACGTCGAGGGCTTTGATGAGGGTGACCGAGTCGCCTTCGAGCAGTTCGCTGCCGTTGCTGTCTTTGGTGATCGCGGTGGTGCTTCCTGGGTCATCCGAGGTCGCGAGCAGGCCGGCCTTGGCCCACTCCAGCTGGTCGTCTTCCATGTAACACTGCTCGATCAAGTCCTGGGCCCAACTGTCGGAGCCCAGGCGGTGCAGCATGCGCCAGGTGACGACCTGAATGGCGGGGACTTCGCTCCAGATGGAATCCTGCAAGCAGAACCAATCCTGACCGTTCAGCTCACCGCCTTCGATCGTGGGGCCGCAGGTTTCGCAGATCCAGATGCTGTGGTCCGCGTCCACCTTCGCCACGGGCTCCACTTGCAGCACGCTAGCGCCGGGGTTGGCGGTGCAGAGCTCGCATTGGCCGGAGGAGCGTTCGCGGAGTTCGGATTCGATTTTGCTTAGGTCTGACATGGCTGGTTCCGGGTTCAGGGGGCAAGCATGGCCTTGCAGCACCAAATGTCTACCTCGGCACTGCGAACTTTCTGGCCGAAGTGGCCGAAGTCGGGCCCCTGGGGCCAGTTTGGGCGCTTCGGCCCGAAAGCCTGCCGCGTTGAGCTCGACTACGAATCTGCTTTGTCTAAAATCCCGGGCCAGCTCCGCATTCTATCAGAACTATCCCAGGCACCATGGGTTCCAGCAAAAACACCCATTCACTCCCCCCCACAAGAGGATCCGAATCATGCTCCACCTGCTCTCCGCCGCCCTACCTGGCTCCCTGGCCATCGCCAGCACCCTGCTCTTGCCCCTCCCCACCGATGGGGTCACCCTCAAAACCGATTACGAAGCTTTGCAGATTCTGCGCGTGGAGCGTTCGACCAGCTTCTCACTGGAAACGGTGGCCCTTGAACTCAAGGTCAATGGCGAACCGATGGACCGCCCTGGGGGGCCGGGCCTGGGCGGTGCGACGACGACCATGAAGTCGGTGGTTCTCAACGACTACAAGACCACCAGCGAAGGGATCCCGACCCACATCGTTCGCACCTTTGAAGAATTGGGCGGCTCGATTGAAACCGCCGACGGCGAACAAGATCTACCCGCCAACCCAGCACAGCCGGAGGCTGGCCTCAAGATCGACATTCAAGTGGATGATGAGGGTGAGCAAGCCATCACCGTGGTGGAAGGCGATGCCCCCGAGAACGAAAAGTTCATGAAGAAGCAAGCCATGGTGCTCGCGCTGGACGTGCTACTTCCGGCCGATGCGGTGGAAGTGGACGCCACCTGGGAACTCGATGCGGACGCGGTACGCAAGGCCCTCGGACAAGTCATGCCGGCCCGCGCCCCGCGTCCCGAAGGTCAAGGTCGACGACGCCGTGGCGATGATCGTTTCCCGCAGGACGGTCCCCCGCAAGGCCGCCGCGGCAGATCCCGGGGCAATGCCGCCATCGGGCAATTCCTCAAGGAAGCCGAGTGGGTCGGCGAAGCCAAACTCACCAGCTTGGAAATCGAGCACGAGGGTGAAATGTGCGCGCTGATCGAGGTCAAATTCGAGGCCTCCGGCGAGCTGCCCGAGCGCCAATTCGGTGGTGGCCGTGCACGTCGCGAGCGTTCGGCATCCTCCCCCATCCTGCCCATCGCCCTGGAAGGCGAAGCCGAGGTCGAGCTCAAGGGCAAGCTGTACTTCTCCATCGAAGGCAAGCACCCCGTTGCCTTTGAGTTGCAAGGCAAACTGTCGGCGTCCGAGACCACCGTGCGCGATCGGGGCGAGCGCAGCATGAGCATGTACCAGGAACAGGAAGGCGAGATCAGCCTGACCTACGCTTTCGGCAGCGAAGAACGCTAGAAGCTCTAGAAGCTTTGGCCCAAACACAACGCCGCCCCCGGCTCCGCAAGGAAACCGGGGGCGGCGTTCTTATATTCGAACTATGCTTTGGTGACTTGACCGGGATCCACCTCGAAGATCGAATCTGCCTCAGGATCAGGATCATCTGGATACTCGACCACCTCCTCACTTTCCGCAGGGACCGAATCGACCTCCTTACAGGAATCGCCGTCGCAGCACGACCTTTTGGAATCGCAGGCTTCGACCTCATCCTCAACCTCCTCCGAATTCATGCACGGCACACGCGGCTCGTAGGAGAGCACGCCGAGACCAAGGTGGAAGGGTCCAACACTTGCGGAGGCCCCTGCAAAGCCCAACTCCAACCGCAACAGCTTCCAAAGGCCCAATTCAAAGAAGGCCCCCTGGCTAGTACCATCGAACACATCAATGTCCAAGAACTGCTCCTCGGCCAAAATCCCAAAAGCCGCATGGCCTTCGACCATGCCATGGGAAACGATGCGGGGAGGACCCTCCCGGGAGTCCACCTCGGCGATGGTGCAAGAGGTGGCAAGGCTAACGAGCAACAAGGAAGGAAAGAAAGTGGGCGGGAGCAGTTTCATAGATAAGGGTCGAGAGACTCTGGGGGGGGGGGGATTGCTCAAGCCGACTTGTGACGGCAGCAAGAGCACGAATGGCGGCCCGGCGAACTCCTACGCCCCACGGGGCCAGGATTTCCACCCAAGCATAGGTGGTTCCCCTAGATTTGTGGAGTGGAGAGAAATTCTATGCCATGCAATGCTCTTACGCCCCCCCATCCACAGGCTCCGATCCGGTTGGCCGAATACCCTGCGAAAGCGTTCGAAAGCGCTCCCCCCTTCGCCCACAACCCCTGCTCGATGCGCCCTGGGAATGCAGAACAACCCAGGTTCGGAGACACCACTTCAAGGCGGTTTGAGGACCACACGGAGCTATCCAACTTCCCGTTACCCCCTGGGCGCCAAAGACTATGCTCTATCTGGTCTCCCCCCTGCAAACCCACCAGGCCACCGGCACGATTGTGCCCGGACGGCTTTCCACCACAAAATTCCATGTCTCGACACTCAAGCGCCGGCAATTCCGGCAGCTCCTCTTGGATCTTCGCGATTCTCGCCCTCGCGGTTCTCGGTTCGGTGCTGTGGATAGTGCGACCTTCCAACGGAGCTCTGGAAGACGCGATCCCGGAAACGGCTGCGCCGGAATCGCCGCCACCGTCCGAGCCCCCGGCCCCCGCAAGCTTGCAGGAGATCGACCCAGGGGAAGCTGAAGCACGCCAACCTGTCGAAGCCGACGGGGCTACGCCGATTGCACAGGATGAGGAACACCCTTTGCGGGGTAGGGTCGTGCCCAACCACTACCTGCCCTCCGATGAGGTCTTGGAGGTGTCCGTCGAAGTCTGGGTCCCGTCCAGCGACGAGGGGTCGGAAACCGATCCTAATGAGTGGGTCCGTTGGTTTCCTGGGGCGCGAAAGTGGCGTGAGGTGACCCGCTTAACACCCGATGCAAGCGGCCGATTCAGCACGCCGCGCCCACTGGACGTGAGCATGGTCCGTTTGAGGGTGGATGGGCAGTACATCACCGGTGGGGAATTCGAATACAAAGTCGGAAGTGAAGAGGAACCTGGCGATGGAGAATTCGAAATGCCCGCCTGCGTCGGCGCGCATGTCACGCTGCGGCTGGACCTGGATGACATCGCGACCCAGGACGAAATCGCAGCGCTGGAGGGCGACGTCCTAGCTCTTTCGTCCACCGGCTCCTCCTCCCAGAACGGCTTTTTCTCAGGCAGCCCTTTCGAACGTGAGCAAAAGCTCAATCGCGAGGGAAAGGCTGTCTTCCAAGGCTTGAGTACTTATGACTGGTCAGAGGGCCATTCCATGCCCACGTCAGAGCACCAAAACCTGGCGCCATTCCGAATCAAACCTGGGTTTCATTTCGAACCGAGCCCTGGCGAACGGGTCGTCATCGACGTCCCCATGATGCGGGGCTTGGAATTGCAGGGCGTTGTACTCGATGGAGCGGACCAACCAATCGAGGGTGCGGAAGTGGTGGCCGACCTGGCCTGGCAGGCGGGCTCTCTCAGTGGGACTTCTCGGGAGAGGCGCACCACCGACGCTGCTGGGCAATTCCTGTTTCAAGCGCTTTCAGACACGCCCTTTGGCTTGGAAATCAACGCCCCTGGATTCTTGGACTTCAAGATAGGCTCGAGCGACATCACTCCGCTGATAGGCACCAAGGAACCAAACACATTCCACCTCAAACGCGGTCGCGTCCTGAAGGTGAGGGTCACCGACGCAAGAGGACTGCCCGCCCATGGCTTGCCTATTCAATTACACAAAGGGACCAGCAAGGAGGCGCTGTTCAACCTGCGCACCGACGAGCATGGCCTCGTGGAATTCATTGGCCTTCCCAGCGGTCCACTCTCGCTCAGTGCAAAAGGCCGACTTAGAAATGAGCTGCAAAAGGATCCCGAAGAGCGGCTCCGCTTCCTCGACTGTCAGCACAACCCCTTTGGGGCTCTCCCAAGGACGGATCTGAACGTCGAGGCCCTTTGGTATGCCCAGGCAAGTGTGCCCGTCGATCAGCTGGAATCGGGGGAAACGCTCGAGCTCGAAGTTCGCATCGCCCCCATGGTGCGGGGCACGGTCACCGGGGTTGACCCCGCATGGACAGATCCCGTTCGCTTGGCGATCCTGCAACCGGACCCCAACATGCCAACCTTCGCGCGTCGCTCGATGATGGGCGTACGCGGGGAGGGCACATTTGCCGTCGACCCCGACACCGGCGCATTCGAAGGCCAGCTTCTCCCTGGGCACTACACCGCGATAGCCTATTCGGGCCGGCGAACCAATGGTTTGCCCACGCCCACTTCAACCACGATGCGATCCTCACCGGAAATCGAATTCGATGTGGGCACGGTGGACCTCAATCTGAACATTCCATTTGCCCGTACGCGTTTCATCGAAGGCTCCGTGCACCTGACCGATGGAACAGGACTTGCGGAGCTCACCGTTCGACTCAGCAAGAAGGAGGATTGGTTCACAAGCGCCATCGGCGCGGCAACCACAAATGCAACGGGCCACTTTCGATTCGAAGCTGACGGACCGGGCACCTATCACCTTCGCATCGACTCCCCACGCTATCTACTGGCACAAGCGACTCAACTAGAGATCAAACCTGGAACCACGCCGCCGACCCAGCGCCTAACCGCAGTTCAAGCCGGCGCCCTACGCGTAAACATGGTGGCTGTTGATGGCTCTCCATTGGTGACGACAAGTGTGCAGGTCTTCAAGGCGAACGGGGCGAACACCTATGCGCGGCCCATCCAACATGACCCCGATTGGGCTGGGACCTTCGGGCCCCTGGCACCGGGGTCCTACACGGTAATGGTTCCCCAAAATCTGACCGAAGCCTCCACGATACTCCATCGCAAGGCCTTCGCCATAAAACCCAGCGAGATCACCGAGGTCACCCTGCACGCTTTGGATGAACCCACCGCGACCGTCTCGGGCACGGTGACCATGAGTGGCAAACCGATCGAAGACATCGCGGTTTGGTGCTCGAACGATATGGGGGTCATCGCCCTCAACGAAACGGACGCAGAGGGCCACTACACTTTGGCATTGACCGAAGTCGGCCCCATGTCCCTGCAATACGGTCCAAACCGCTGGACCCAAATCGAACAACAAGCGATCGATGTCGCACCCGGCCTCAATTCGATGTTGCCCCTTTCGGTGCCTTCCGGTGCGATCGAAGGACAATTCGAGGGTCAACCCATGATGGTCTTCCCCGCCCTCTTCCGGGCTGATGCGGCAGAAGACGAAGAGGCCTTCCGCCAATGCGGAAGTATCATGAATGGCCGCTTCACCATTTCCTACCTGCCCGACGGCCTCTACAATCTGACCGCAATCGACCGCGAGGGCAAACCCAGCGCTGACTACACCCCGCAGACCGTAGAAATCAAAGGCGGCTCGGTTGTGCGCGATTTAGAAGTGATCCCGCGGGAGTAACGACCGGCAGCGGAAATCGAAGCACAAGGGGACCGATGCCGTCCCCTTTGCGAAGGATCGCGGGCACCGCAGACTCTCCCTCCGCATCGCAACACAACCCAAAAGCCCTACTCTTCGTCGATCCCAACCATGCGGAAATACTGCAGCAGATTGTTCTTAAGGGAGATCAACTCGTTGTTGATCTTCTGCTTCTCAGGACCTTCGTAGCACAGCTCTTCGACCAAAATGCGACTGATCGACTTGTTGACCCGCTTCATCGGAGAGAGCATTTGACTGTATTCGCGGGGCAAGGGCACAACCTGCTCGCTCGCTTCAATGGCAGCTTCCAGGCCGCCCTCCAAGGCCGCCGCCACAATGCGCCGCGTCTCCTTGACGGTCTTGTCAGCGATCAGCGGCAGAACGTCCTCCTGAATATTCAAATCAAGCCTAATGATCTCATTGGTCTTAGTGGCATTCAACTCACCCGCATTGCGCGCATCCTTAACCGCATGGGATGCAAACTCATCCCGATTGATCGCACTCTGAATCACGGACCGAGACAAGCCCGTCTTCTCCGCCGTCACCGCAGCAAAAGAATCCTCATCCGCTGCGTCCATAACCTTCTGCTCCAGCCTCTCCTCCGCAGAAAGCGAACCCACCGAAACCCGCACCTTGTTCGCATCAGGATTCAAACTCTCATACAACTCACGCCCACGGTTCAGATACTTCTCTATCTCCATCGTCGTCAGCGCCGTGCGCACCATATTCTCATCAATAGACATGAGCTCCTGCACCCGCTCATCCCCCTCCGCCACATGAACCGGAATCTCCTCCCATCCAAGCTCCCTCACAGCCTGCAAGCGCCGCGCCCCCGCCAACAACTCATTGGAAGCATTCACCGTCACCGGATGAATCAACCCCACACTCTGCAAGCTCTTCTTCAACTTACTCACATCCGTCCCCTTACGAAGATACTCACTAGTGAGCTTAACATCAGAAACCTTGCGTACAGATACGTTCATACGGAGAGAGCCAAGAGAAGAGAGGAACCAAACAACAGATCCCCATCATCCAAAATCTCCCCTCCATCCGCTCCACTTCCCTCCTACAAATTTCAAAGCCCGCACGACAAACCACGTGCCCATTTTTTTCCGGTTTGCGTCAGCGAACACCAATGCACCATCGGCGGACGACTCGCAGAAGCTGACCGGAAGGAATGAGCCGCACACTCTCCCCCCTCGCGCCCAGTACAAAGCAAAACCTCCTTCCCCTCCAAGCTCAAGGAACAAACTACGAGATCCGCGCTCCGCGCGGAGCGCGGATGCAACGCCGGCGTCAGCCGGCGTGCCAAAAAAGCCCGTTCGGGGCGCTCGCCCCGAACATTTTTCCCCCCGGGGGTGCTCCGCACCCCCGGGGGGAAAAATGGTCGGGGCGAGAAGATTTGAACTTCCGACCTCTGCAACCCCATTGCAGCGCGCTACCAGGCTGCGCCACGCCCCGACCTAAGGGACGAGGAATTTAGGTGCTGGAAGGCCCCCCGTCAATCAAGCGCTTGGACT
>JAAETM010000005.1 GCA_024228395.1 bacterium | reverse complement strand
GCCAGTATCGCAGGGGGGGCGCGCCCCCTGCAGGTCGCGCCCCAGGCCGGCCACGTCGGACAGGCGGCGGTGGGCGCGGGAGAGCGGGTCAGCCCGGGCCAACTGATCGCCGCGCTGGATGACCGCACGCTCCAGCTGGAGCGGCGCAAGTGGCAGAGCGAACGCAATAAGATCGAAAAAGAGTACCAGCAAGCACTGGCCACACGCGATCGCACCGAACTGAGTATACAACGCGCGCAACGCGCCCAGGTAGATGCCGAACTGCAGCTGGTAGAAGAGAAAATCGCCCGTGCGCAACTGCGTGCGCCGTTCGAAGGGGTGGTACTGCGTGGTGACTTCAGTCAGTCCCTGGGCTCGCCGGTGGAGCAGGGGCAGGTGCTGTTTGAAGTGGCCCCGCTGGACAGCTACCGGGTGGTGCTCGAAGTTGACGAACACGATGTGGCCGGCCTGGATGGGGACAGGGCAGGGCAGATGATCATCGCCGCCCTGCCGCAATCGACCTTTGGCCTGACCCTCGATCAGGTGGTACCGGTTGCGGTGTCAGGGGCTGGGCGCAACTTTTTCCGGGTTGAAGCCGCGCTGGATAAGCCCTCGGATGTGCTCCGCCCAGGCATGCATGGGGTGGCCAAGGTGGCGATGGGGCAGCGCAAACTGCTGTGGATCTGGACCCATGCGGTGATCGATAGGCTGCGCCTGTGGGCCTGGTCGGTCGGCTTATAGGGTAATCAGATGACAATGTCCCCAGCGGCAAACTGGCCTGTAGTAGCTGAGCTGCGACCGCAGCTGCGTCAACATGTGCGCACCTACCCCCAGCGCTTCCGTGGAGAGCGCTGGTATGTGTTGCATGACCAATCCAACGGCCGCAATCTGCGCTTTAGTGCAACCGCCTATGACTTTATCGGGCGCCTGGATGGTGATCTCAGCGTACAACAGATCTGGGATCAAATGGCAAAAGCGGAAGATGTTGAGGCTCCGGCGCAGGATGAAGTGCTGCTGATTCTGACCCAGCTATTTGCCCTCGATGCGATGCGCAGCGGTCTGCCGGTCGATGCCATGGAGTTTTTCAAACG
>JAAETM010000004.1 GCA_024228395.1 bacterium | reverse complement strand
TCTAGCAGTTGTGGCGTCTGGTCGAGGATCTCGGAGATGGCTTCATACCGCTCGGCATACGCTTTCGTCAGGCTCAAGCCTGACAGTTGAAAGGGGAGATGATTCTGGGTATTCTGGATGGTGCGCATCGGGTCTTCTCTGTGGTTTGTTGGTGCAACTTCATCCTACAAAAGAAGGCCCGTGCCATAAACACCTTGATACGAACGCTATCCCGGGAATGCAGTGGTTTCTCGATGCGCTTGCAGTTCGTCGAACAGCATCTAACTATGATCGAGATTCTCCGGTAATGTTTGCCGGGCTGCTCAAGCGTAGATTGAAACCCGGTGAGTTGGTCGGTTGGCGCCAGGATTTCGGCCAGGATAAGCTCCCGATTGTTGCGCTGCTGGCGTAGGGCGTCGACCGGCGGTTTTCGACCCACCTGGAAAACAACACGGAACCCAGGCAGTTGGGAATTGAGACCAACTGGAAACCATGATCAGGCCCGGAGGCCAGCTCCGGCACAGACCTATTTTGGAGCCTGCTGCGTCGTGATCGGGGCGTTTGATTCTGCGCGTCTGTCGGCGGGAAGGAAGAAGTCTGTGTTCATGCGCAGGTCTCGACGAATGACCACATTCGATTCGTGCCAGAGAACGGCCTTGGAGTTCTCCACTTGGAATGCGGTGGGGAGCACTTGTGTGCCGTGCGTGGACCATTGCATGTCCGCCAAGCGCTGGATCAAATCACCCTCTGCGCTGTAGTATCCGATCGATTTTGGCAGGCCATCTGGTGCATCGAGAATGGCTACCATGGGAGGTCTACCCGACTGATGGAAAATGAGTCGACCGCTGTCAGCCTTGTCGGGTTGCCAATGGTCTGCCCGATTCCAAGTGAACGCCTCTCGTCGCAATCGAAACCATCGAAGTGATTCTTTAGAGGATTCGCCCGTGAGTTCCTGACTCTGGGCAGCTCGGGGCGAGGTGACATAGATCCGGTTCTCGGAAACGTGTTGCAAGACGCGTCGTCCTTGTACTTCCGGATCACTGGCAAGTCTCAAGCGGGCAAAGCCCGGCTCTGCCAAAGTGATCTGCAGGGTGTGCGGGTCCGCCGGTGCGCTGGGGTAAATCACCTGGGCGGAGGACTGGACCGCGGTCATGGGGCCCGGTTTGGAAAATGTCCGCTCTTGGACAGGTAGATCCCCGATGGGCAGGTTCTGATTCTTGGTGGATTCCAGATCTCCACCCGAACAGGAAAAAAACATCCAGGCGAGTGCGAGCGGCACCCACCTGGATCGCGAAATCAAGCGTGCGGGGAAATCCTCCATCAGTGCAGGTCGGTGGCCCATCTCAGCCATTCCTCATCAGCGTTTTCACCGTAGTTGCGCCCGGCGAGAGAAATCAGATCGGCGAGCAGCCAAGTCCTGACGGCGGGTCGCACGTCGGGTAGAGCCCCGGCTAAAGCACGTGCGCAGGTACCCAGGTGCTGTTTGCTGCTGTGACCCAGGGATGTGAGGCCGCGGGATGCCGCGGCGGCTGGTAGGTTTTTCTCATCTCGAAGAACTGCGGCCAGGGCATCGATCGAATCGTAATCACCCAAACGGGCGATTATCATTGCCGCATGGGAGCGTACCCCATGAATCTCGTCGGAGAGTGCACGGCGTGCGACCGCAGCCAAACCTTCGGGGCGCGCACCCGTGGCGACCAAACGTATCAGCGCCCAGGAGGCATTGATCCTGACATCCTTGTCGGGGGAGGAATCCAGCAATTGAACCAATTGGCTGGTGGGGGCATCGGCCCTGGCTAGCAAGCCCAGGGCATAGGCCGCGTTGGCCACGACCGCGGGGACCGGATCCTGCAGGGCGGCGGTCAAGGGACCCACGGGGTCGATGCGGTGGGCCCGTGCAGAGTCGCGCGCGTCGCTTGGCAGCTCGCGAACTTCGCTAAAGCCCAGGGCGAAAGCAGCGATCTGGCGCCGGGAGGGCGGCCCCGTTTCGAGGGCCGTGATCAGGTCGGCTTGGTGGCGGGTGGCTCGAAAGATGATGTCCTTTTTTACTTCATCGACCCGGTGCTTCTCCGTGCTGTCCTTGGCCGTGATCTGCAGGTTGCTCCAGTAGCGCTGGGCCAGGTCCAGGCGGATGAACAGATTGTCCACATTGACCTCTTCATCGGCACCCAGGGAAACGCTTGGTTTGCCATAGCGCGGCTTCTGGTCAACTTCTTCCTTGGGGGCACTGGCACAGGCAGCGAAAAGGAGCGGGGTTGCCAGTAAGGCAAAGCGAAGAGTCGGCATGATTTTGGACGGCATTGGGATGGCAAGGGAATTCCGAGGGGCTCTGGGAGACGCCTTGGCCTTCCTGATCTTCCCCCGCATTGTCCTGAATGTCCGGGGGGTTGGGAAGGACGGATTTGGGACCGCAGGTGGGAGACCAGCGGGGAAAGGGCCTTCGATCCGGGATTTCCTGGCCTCCAGTGGGGCTAGGCTTGGACCGCAGGGTAGGATCGGGCGCTCTGAGATGCACTTCCGGGGGGGACAGCGCATCGGGGCCATGGCCATTGGACTTCGCGCAAGCTCCCCCTTGCCCGTATATTCCACGCAATGCACCTATTGGATGCCATGACCCGCGAGGGTTTTGAAGAGGTTGTCGCCCTGCATGACCGCGGGTCGGGATTACGTGGTTGGATCGCCATCCACGACACGAGTGCGGGGCCGGCATTTGGCGGCATTCGTCGCTTTGCCTATCGCTCGGAAGCCGAGGCCATGATGGACTGCTTAAGGCTCTCCCGCGCCATGACGGACAAATGCCAGCTGGCCAGATTGCCTGCGGGCGGGGGCAAGGTCGTGCTGCTCGACGAACCTGACGTGGATTGGGATCGTGCCTATACGGCCTTGGGTCGCAGGGTGGAGGCCATGGGGGGCCGTTTTTACACGGGACCCGACGTGGGGACCGGCCAACGGGAATTGGCGAGCGTGGTGTGTGAGACACGCTTTGCAACCGATCCGGGTCCCAAGGGTCCCGGAGAGCTGGAGGGATGCACGGCTGAAGGCGTCTTTCGCGGGATGGAAGCAGCCCTGCAGCACCTTGATGGCAAGCTGGATTGGCCCACCCAGAAGGTGGTTGTGCAAGGCTTGGGTGCGGTGGGGCGCATGCTCGCCAAGCGTCTTGCCGAACAGGGGACCCACGTGGTTGGCAGCGACGTGGATACGGACCGCCTCGAGGCTGTCGTTGCAGAGTTGGGCATCGAGGGCCTGGACTCCACCGAAGTCTTACACCACCCATGCGATGTGCTGGCACCCTGCGCCATGGGTGGGCTGATCCACGATTTGACCTTGGAACGCCTGAACACCAGGGTCGTTGCAGGTGCCGCCAACAATGTGCTAGCTAGAACCTTGCACGGGGATCGCCTACACGACCTGGGCGTACTCTACGTGCCGGACTTTGTGATCAACAGCGGAGCCCTCATTCGCGGCACGGTCTTCCACCTTGAAGGCCACCGCGAATCCGTATCCGCCATCGGAACCCGAGTGGGGACCATGGTTGGGGAGGTCCTCGAAGAAGCATCACGCCTGGACGCTGCCCCAACCCGCGTCGCCCGACGCCTTGCCCGCCAACGACTCAAAGAACTCCGTGACCCCGCCGAGTAATCCTCCCGCGCTCTCCATGTTACTGAATATCATCACCCCCATATTGCTGTCCCTTTCGACATTGGCCGCACCCCAAAAAGCGTCGGAAGCGCCCGCTGTTGAGGTACCGGCCAACGATGCACTGGCACCCGAGGATCCGCGCCCTGGTTGGCTTGTCCCCGTGGATGGTTTGGGAGTGGGCATGTACATCCCGGAGGACGAACGTCTCGTTTACCTGGTGCGCTTGGATATGGCCGTAGTTGGAAAAATTAACGTGGGGTCGTTCGTCATAACGAGCAAGGTGGATGACTATCGTGAAGGGCTTCCACGCTTGGGTAGCAAGGTGGACAAGCCAAAGAAGCGCAAGGGGCACATTCAGGGTCGGGCGGAAGGGCGCTATCTCAATTACACCTTGGGCCATTCGATCGACGCTCGCATCCTGCCCCAGGTTTGGCCCCACGTGATCGTGCGCGATTATCAAACCGGCAGCGAGAACCGGCGCCGTGAGATTAAGTATGGGCGTCGCAATGACAAGCCCATGTCCTGGTACCGTCGTGACCGCCACTGCCGGGGTTGTGATCGCCGTGAGCACTTTGTCAAAGGCCGCTTGTTCTCCAGCGAACACCATTGCAAGAAGTGCAAGCGCGCAGAGCACCGCGATTGGGATGCACCCCAAATGCAAACCGTGCCCGAGGGTGCCCTCGACATGCTCAGTTCCATTTTTGTGGCGCGTGAACTGGTCATCAACCAGGGGGAAACCCTCGAGTTTCCCCTGCTCGACAAGGACAGTTGGTGGGATTTACGCATGACCTTGGGCCGGGAAGCCAATGTCAAAACAGCGGCGGGGACTTTTGCCTGTCAAGCGGTGAAACTCGACCCCAAACCGCCCGAAGGGGCCGACAAGCGCAAGGACTTCAAGGGTCTTTTCGGCATCCATGGCACCCTCAGCATCTGGCTCGACAAAGCCTCGGGCGTGCCCGTTAAAATCGAAGGCATCGTGCCCCTCGGCCCCCTAGATCTGGACGTTTCTATCGCCCTGCAGAGCCACAGCGGCGCACCGAAGAAGTTCAAAGCGATGGAGTGATCCGGTCGATCCCCGGTGGGTTCTGTGGCGCGCGGTTTAGGTTGGCACTTCGCTTTTCGTGAGGATCGTGGCCGTGGCGGGGCCTTCGCCCAAGCGAAAAACCGTGCCTTGTTCCTGGTGCTTGCGTTTCACGTAGGCGAGCACGATGCCGTGGTCCGCGGCAAATGAATATGTCCAGGTGGTGACGACGCCCAGGTCGCGCCATTCGGAATCGGGGCCGTCGGTTTGGCGCATGAGGCGTGTGCCCGGGGAGACCGGAGCGTCGGGAGCCTTGAGCAGGAGCAAGCGCTTGTTGAGGCCGCCGTAGGTGTCGATCTTTGCGACGACCTCTTGGCCGATGTAGCAGCCCTTGGTCAGACTGAAGGCGTCTTGAAGGTTGGCTTCTTGGGGGTAGACCGTGTCGTCGATGTCGACTCCCCATTCGGCCACCAGATTCTCGGCGCGAATGGAGTCGTAGACCGCGAGGCCGGCGGGGGTGGCGCCGGCGGAGTGGAGCGCGGTCCAGAGTTTGGGGAGAGCATCGGGATTGATGGCCAGGCGGTAGCCGGGGCGGCCGCAGACCGGAAGGTGCGTGATTGTGAGCGGGCTACCTTGCCAGTCGATTGTGGCGTGGTTGTGCGGGGTGCCGGGAAGGTCTGAGCTGAGCAGCGTGCCAAGTTTGGTGGGGGCTTGTGGGCCGAGCACGTCCAGGTGGGCGAGGTTGACGCTTTGGTCCTCAAGTTTCACGTCCTCACCGAACAAATACATGTCCAAGCCGGCTATCAGCCCTGGCGTGGTTCCGGGGGCGGTCGTGCACAGGAAGCCACCTTCGATCGCGGCCATTTCGAATAGGTGCAGTACCTTGCCCTTGCCCGAAAGCAGCATATTGCGGCCGCCTTGACCCCGTTCCAGGGTGCGTACCGGTCCGGCCAGGATGCGGATCAGGAAGCTCAGCGAGTCGGCCCCATGGATCGACATGCTGCCCAGGGTGCTTCGGTCGAAAATGGCCCAATTGGTGGTGGCCGCTTCGTATTCGGTAGGCACGCTCTGGTGGACTAGCACCGGGAGGGGAGCTCCAGGGGGGGCCACTCGGATGTTTTGGGCTTGGTGGAGGGCTTCGAGGCGTGACATTTCGGCTGGGATCGGTGGGGAAGGGATGGAGGCGCTTGACTTCGGGGAGGGCGAGGTCAATATGGGCGCGGACCGGCGTGCTCTAGCACCCAGTCTAATCACCCCATGCAGACTTTGTTTCAATCTCTTAGCATTGTTCGTTCGCTTCTGTTCGGCCTGCTTCTGCTCGGTGGCAGCGGCTGCGATTTGAGCCAGGCCGTGCCCTCCGATTGGGTGCTATCCAAGACCAGCCAGGAGAGGTTGCGTGAGCGCACGGCGGAGATGGTGGGTGGTGAGGAGGCTGCGGCCTTCCGTGGCCAGTTCGAGGTGGCCAAAGCAGAGGTGTTGACCGCTTTGGAGACCCTGTTTGGGACAGCCCAGGCGCCCCATTGGCCCATGGGACGCTCGGGTGACGAAGCGCCGACCCTGCTGGTCGAGGCCGCGGCGGTTTACCAGGCGGAATGCACCCACTGCCATGGTGCTGAGGGATTTGGCAATGGGCCCTCTAGCCCCTTTCTCGAGCCCGCGCCATGGAACTTCAGTATCGGGGTCTTTCCACGCACCGCGCCCCAGGGCGGCTTGCCAAAGCCCAAAGATATAAAGGACCTTTTGGCCTACGGAATCGATGAGGCGTCGATGCCCCCATTCGAACGTCTAGGAGAAGAGACCCTGATCGCTCTTTCGGGGCACGTGTTGTTGTTGACGCGACGTGCCCAGGTGGAATGGGCCCTGGTCGACGCTTGGATCAAGGCGGGCCCCAATTCCCTCCAAGGTGACAAGCCGCTCGAGATTTACCAAGCGTGGGAGTCTGAGATGGCGAACGCTTCCAAGAACAACACTCCGGTTCAGGACTGAACGCCCTTGGGTTCCCTCCCTTTCGATCGCTATCCCATGAGTACTACGAGCAACACTTCCCCCTGGCCGTCACGACTTGCATGGTGGGCTGTTTGGGTTTCCATTCCACTTGTCGCGTTGGGAGGTTCCGTGACCACGTTGCGAGCTGGCATGGCCGAGTCTGGTTGGATGAAGCCCGATGGCATTTACCTATGGCTGTATCCTTGGGAAAAGCGCGTTCAGAGTGCGGGCTTTTTCGTCGAGCATCATCACCGAGAATTCGCCACATTGGTGGGGTTCTTGTGCATTGGCACCATTTTGGCTGTAGTTGTTACGAAGCGTGGAAAGAGCGCACTGCTGACAGCTTTCATCGGATTGGCGGCTGTTGGCGGACAAGGATCCATTGGGGCCTTCAGGGTCCTGAAAAACAATCCCGAGCTGGCGTTCATCCATGGGGCATTCGGCCAGGTGGTGATTGGAGTTTTGGTGGGAGTGGCCGTACTGTTCTCCAGTAGATGGGCTTGTGCTCCGGCAGCCAATTGGACCAAGCCGGCGCGTATCCGCACGCTTTCGATCGTGGTGCTCATGGCCCTCTTGGCGCAAATCTTCCTGGGCGCTTGGTATCGCCACGGACACGGGCATACGGCGATAGCTCTGCACGGTTTCCTGGCCATTGCTTTGGTCTATGCGGGCATTTCCCTCGCCAAACGCATGAAGCGCGCAGCCAAGCAGGAGGGACAGGACCCGGAGGTCCGCCAAATCCTCCGGCGCTCCGCATTCTGGATGGCCCTCTTCTTCCACCTGCAATGGGTTCTGGGGGCACTAGCCCTATACGCTCTCTTCGCCCTGTCCGATGGCATGCACGGGGAGGAGATCTCCCGGGGTGAGATCATATTTGCCACCCTGCACGTGACCGTGGGGGCTATGCTTATCGGATCGGTAGTGAACGCATTCCTGTGGTCGCACCGTTTGGATACCCAAGCCACTTCATGAGCGCACAGACCGATTCCGAGCCGAGCGATGCTGTGGCTACGCCCCACGCCCTGGCGGGATACCTGACCTTGATCCGTCCGAGGATCGCGGTCATGGTAGCCTTGCTGTCAGTGCTTGGTGCCACCCTTGCGGACTGGCATGGGCCGTGGTTCCCGCGTTTCGAGGCGGCGTTGTATATCGTCTTAGTGACCGGATCTGCGAGTTGCTTCAATCAGCTGTTTGAGCGCGACACCGATGCGCTCATGGGCCGCACCCAGCAGCGGCCCTTTGTCACCGGACGCATTTCGCCGGCCGCGGGCGTGGCCTTTGGTTTGGTCCTCGGCATTGTCGGCATCGTGCCCCTGGCCATGCGGCTCAACTTGCTTTCGGCCCTGCTGCTGGCGGTCACATTCGTGCTGTATGTGGTGGTTTACACGCCACTCAAGAAAGTGAGCACCTTGAACACCGTGGTCGGAGCGATTCCAGGCGCGGCGCCGCCGTTGATCGCGTACGCCGCCATTGCTGGTGACGTGGGTCCATGGGGCTGGGGTTTGTTTGCCATTCTCTTCACTTGGCAGTTCCCACACTTCATGGCCATCGCATGGATGTACCGCGAGGACTACAAGGCTGGCGGTCACAAGATGCTGGCGGGCGCCACCGAAGAGCCGGGAACCGCCGGGCGCCAGGCGGTGATCTATGGCGTCGCCATGATCCCAGTTTCCTTGATGCCCACCGTGCATGGTATTGCCGGCTTTACCTACGGTTTTGGAGCGTTGCTGCTCGGAATCCTTTACTTGGCTCCGGCCATCGCGTTCGCCCTGCACGAAACTCGACCGCGGGCCAAGCGGTTGATGTGGGTTTCCCTGGCCTATCTGCCCCTGCTCTGCGTGCTGATCGTCATCGATCAGTGGGAGATGATGAACATCGGTTGAGCCATGGACTTTCCCCTTGTGAATGCGTGCTTGAATGGCACGGCGGCGGCGTTGTTGGTTGTGGGTTATCGCCTGGTGAAGTCCGGTAAGAAGGAGGCCCACGCGACCTTCATGCGCCTGGCCTTCTTGGTCTCAGCCCTGTTCCTGGCCAACTACCTTTATTATCACGCCAAGGTCTTGCCCGGGCAGGGCGGCCCCACCCCTTACAACGGGACGGGAATCAAAAAGGCCCTGTACCTGATCATGCTGCTGACCCATGTGGTATTGGCCGCGATCAACCTGCCCATGGTGCTGCGTGTCCTGTGGTTGGCCCGTAAGCAGGATTGGGATCGACACAAGCGGTGGGCGCGTTGGACCTTTCCCATTTGGCTCTATGTCTCTGTCACCGGCGTGCTGGTTTACCTGGTCCTGTACCAGTGGAACCCACTCCCGGTGCTCGAGTAGGGAAGGCCAGATCCAGGGGGCCATCGCCCCGAATCGGTCAGCGGCCTCCGGAAACCAAAGCCGCAAGGCGCGGGGTCCATTGGCGCAGCGCTTTGTCCTGGGCCCACGCGAAAACGATTGCGATCGTGGGGAGCGCGAAGTAGAGCAGCAGGTCCACGGAAGGGCTCGGGGAGCCAAAGGCCTTGAAGGACAATCTGCGCAAGATTGTCAGGATCGGTTCGTGCACGGCGAACACAAGAAATGCGGAGCTTGTGAGGGAAACGAGTCTTGTGGACAAGCCGGCATGTCCCGCAATTTTGGAGGAGAGGCAGAGCGCGGATAGAACTCCAAGTAAGATACCCACCTGATGGATGGTCGGATTGGCGGAATGAAAGCCGCCGACCAACCCCAGGATGACAACCCCCAAGTGCAGCGGGAGGATCCACGGCCAAGCGCGGTCGAGGGCAAACAAGGACTTGCCACTCACCGCGATCCAGCTACCCAGGAAGAAGAAGAGCGGACCCACGGCGCTGGGGCTGGGCAGGGGCCATGAGTGCGTGAACCATGGGATGCCGAGCAGCACAAGCCACAGGCCAGGCAGGAAGCGGTGGGCGAGGTGGAATACGGGCACCAGGCAAACCGCGACCATCAGATCCCGCAGGAACCAGAACTGATACACTACGGGTGGGCCCGAAAAACCACCGATGGCTGAGATCCAGGCGAGGGGACCCGATTGGATGAACGTCCCCTGTTTGCCCGACAGTAAGGCGCTTGCTTGTGGGACTTGCGTGGCGAGGGCCAGGACCAGGGCGAGGGCGATGTTCCAGAACAGATAGGGGATCAGGAGGGTTCGGATTCGACTCTTCAGCCTTGTCATGAAACCCGCAGTTGAGAAGTCCCAGCCGGCAAAAAAAAGGTAGCCAGAGATCAGGAAAAACAGGGGAACCGCCACGGCAGCCAGCCCTTCCGAAAGGAACCGCCGTAACCAATGTACGTAGAGTGCGGAGCCCCCCTCCGGATCGGGCATGCCGATCCGGTCGTTATTGGCGTGGATGAAGACCACGGCGACGATGAGTGGAAAGCGCAGCATGGAAAGGCGCTTGGATTCTTCGGGAGGCAGTTTTTGCTTCATGTGGTGCAGGATCCATTATAATAGTAACCGATGGCATGCATTCTAAGGTGGTGAAGGATCGGCCGCAGACCCACATGGAATCCAATGCACGAGGGGCATCCCGACCGTGCCGGGATGCCCCTCGTGCATTGGCCACGGGAAGGTCCGCGACCTGCTATTGGACCTGTGGCTTTTCCTTGGACGCTGGCTTCCTTTTGGCGGGCACGTCTTCGTTGGTTTTTTTATTGGCGGCTGCTTTCCTGTTGCGGGGGAAGTGTTTGTCCAGGAATTTGGTGACGGCCACCCAATAACCAGGGCTGTCCTTGAATTTGCGCCAGAGGGCGCGGGAGCCGTGGTTGCCTTGGGTCTTAGGAAGGTAGCTGGTCTTGCGGTGCGACCCGATGGCTTCGAAGATCCCCTTCCAGTTGTCCGCTTCATCCTTGGCCGATGTGACAAAGACCGGCACGGTGATGTTGGCGGCGGACTTTGCAATCCAGTCCTTGCCGCGGGTGCGGATGTACTCGCCTGGGGCGAAGGCCAGCACGCCGTCGGCGATGTTGGGGTGTTCGCCTGTGACCTGCAGCACCAGGGCGGCGGAGTAGGAGCTGCCCCATGCGAGCAGGGGGCCCTTGGCCAGTTGTTTGCGCGCATACAGGAGTGCGGCCTCGATGTCGGGCTTGGCAGCCACGAATTCCGTGGGCAATTTACTGCCCTTGGCGCGCTTGGCGGTCTCATTGATGACCCCATTGATGGTCCCGCCCGAGCGCTGGTCTACGGCCATGCAGTTGAACCCCATGCGATTGAGGCGCGGGGCGATGGTTCGGTACTCCCCCCGGCTCCATCCCGCCTGGTGGAAGAGCACGATGAAGGGGGTTTTGGGGTCCTTGTGGGGGGCGTAAAGGTCCACGCGCAGACTCAAGCCATCCTTGGAAGGGAAGATCAAGGGTTTGAAAGCAGGCTTCTCGGCCTTGGCGGGAGCCACCTTGGTTGGGGTCTGTTTTTCCTTTTCAGAACCCTGGGCCTGGGGGCTGCCCAGGGAAAGGGCCGAGAATAGGGCTATGTAGCACCATTTTGTCCAGGATCGCGTGGGGGTCATAGGTGGATTCTAGCAGGGTTAGGGGGGGTTGGGGGGAGACTCGTGCAAGAGTCCTGGCAACGTTCTGGAGTAATGGGGCTCAAGGCCTCAGGATGGTGCCGGAGTGGAGCGGGCAGGATCCCGCCGAAGTGGATTCCTACGGAGTCCGAGCCCTCCCAAAACAACCATGTCTATGACCAAGGCGAAAGAGCAAGAAGGGGACGAGGGCCCCGAGCAGGGGGAGATCACTTCCCAAACCGTCCTTGAGGGACAGTTGGCCGCCGCTGTGGAGGGGTTGACCCTGAAGATGGAAGGCTATCGCACGGTGATTCGGGGTTTGCAGAAACTGCAAAAGCCCGGGGCCTTGGTGGCGTTTGCCAAGTGCGAAAAGGACGTGGCGGCCCTCAAGAGTGTCCTGGGACCCGAGGGCGTTCTCGAGTATGAATTGCTGGAGACCCTCGAGAGTCTCGACGAACATCTTGTGGCTGGCAAGAAACGCCATCGCTCCAACACGGGTCGCAAGCTCAAGGAAGCCTGCGGAGCCGCCGGTTTGAAGCTCAAGGTCATCAGCCGCGAGGATCCGGTGGAGCTGCGCATTCCGCCCTTGGCCGTGCGTTTGAACTTCGACAAGGGCGAAGCGGAGTTTCTGTTCGCCAAGGAACCCCTGGCAGCCTGCCCCGTGACCCCCGAGGACATCATTGCCAACCATGACAAGATTGTGCGTGGCTTGGAGGGCGCCTTCGATCCGGCCCAATTCTTTGAGCGTTGCTACGAAGCCTACCGCATGGGGCTGGTGGTTAAGGGGGCCAAGCGGGGCGAGCGTCTGGAACTCAACGACTTCCTGGGCCACCTTGCCACCCGCATGCAATCCAGCAAGTTCGAAGTGAACCCCGTGTCTGGAAATTACCGTGGGTATTCCCGAGGTCAATTCGCGTACGATGTTCATCGCTTGCGGCTCGCCCGGGGGCTTCAACAGAATGGCCGCCGCCTGAACTTTGGCGTGGCCACGGGAACCGCGGCCAGCAAGAAATCACGCGTGATCTATATGGAAGACGAATACGGACAGGGCGAGTACAAGCTGAACATCTTCTTCACGGAGGCGCAGTAATGGAGGGTATGGAAACACAATCCACCGCATTGACGGACTGGACGCCGCGCCAGGTGCGCAGCATCGTGGAACGCATGGGCGAGACGGGGCAGCCGCCGGAGCGCGGAGCCATGCTCGTCAACGTGGGCACCGACGATGTGCTCGAGGTCCTGCGTCAGGAATATTTGATCCCCATTCGCGAGGATGGTCGCAACTCTTCCTTCAAATTGGTTCAGGCCACCTTTGGCGGCGGCAAGACCCACTTCCTGCACTGCCTGCGCGAGATTTCCTGGGCTGAGGGGTTCATCGTCTCGTTGGTCGGCATCTCGCCCAAGGAATGTCCGTTTGACGATACCCTACTCGTGTACCAGGCGGTTGCCAAGCACCTGGAGCTGTCTCCCAAGGAGGTCGGCAAGCCCTCCACGCGCGGCGTGGAATTGGTGCTCATTCGTTTGCTTCAAGACAAGATCGCGGAGAGCGGTGAGGACGCCGTGCGCCAATGGCTACGCATGGAATTCAAGCGCTCGCAAATCGAGAGCCACGCCCTGCGTCGTGCGGTCTGGTTGTTCCTCGAAGCCGTGCTCGATGCGGACGACGAAAAAGAGGAACTGCTCACCGCTTACCTGCGCGGCGATCACGTTTCGGCTGCCGAGCGCGGCGAATTGCGCCTGCGCGAGGAATTGGATAGCAAGAGCGCCTTCCGCTTCCTGCGCAGCCTGATTCAGGTCATGCGCGAGCTGGGCGTGCCCGGCATGGTCCTGCTCTTCGATGAGATGGATCGGGTCATGAGTCTTTCGGTCAAGCGTCGCAAGGCTATCGGTGACAACCTGCGTCAGATGATCGACCATTGCGGCCAAGCCACCCTGCCCGCCCTACTCTGGGTCTATGCCGTGCCGCCGGAATTCATGACCACGGTCGTGCCCGAATACCCCGCGCTCGAACAGCGCCTGCGCGGTGCCGGACGTTTTTCCCTGGCAAGCCCATTGGAGCCGGTCATCGACTTGGAGTCCATGCCGATGGAACCGGAGCAGCTCTTTGAGCGCATCGGCTGGAAGCTGCTGGACCTCTTCGAGCGTGGACGCAGCGAAGAACTCGACATGGAAATGCAGAAGGCCAATGTGAGTACCCTTGCGGACCATATGGGCCGTAACGCCTTGGAATCGGGTTCACGCCGTATCTTCGTCAAGCGCGTTGTGCATATGTTGCACGAGCAAATCCACGAACCCAAGCTGCTTGTTTCCTCGGATTTCGATAGCTTCGAAGGCTTCGAAGATGACTTGGACGGGGAAGAGGACATCTTCTAGTGACGGACCTGGTTCGTAGTTTGCGTTTTGATTCCTTGACTGGCATGAGGTCTGCGCGATGAGTGTTTCGCGCAGTGTTCGTCCCGGGGATCGCGTCATACACAGGGTGCGTGGTGAAGGCTTGGTATTGGGCCTTTCGCCTGGGGCCAAAGCAAAGGTGCGTTTGGATGGGGACCCTGGATTACCGTGGACCCTGTCCTTGGGCGAATTGAAGCTCATCGAACCGCCGCCAGCGCCCAAGCCCGAGGCGCTGAAGCCCGCCAAGAAACAGCCGACGGGACCTTCCCTCACCGCCTGGGCCTGGAAGGAAGTGCCGACCGTCGAATCGGCCGCCAACTCCCTGGACCGCGCGGAATTGCGTCAAACCATTGAAGCCATGCGCTTGGGCGTCGTGCCCGCTGAATACGCGCGCGATTACACGGTGGGGCGCGAGGAAGCCCTGCAAGACGTGGAGGACTTGCTCGAAGTAAAGGGCGGCCTGCGCGTGCTATGGGGTGATTATGGTGCGGGCAAGACTCACATGCTCGACTTGGCGGAGCGCGTGGCCCTGGAGCGCGGCTATCTGACGAGCAGGGTTGTGCTCGACCCCCACGAGGTACCGCCCAGTCACCCGCGGCGTTTGTACAGCGCCCTGGTGGAACGCCTGCGCTACCCCGATGATCAAGGCCATGGCCTCGAACCCCTGTTGCATCGCTTGGCGGACAGCAAGGAACACCGATCCCACTTGGGTCACAATTTCAGCCGTTTCCTTTCGCCATTTTTGCACGCGGAGCAACATGGCGATGCGGAGCTATCCGAATGGATGCGCGACTATGTGGACGGGTGCAACATGGACAGCGCGTGGGGCAACTCGCGTTTGATGCGCAGCGGTTGGGTGGGGCCCCGGGTCTTGACCATGTCGGATTATCGCACCTATGGCCGCATGTACATGCACCTGCTCGGCACGATCGCCGCTTGGGCTGAGGACGCTGGCTACAAGGGGCTGTTCCTGCTCTTTGATGAGGTGGAGTTCGTGGACTCGTTGACCCCGGTGCAGCAGGGTTTTGCCATGGAGGTGCTCAAGCACTACGCGGCGGTGACCTTACCCAAGGAAGAACTGCGCTTCGATCCCGACGGTTTGTACAAGGGCGGACATAAGGTGCACCAGGATCTGCGCTTGTTCTTCCGGTCGGATCAGCCATTGACGGTCATGTTTGGTTTGACGCCGCTACCCGACATCAAAGAATCCTTCGATTCGATCTTGGAGCCGGACTTGCACGATGTGCAATTGCCGCCTTTGACCGAGGAGGACATGGGCGCGTTGGCCGACGCCGTCCTGCGTATCTACATGCGCGCCTACCCCGACTCCTCTTGGACCATGGAAGATCTGCAAAAAGTCCAAGAAGGCGTAGAAGGAGCGGCTGCTGATTTCGGCCACTCTCCCAGGGTTTTGGTGCGTAGCATCGTGGGGCAGCTGGATGCCCTGCGCTGGCAGGCCCGCGGCTGGTCGCCGCCCACGGGCTTTTAGTTGTGGGGTCCGTGCGTCGCGCCTTGCCGCGAACCTACAGCGCGTTTTTGGGGCGCTTCGACCGGCCCTCTGAAATCCAAGTCAAGGGCGTTCCCCTGGTGCTCGATGGGGACGATGTGCTGTTGTGCGCGCCGACGGCTTCGGGCAAGACCGAGTCCTATTGCGCGCCCTCCGTGGAAGCGCTGTTGCGCATGCGCAAGCCCGGGGAGGATTCCACACCCCGCCTGCTCATGGTCAGCCCGACCCGCGCCCTGGCCAACGACCTGCACCGCCGGCTGCAGGGCGCCATGGACACCTTAGGTGTGCAACTCGGTCGCTATACCGGCGAGCACAAGGAACGCAAATCGGGCAAGTTGCCCGAGGCGATGATCGTGACCCCGGAGTCCTTGGATTCCCTGCTGGCCAGGCGCAGGCACGTTTTGGTTGGAGTGCGTACGGTGGTGGTGGATGAGATTCACGTGCTCGATGGAACTTCGCGTGGTGACCAGCTGCGCTTCCTCTTGCACCGCCTGGAGCTCGCTGCTGACGAACGGCCCCAACGCATCGGTGCCAGTGCCACGGTGGCTGATCCCGATGCCCTTGCCTTGCGCTACCTGAAGCAGCCGAAAATCTGCGAAGCCGCGGGCCACCGCAAGCTCAGAGCCAAGTCGTTCAAAGGCACCACTCCCACGGCCATGGGAGCCCATCTCAATGTGCTCGCGAAGGCAGGGTTGCGCAAGATCCTTATCTTCGTGCCCAGCCGCAAGGACGTGGACGTGTTGTCCTTGGGCCTGAAAGGCAAGTCGATGTTTGACGAACGCGTGTTCGCCCACCATGGCTCTTTGTCCAAGGCGCACCGGGAACGCACCGAGCGCACATTCCACGACGCACCAGCAGCCGTTGCTGTAGCAACCATGACCTTGGAGTTGGGCATTGACATCGGCAGCGTGGACTATGTGATTCTCTGCTCACCCCCGGCCAACGTGGCCAGTTTGATGCAGCGCATCGGGCGTGGGGGGCGTCGTCGGGACACGATTCGTTTCGGCTATGCTTGGCGGGATGAGGGCGAAGAATTCCGTATCCGGGCCATGGCTCGTGCGGGTGCCCAGGGTCGGCTGCTCCAGGATGGATACGGCCTGCGCGCCAGCGTGGCCGTACAGCAGGCGGCCAGTGTGGCTGGTGCCAACGGCTATGTGACGCCCAAGCACCTGTATTCGATGGTTCCTCCCGACTTGCGCGAGGTGTTCCCCCTGGAGCAGTGTCGGGCCATCCTGGATTCCATGGTGCAAGCCGATTGGATGGAGGCCCCAAAATCGGGGCGCTATGTGCTCACCGAAGCCCTTGAAGCCCGTTACGAGCTGGGCACCTTGCACTCTAATTTGGATGGGGCCCGCGGCGTGGATGTGGTCGATCGCATCACGGGTGATGTGGTTGGAAAACTGCGTGGCAGTGCTGACCACAAAGTCGCCATGGGTGGTACGGGTCGGCGCGTGGTTTCGCACCAGGGTGATCGCATCCTGACCGACAAGGCCCAGGGGGGGGCGGGTGCACAGTACGAAACCAAAGGCACGCCATTGACCAGTTTGGCCCTGGGCCGCGCCCTTGCGGAAGCCCTGGGCGCAGGGCCCAAAGAAATGTTGCAAGTGCGCTCCGATGGGGCCGTTTGCTTTGTGCATGGCCTTGGAACCTTGGGCGGCTTGTTCCTGTCTTCGTTGATGGTTGCCGAGGGGTTTTCCTATGGGGCAGGCAAGCCTTCTCCGGTGACCTTGGCCTTGCCGGGTGCAATCGAATTTGTGCCGCTCGCCACTCCGGAGCGCATGGAGCAGTTCCTGGCAAAGCACCAGGGCCAGTTGGTGCGTTTGTGTGGTATGGGACCCTATCACAACATTTTGCCGGAGGGTATGAGGCGTGAGTCCCTGGCACAAGTGGCGGGTTTGCAGATGATCTGCGACCAAATCAATGCAGCAAGCGTCGGGGAACCCTGCCACGGGGATGACCTTCCCGTCGCTTGGCAGAATTTGTGAGGAGTTGTTTGTCGGGTGCTGTAGAAATTGACCTGACGGGGTAGAATGGTGCGATGGTCTTGCATCGATATGATCTGGAGACACCACTGGGTTCCGTGGGGGTCCTGCAAAGCGACACGGGGATTTGTCGCTTGTTGCTCGGTTCCGAAGATGCAGAGCAGCATTTGCGCAAATGGCGCATCCGTTTTGCGCCGGATGAGAACTGCGTAGACGGGGATCCAGATGGGCTCCTGCAACATGCGCTATCAGCCTATTTCGCGGGCCAAAAGGCGACCCCGACCGTGCCTTTGGACCTGCGTGGATCAGAGTTCCAGATGAGGGTTTGGCAAGAGCTCCTGCGCATCCCGTACGGGACGGTGGTTCCCTACAAGCTTGTAGCCCAGGGAATTGGTTCGCCGGGCGCCAGCCAGGCGGTGGGGGCGGCAAATGGAGCGAACCCTATTCCGATTTTGGTGCCCTGCCATCGCGTGGTTTCGACCAGGGGGTTGGGCGGCTTTTCTGCACCGATGGAATGGAAACTCGGTTTGCTGCGCCTGGAAGGCGTGTGTCTTGAGTTGGCCTGATCGAAATCAAAAAAGAGTGCCACCTCGAAGCCCTGGACACAGTCCTTAGTGGGTGAAAACAATACTGGGCGTTTTACTACTGGGGGTGGTCTTGGGGTGCTTGGGCGCGGGCCATTCGGGGGGGGCAATTTATCGCGTGCACAAGCCGGGCAAGGTGTCTTGGGTCGCATGTGATCGGGGCAGGAATCAGATTGTATGGTTGGATAAGGATTTGATTCCCCGCGAGCTATGGAGCGTACCTTGCCCGGTGAGCATGGCGTGGAGCGGTGAATGCCTGTGGGTCGCTTGTGCTCTGGGTGGAGAGAGGTACGGGGCCCACCGGCTCATCTGCCTGGATCGGGATGGCGGGTTGCGGGGGAGTTGGAAAACGGGCCCCATCCGCGGTTTGGTTTCGGTGGGCCAGCAAAGGGGGGGGGTGGTGATGCTGGAAGACCTTGGAGGATCTCAGACCCTCTGGAAATGCGATGGCGGGGGCAACTGGTATGGGCCCATTTCGGTGCCAGGAGCGGAAGGGCTGCGCAGGTCTGCCACTGGGATCTACTTGATCGGAGCCCTGAATGGTTCGTGGCTTCCGGGGGGGGGCGGAGCCAATTGGCTCCATTTCACATTGCCGGCGGGGCTGCAAAGCCAATCGGGTGTGCGTATCCAGGGGGACCGCATCTGGTGCCGGGGAAAAAACAAATCCTCCCGCTGGAGAAGTTGGAGTCCGGAATTCAGGCGCTGGAGCGACCTGGAGATACGCCCCTGGCTACCGGAGGACCTGGGTCGGCATTGGCCGGCGGCCGTGGGGGATCTCAAGCCTCCAGCTTTGGTCGCCTGGCTCGATGCACAGGGGATTCGGTTGGGCCCTGGGGGCTCCTGGCTCCTGCGAGCCCCGGAGTTTCTTTGGCTTTTGGATTGCTCGGGAAAACCACACGTTGGCCAGGGCGGTTTTGGATTCCTGGTTGGGGCCGCTTGGGTGGGCAGCACTTCGGACTAACAACCCGGATTGCAGCGTGCCCTTGTCTGCGCTCCTGTGGGTGCCCCTGTCAACGTTCTGTCTAGTAGCGAACGTTTTCCGTCGGCGCTTGAGATTGGCGATCCAGAGTGGAAATGAAAGCGAGTACAGAGTTGGAAAGGTCGCTACGCCCATTATCGACGCAGGTTTGCGAAAAATTGCCTAGGGTCTTTCTGACCTTGGTGAGTTCCTTAAAAATGGGCATATCCTTACGTTTTTTGGCTTCGATCCGAACTTCCAATGCTTGGATTCGGGCTTGAAGATCCTCGACGATTTCGGTACTCGAGCGGCGCTTGTAGTTTCGTTTTTCCATGGTGTGGGGGGGGGGAATGGATCCCATTTATATTCACTTACTGCTCGGTTGGTCCGAACAAACTCGACATCGTGATGCGTGTGCGTTAGAAAAAGGATCGTCTGGCTGAGAGGCTATTTTGGAGTATTGGCCAGCCAGAAAGAGAAGATTGTTGACAGAACCAGCGTAGACAGTGTCTTGCACTTTCTGCCAGCGGATACCTTATCTTGGCTGTTTGAATCCGCCAATAGACAAAAGGAATATTTTGGGCTACTCAAGGTGTTTTACGATTGCCAAGTGATCGAGCAGCACGTCTCAAACGAATTCAACATCGGGTTCGGTTCATTTCGGACCAATCTCTATGGTGCATCATAACGCTAGAAAGGCTGATAATGACGCAGAGAGGGCGAAAATGTATCCCCTTCGAGAACTGAACAGCTACGACGGATGGGCCAAAACCGGAGATCGTGCCCGCTTGGACTCAGGGCCAAACAGTGATCCTAGGGCCTCAGGGGCATCTGTTTGCCCGCAAGGTGCACCAATCCGGCGCATTTTTATTGGGGGGAGATGGCCATAGCTAGCTTCCCCCAGGAATCTGGGTCTACTGAACTTCCGCCCACGGCGAGCCTGGAGTAGAATCCGCGCTCCTACACCGGCGTGGAAACACGTCACCCCTGCATAATGAAACGCCTCCGAGGGCCCCATGCATAAGGACATCGAGCAAAAGCTCTATCCCGAAGCTCAAATCATCCAAGGAATCGACCGCGTCGCCAAAGAAGTCACAGCTTTCTATGGGGGGCGTGACTTTACCGTGATCTCGATCCTCAAGGGATCCTGTATCTTTGCGTCGGATCTGATCCGCCGCATTCCGATCCCCCTCGAGCTTGGCTTTTGCGCCTGCTCTAGTTATGGGAGCGGAACCACGTCGGGAAAGTTGAACATCAACTTTCTGCCTGAGGAGAGTGAGGTTCAAGGCCACAACCTACTGTTGGTCGACGACATCTTGGATACTGGCAACACCATGCACGCCCTCAAGAAGGAGTTCTTGGCCCGCGGTGCAAAGGAAGTCAAGTCCTGTGTGTTCCTCGACAAGCCTTCGCGCCGTACCTTGGAATTCGAAGCCGACTTCAAGGTTTTTGAGGTCGAGGACCTGTTCGTGGTTGGTTATGGCTTGGACTACGCCGGCCGCTACCGGAATCTACCCTATGTGGGATCCCTCAAGCCTGAGATCTACCAGCAGCCGGCGCAAGGCGCCTGATTCAGGGAGTTCGTCATGGTTACATACCACCCCGTTCCCGAGGAACGGGTCGGACTGGAGTTTGATGAATTCTTGTGCCTCCTTTACCCGGGGGTTTCCAAGGGTTTCATGCGCCGTGCGATCCGTGAAGGCAACATCGAAATCGTGGGCAAGGAGCCCCGCGAAACCCGGCGCGTGCGCATGCAGGATGTGATCGCAGTGCACCTGGAGGAATCTGAATTTCCCAGGCGTGTGCGCGGCGGCAAAACAAAGATCGAGGTGCTCTTCGAAGATGAGTCGGTCTTGGTCATCAACAAACCTGCGGGCATTGCCGTGGAGCCTGAACGGTGGAACAAGCAGGCCCCGTGCATCACAGGCATGCTTCTGGAATGGGCGGAAGCTCAAGTTGCCGATGGCGCCGAAGCCGTTCGACCGCGCTTGGTGCACCGCATCGACAAGGACACCAGCGGCGCCCTTCTTGTGGCCAAGAACCTGGAAACCGAACGGATTCTGCGCAAAGGTTTCGAGGCCAAGACCATCGAGAAGCACTATCTAGCCCTGGTAGAAGGCGAGTTTCCTGCCCAGGACGGGGAGCGCATTGCCATCGAACATTCCATCGCCCATGAGCCCAAGAAGGAAGGCCGCATGAAGGTGGTCGAGACCAAGGGGCGCAAGTCGCACACCGATGTTTGGGTCGAGCAACGTTTCCGCGGATACACCTTGGTCGGCTGCGCTCCACGCACGGGCCGCACCCATCAGATTCGAGTTCACTTGGCCTATGAGGGGTTCCCCCTTGCGGTCGATACCTTCTACGGAAGGAAGGACGTGCTCAATCTCTCGGATATCAAGTCCAGTTACCGGGCCAAAACCGGAGCCCCGGAACGCCCGCTCATGCCGCGCCTGACCCTTCACGCTTTGAGCATTTGTTGGCCGCGTCCCGGAACGGACGGCGAGGTCATGGACCGTGCGGAAGCCCCCTTGCCCACGGACTTCGCCCGTACTCTCAAACAGATGGCAAAAGTTCGCCCCTACACCCCGCCCCGCTACTGATTGCCATGAGACTCAAACAAAAACCCCAAGACTTCCGCGTCAAGGAATTGCTGCGTGAAGGTTTCCTGCTCGGACGAGGCGACTTCCGCGTGTACCGCGTCACAAAGTCGAAGGCGACTTCTTTTGAAGCCGCCCGCGCCCTGTCCGAAATGGCTGGCGTGCAAATCCGTGACGTATCCATGGCCGGTCTCAAAGACCGCCAGGGCATCACGGACCAGTTCATGACCATCCATCGGGGCAAAGAGGTGTTCTACAACCGCCCCGAGTTGAAGATCGAACCGGTTGGTTTTTCCCAGGACGAAATCACCAGCAAGGACTCCGACGGCAACTACTTCGAGATCGTTTCGCGCGGGCTGGGTGAGACCCAATTGATTCGCCTGCGCGCTGGCCTCGATACGGTTCGTGAATTCGGATACAGCAACTTCTTCGACGAACAACGTTTCGGAAACCTGCGCCACGGTCAGGGCTGGATAGCCCTCGATCTGTTGCGTGGGGATGTGGAGGGTGGCCTCAAACGCATGCTAGCGGCTCAATCCGTGCATGATTCGGCACCCGTGCAACACTTTAAAGAACAGGTTTGGCGTCGCTGGGGCAACTGGAAAGCCCTGCGCGAAATCGCTGGTCGCTATGGCAAGCACCACTCCGTGTTTGACCACTTGCGCAAGGAGCCCGGAGATTTTGCCGGCGCATTCAAGCACCTAGCCACCCGCGAGCGCGTGATCCATCAGTTCGCGTTCCAGTCACATATCTGGAACCGGGCCTTGGCCCTGTGGCTCAAGGACGCGGTTCCCGAACCCAGGCGATTCACCTTGCCCGGCATCGAAGGCCCGCTCGTATTCGTCAAGGGTCCCATCCCGATCGTCTCCGGTTGGGGTGGGTGCTTGCCCCTGCCTGGCGTGCATCTGGATGGCTGCAGGGATGAGCTTCAGGTCTCATACTTCGAAAAGGCACTCAGCCGTTACCGCTTGGAAGGCTCCGGTTTCGAAATCCCGAATGTCCCTGGATTCGCGTTCAAGGCCGACAATCGTCCGCTGGCGATTCAACCTCAAAACCTACGTGCGCGTCCCGCCGAGCCCGATGCGCTCAATGAAGGCTACAGCTGCGTGAAGTTCTCGTTCGAGTTGCCGCGTGGAGCTTATGCCTCCTTGCTCATCAAGCGCTTGCTTGGAGTGCAATCCAACGAGGACCAGGGTTATGACCCACGCCGGACGTCGCAAGCGGATCAGCAGCGCTACGAAGAGGGTGATTACGCCGGAGAGCAAAGGCGGCGTCGCGGTGGACACCACCGGGGTCATGGTTCCGGTCGACGCGGTTCCTCCGGTTCCCGTCGTCGTGGCGGAAGCCGTGGTGGCGACGGTGAATATAGTGGTGAGCGCCGTGGCTTCCGCGAGGATCGCGATGCTGGAGGAGAGGCTCCCCGCAGATCCCGTGGTGGTGGACACGGCCGAGGTCGGCGCCACAGCCAGGAAGGTCCCCCGCGCAATGACGGCCCGCCCAAGGGCAAGGGCGGCTACAAACGACCGTTTTGATACGGCGCCTGACATGGTGCCAGACACCGTACCTGTTCTACGATTTCGGCCGGAAACAACCACAGGGTGTCTGACACCGTATTCCCTTGTTATCCTTGGACCCATGAAGATTGGCGTACTAGGAGGCTCTGGTCTCTACGAAATCGATGGTTTGCAGGACGTTCAGGAGGTGGGGCTGGCGACCCCCTTTGGTGCACCCAGCGATGTGTTTGTCACCGGCACCTTGCACGGCGTGGAGCTGGTCTTCCTGCCGCGCCATGGACGCGGGCACAAACTAACCCCCTCCGAGATCAACTACCGCGCCAACATCTGGGGCCTGAAGAGCCTGGGTGTCACCCACGTGGCCGCTGTCTCCGCCGTGGGCTCCATGAAGGAGGAGATTGGACCCGGCGACTTCGTGTTGATCGATCAGTTCATCGATCGCACGCGGCATCGCAAGGATACCTTCTTTGGCGAGGGCGTGGTGGCCCATGTGATGTTTGGCGATCCCATTTGCGAAAGCCTACGCGGTGCGCTGATTGCGGCCACCAATGTGAGTGAAATTAAGGTGCACGATGGGGGAACGTATCTGTGCATGGAAGGTCCCCAATTTTCGACCCGCGCTGAGTCCAACCTGTACCGTAGTTGGGGCGTGGATGTGATTGGCATGACCAACTTGACCGAAGCGAAATTGGCCCGCGAAGCAGAAATCTGCTACGCCACCCTCGCCATGGCCACCGACTACGACTGCTGGCACGATGGCCACGACGAGGTCACCGTGGATGCCATCATCGCCATCATGAAGTCCAACGTGGAACATGCCCGCGAGGTGATCAGCGCCATGGTTTCTGAAATCGCCAAGCTACCGGCATGCGGTCACCAGGAGGCCCTGGCCAATGCCCTGCTCACCGATCCAGCAGTGATCGGCGAAAACGCACGCACCCGGTTGGACCTCATCATCGGCCGCCATTTGAAGAATCATGCTTGATCGAAAATGCAAGGTCTTGGCCCTCGGCGCGTTCATGGCGCTTTCGGCTTGCCAATCCGACTTCAAGGTTCCGCCCGCTTGGCATTTGGGCGGGCAAACCGCAGCATATCATAAGGGGCCACTCGTGGCCGCCGGCGAAACCGGCCCGCGGCGCTTCGTGATGCCGCTGCTTGAGCAGCGGGAGAATTGGGGGAAAACCAGTACGGCGAAGGCCGGGTGGGAGAGGCTGGAGAATATGCAGGGTGTCCAATTCGAGGGTGATTGGAAGTTCTCCGGAAGAGGCCCCCGGGCACATGAGCTGGTCATCCTGCATGCGCCGGAAGGTAGCCCTCGCCATGGGGCACTTTCGCTGTTGGCGGATCTCTATGGCCAGGCTGTGCAGGCCCAGCAGATTCCCTATCCCGCCCGCAGTATCATCCTGCTCGGCACCTATCCGGAGGTCTGGCAGGAGCAAGGCCTTGACCGTTCGAAGGTGGTCGCAGAGTTCTTTTTTCTCGACTCCATCGAGGGTCCTTGTAGTTTTTGGCGCAGTCCAGACCCCGGAGGCTCCGCCGAAACCGAGGTGCCCGCAAACGGCCTGAACTTACTGACACGTTTGGCTCTGGTGGATGTTGGCATGGCTTGCCGCCCATGGAAGAGCGTGGAGTTTGCCTTTGATGGGGGACCTGCCCACGGGGCCAGTTACCCCGATTCCGTGCCGCGCATATACCTGGCTCCCGGGAATTCGGGAGTGGACCCAACCCGCAGCGACCGGCCCAAGGTGGGCGAATTGGATCGCGCGGCACTGGCCCTCTGGGCCAGTGCCGCGGCCGTCGCCGGCGCGCGAACCACGGACTTGGACCGCTATCTGGATTCGTTCCTGTTGGAGGCACGCTTTCGCCATTACGAAGCGGGACAGGCGGGCGAATCGGATCAGCCCTGGCAGGAATGGCTGCGCGAAGCACGCCTTTGGCTGCGGGCCGTGGTGCTCGGGTTGCCGCTGCCCAAGTAGGGCGCCGCAACCTATAGCCGTACTACTCGGGTCTCGGAGCCCTTTCCATGGACTGTCGCAATTCAAGGCGGCTGAGCACCCCATCGCGATCGGAGTCCAGCAAGTGCAACACGGTACTCACCCGAATGCGCGTGGAGATCGTACGCTTGAGTCCTTCCAGATCCTTCAATGAGATCTTTCCATCCCCGTCCAAATCCAGTCGCCGGAAGGTGGTGATCGGGCCGACCAATGTGGACGGTGTCAAACGGTTCGAGCTGGGAATGATCTTCAGGAAGAGCTCGTCGAGGCCCTTGCGCGAATTCTCTTGGGTGGACGGCCTCTCAGAAGTCGCCAGATTGAGATGTTTGATCGCCTGGGAAAGACCCTGGAGCTCGCGCGCATCGAGGCGCTGATTCTGGTCGAAGTCCACCCTGGAGAACAAAGAGGGCGCGTCCAGCGGGGCTCTGCTGTAGTCCGCGATCATCCGAGTCGCTTCCTCCAGGGATATGCCCGAGTCCAGGTCCGCATCATAGGCCAACATCAGTTGCAGCGGGGTGCGCTCGGGGGGCCGAGGCTTGACGTAGATCTTTGGACGACGGAACTGACCGCGCTTTGAGGCGTGTTTGTAGTAGGCCACGAACTCGTCCTTCACCAAACGCCCATCCTGGTCCTTGTCGAAGCTCAGGAACAGGCCACGGCCAAAATCAAGCGCGTAGTTGGCCTCGTAGTATCCGATCCAGCCGTTGGCGTCATGGTCACAGTTCTCAAACCACACCTGCAACTGACCATCATCCACAGCATCAACGGGCGGGATGAATCTGTTGTCTTTGCCATCCGAGGGGGAAGTGGTTCTCCGTTCAGCCCTTTGGGTGGTCCCGGTTTCGCGCGGTTTCTTTTGGGAACCGCGCGAACTTCTCTGCCGAAATCCAGGCTCTGTCGCTGCTGAGGCAACGGGCAGGGCGTTGGATGCTGCTAGCCCCAAGCTGAGTAGGGCGGCGGAGATGATGCTGTAACGCATTGGAATAAGACCTAGTGTTTCTCGTGAACGGGGAACTCACCAGCTTTGTACTTGGCCCAGTAATCGTTCAGCGCGTGCTTCACCTTCGAGGAGAGGAAAATCACACCAAAGATGTTGGGGAAAGCCATGCCGAGGATCATCAGGTCGCCGAAGTCGAGCACGTTCTTGGCCGATGTGATGGAACCCAGGAAGCAGGCGACCAGGAAGACCATCTTGTAGAAGATTGAACTGCTCTCGCCGAACAACCACACCCAGCAGCGCTCTCCGTAGTAGGACCATGAGATCATGGTGGAGAAAGCGAAGAGTACAACAGCGACCGAAAGCACGTAGGGGAACCAGGTGATGGCTGACCCGAACGCTTGGGAGGTCAGCGCTGCACCGTTCTTGCTTGCGATGTTCTCGGCGAACATTCCCACACCATTGGCGTCCGGGAGGGTATTGGGGTCATAAGCACCGGTGATCACGATGACCAGGGCGGTCATGGTGCAGATCACGATCGTGTCGATGAGCGGCTCCAACAGGGCTACGATACCCTCGCGGACCGGGTACTCGGTCTTGGCCGCGGAATGTGCAATAGCTGCCGAGCCGATACCGGCTTCGTTGGAGAAAGCAGCGCGCTTGAATCCGATGACCAGAACACCGATCGCGCCACCGAAGCCGGCGGCGGGAGTGAAGGCTCCGGAGAGAATCGTGCCAAAGGCTGCGGGCACTTCGGAGGCGTTGTCAAAGATGACGAACATGCTAGCGGCCACGTAGATGGCGCACATGGTCGGCACGACCTTTTCAGCGGTTTGCGCGATACGCTTGAGCCCACCCAGGATGACCGCAGCCACCATGGTGGTCATGATCACGCCATAGATCCAGTTGTGCTTCGGGTTGTCAAAGAACTCAAAAGTCTCGGATAGCGCACCCAATGATTGGTTGACTTGGAATGAGTTGCCACCAGCCAGGGAGCCACCGATGCATAGGATGGCGAAAAACACGGCTAGGATGCGACCGATGCCTCCAAAGCCCATCTCTCTGAAACCATCGGAGAGGTAGTACATAGCACCACCCATCACGTGCCCGTCGGGGCGCTGATGGCGGTACATCTGACCCAGCGTGCATTCCGTGAACTTGGAGGCCATGCCCAGGAAACCGGCGAAGATCATCCAGACGGTTGCACCGGGGCCACCGATCGAGATAGCGATGGCCACACCAGCGATGTTGCCGAGGCCCACCGTGGCAGACAGGGCAGCGGTGAGGGCTTGGAAGTGGCTGACCTCGCCTTCGTCGTCGGGGTTGTCAAACTTGCCGCGCGTAATGGCGACCGAGTGGCGCAGGGCGCGCAATTGGATGAATCCCATGCGCACCGTGAAGAAAATCGCGCCCAAAATCAGCCAAAGAACGGCGAGCGGCACACCGGACGAATAAACGGTGATCGTGGGGGTGTCGCCCGTGGTCGACAGGGTTACCTTCGAGGACAGGGGGTTGATGCCATCTTTGGTGGCCTTCTCCTTCGCCCTGCCCATGGCAGCGGCTAAGGCGTTCTTGTCCAAGAGGTCGGCATCGGCCAAATCCAGGACGCTGGTGCCGCCACCCAAGTCATAAAAGAAGACCGAGGCGATATGGCCATTCACCGTGCCCATCCAGTCGTCGATCTTTTCCTCGAAACCGGCCTCCTTTTCCTCTTCGTCCTCGCCGGACTCAGCAGCAGGTTCCTCAAAGGCTCTGGAATCGAAGTCGCTGCCAGCGATCTCCTCAAACCAGACCTTCACCTGGTTGACAGGTTCCGCCGGGACAGCTTCATCAACTGCGGCATCGGTGGTCTCCCCATCTTGGGCAAAACCGGTCGGCGGGAGGGTGAGGGCCAGTACGGCCACCAAAAGGGCCCGCAGGAGAGGAAGTTTGCGCATGGGGGGGTGGATGGGGGAAGCGGGGTAGGGAGGAGCCTACCGACCCGCGCATTTTGCACGAGGGTACGTATCTATGCAAACCGGAGTTCGGCCCCAGGTAGCACAGATATTACACGGGCTTCCGCCACAATCCCCAAGGTGTCGGCATTCGACCGGGGTAAAGGGTATAACTGGCACCATGTGGAACCTCCTATTGCCGATTGCGCTGCTGATCTTCCCGTATCAAAGAAACCTGACTGGCGCTGAGCCAAGGGCCCAGGACCCGGATGCGGGGGCCCCCCAGGAGCTGCACCTGCAGAGCTTGGCCAGGGACATCGAAAAGCAGGTGGCCGAGATTCGAGGGTTGGCCTTCAAGCGCCCGGTCGAGGTTCACTTCGCCTCCAAGGAGACCTTTTTTGAGTATTTTAAGACCATGGAGCAGCGCATGGGGGGGGAGGAGCGGGCTGAATGCGAGCGTCAATTGGCCGTGCTCTTGCAGCTCGTTCCCAGCGGCTTGGACATTGGCGCTGCCCAGCAAGAGCTCATGGCCGGCCAGGTGGGCGGATTTTATGACCCGGGTGAAGAGGCCTTCTTCGTGATGGAGGGCCTGGCGGATGATCTGATCCGCATCATCATGGCCCACGAGCTGACCCACGCACTCGACGATCAATATTACGACCTAGCAGCGAAGGATCTGGAGCTCCTGAGCAACAACGACGCGCTGCTCGCGCACCACGCCGTGATCGAAGGCAGCGCCCAGGTGGTCATGGGCCAATGGTTCATCAAGAACCTGGGTACCCTCGACCGCAAGGCGATCATGGAGTTTCAAAAGCAGGTCGATTTGCAGGCCATGTCCGAGGCTCCGCGTTTGCTTTGGAAGCCAATCCTGGCCTTGTACAGCCAAGGCCAGGCGTTTCTCAGCCGTACCGCCAAGCTCTCCATCTTCTCGAAGGCCGACGTCGCGGACTTGGATCGGGCCCTCAAGAACTTGCCCAGCTCCACCGAGCAAATTTTGCACCCTAAAAAGTACTGGTCCGAAAAGACCTTGGATCTACCCCACCAGGTTCGCCAGGACCTGTCCCAATTGCCGGAGGGTTGGTCGAGTTTCCATACCGACGTGCTGGGGGAGTTGTTCCTTGGACTCTTGAGTTTGCCAGGCGATGGTGCCCTGAATGCCGGGTCCATGCTAATCATGCAGCACACCGACGCCAGCACCTCCGGTTGGGGGGGCGATCGCGCCCAGATTTTTGCCAAGGGGGACGCGCGGGTCCTGGTCTTGGACACTTTTTGGGATACGGCCAAGGACGCCGGGGAATTTGCCGCCGCACTCGAGGGTCGAGAAGTGCCCCCGGATTCCGGACCCAAACGTGCGGATTCCTTCATTGAGCACGGTAAGGGCACCCGTTGGGTGCGTTTGGTCGCGTGGTTTTCCAGCTCCCGGAAAGACGCAGAGGAAGTCGCAAGGCTCATTCCAGTCTCGGCCGATCAATTCGGTAAGATCTCCACTTCCCGGATACCGGTGGATGACGACAGCTCCAAGTAGTTGTCGTCGCCGCCCTGTACAAGGTCCTCCCGGCAGGGGCATCCAGCATGCCCAGCGCACCAAACCGAGTTCGAACCACGTCCATGTCTTTGAATCGACGCCTCCTGAATTACTTCGCGACCACCCTGGCTACCGGTTTGCTAGTGGGGGCTTGCGCGTCCAGTAGGAGCGATGGCACATTGCCTCCCATCCCGGACTCTTTGGTTGGGACTGAGATCTTGGCCGATCCGTTGTGGCCGGACCCGGCGCCCTTGCAGCGACCCTACGTGGCCTTCGATGTGGAGCGCTACGACATTCAGTTGGCCCTAATGCCCACGTCGAAGTCCATCCGTGCCGAGGTGACGGTCGAGTTCCGCGCCACGGTCAGCGCGCCCCTCAAGGAAATCGGGTTGGATTTTGAAGGCCTTTCCGTGCACTCCGTCGTGAATGATTCTGGGGAAGCGTTGGAGTTTCGCCATGGCGCTGGTCGCTTGATCGTGACCCTGGCCGAGGCGCTCAACAAGGATGACATGGGTTCGATTACGGTGACCTATTCGGGCCAGCCCCAGGCGGGGCTCTACTTCGTACCCCGGGCGGGTGATGATTCTCCCGTGGGACAGGTATTCACCCAGGGCGAATGTGAAGATACTCGCTATTGGTTGCCGTGCGCCGACACGACCCGGGATCGCGCCATTTGGGACATGACCGTGAGCATGCCCGTCGGCTGGGTTTCCCTGGCCGCGGGTGATCGACTTTCCTCCGATTTTGTTGGGAACGACCAAGTGGACGTTTGGCGCATGACCGCGCCCACTCCCGCGTACTTGATCTCCCTGGTGGCGGGACCCTTCGACCGTTCGGTGACCTTCGAGGGGGGCGTGCCCATCGTGATGCTTTTGCCCATAGGTTGGAGCGGGCAGTCTTCCTCCTCTCTTGCGCATTCCACGGGTTTGGCCTTGGAGTTCCTGTCCCAGTTTACCGGGCGCGATTACCCCTATTCGAAGTATGGCACGAGCTGGGTGGAGAACTTTCCCTATGGCGGCATGGAAAACGTATCCGCCACGACGCTCACCGCCAATAGTTTGAGGGACCGCCGCGGTATCCGCGATGGAAATCCCATGGGTTTGATCGCCCACGAAGCGGCGCACCAATGGTTTGGGGATCTGATGACTTGCGAGGATTGGTCCCAGGTGTGGTTGCAAGAGGGTTTTGCCACTTTTGCCTCCGCTGAATTCTTGCGCACGATCGAGAGCGAGGGTGATTACCTGGCCAAACGCTTGGCCATGCGGGATGGCTTTCTGAAGCGTGATGGGGGAGACAATCTGCGCGGGCTTGTGCACGCGGATTGCATCGATCCGATGGACTTGTTTTTCACGGGCCATGCTTACCAGGGCGGCGCCATTTTCCTGACGTATCTGCGCTCGCACATTGGCGAGCAAGCCTTTCAAAAAGGCGTGCGCCTTTACGTGGGAGCCAATGCGGGTTGCTCGGTGAATACCGATGATTTGCGCGATGCTTTCGAGCGCGCAGCTGGCCGCTCCCTGGAGCGATTCTTTGCCCAATGGGCCCTGCAAGCCGGGCATCCTGAGTTTGAAGCCTCATGGAAGTTCGACCCGGAACGCAAACGCATACTGATCGCACTCAATCAAATTCATGGGCAGGAGGACGGCTTGCCGTCCGTGTTCGAGGGCAGCATGGGAATCGAGGTGCACACTCCCGAGGGGCGTGCCAATCACCGCATCGAATTCAACGCCCGCCGGCACATCCTTGAACTGCCTTGCGAAACCCAACCCACCAGCGTGCGATTGGATCCCGAGTGCGTGTTGCCCGCCAAGTTGACCCTGAAGCGTTCCGAGCGCGCGTGGTTTGGCTTGGCCGAAACTGGAACCGCCTCCGGGGAAAAGAACGGAGGGTCACCCCACGACGTGACCGCACGCTTGCAGGCTATCCAACACTTTCAAGAAGGCCTGGGCAACATTCCCCAGACATTGCTGAATGCTCGTTTAAGTCAAGTGCGCCGTTTGGCCCAGTCCGATCCCAATTCCCATGTGCAGGAGCGCGCGATCCAGGCCCTCCTGTTGCTGAGTGGAGAGTCCTCCCGCGAAGCCATGCGCTTTCTCGCGGGCAGTTCCGATCACACGCGGGTGCGCGTTGCGGCCTTGAAGTCCTTGCTCGCTTTGAATCCGGTGGAAATCACAGCGAGCTTCGCCAGGTCGATCTACGACGTGGGCCATTCCTGGAAGACCATGGGGGCGGCCATGGCCCTGTGGGTCAGCGCCGATCCCACCGCTGCCTGGGTGCGCATCAAGATCGAAAGCGACACCCCCGAAGCCCACCGTAGTCTGGGCCCGGAGTTGGTCAGCGCCTCGGCTGGCATCCCCACCGCCCAACGCCTTCCTTGGCTCATGGAAAAGGCCGCAGCCGAGCATGGCGGAAGCCGCTTGCGCCAAGCCGCCCTGTCCGCCCTGGGCAAGTACTCGGCCTTGGAAGAGGTCCGCGATCTGCTGATCGAAACCCTGCAGTCCCCCTTCTTCTCGGCCCGCAAAGCCGCCGTCGATTCGCTGCTGGCCCATCTAGATGTGGTCGGCCGCCAAGCCTTGATCCGCTATTACGAAGGCCTAAACGACGTGCGTCAACGCCGCGCTATCGAGCGTGGCCTAAAGGCGAACCCGGCCAAGTTGGTGGCTTTGCCGGCCGCACAGTAAGCGGGATACGGAGCCGCAAATCCTGGGTTGTGTGTGCTATGCCGTAGCCCCCGCTACAATATCCCCATGGCATGGATTAAAACCGTGGCGCCCGGGAGCGCCGAAGGGGCCTTGGCTCGCTCCTACAAAGGCGCCACCGGCCGAGCCGGTAGCGTGGCTGGAATTGTGCAAGCAATGAGCCTCTCCCCGAGCATCCTGGACGCATCGATGGGGTTGTACATCAAAGTCATGTATGCTCCGGTTGGTCTGGCACGCCGCCAACGCGAAATGCTAGCCGTGATCGTTTCCCGCGCCAATCACTGCCACTACTGAGTGCAATCCCACCTGGGCGACCTCCGTGTTGAGGTCGAAAAAGAACTCGGCGCCGTCGACGAAACCTGGCTGGCCGCCCTGCGTGAAGGCTGGCGTGGCGCGGACCTCACCCCCGTGGACCGCGCCCTCTCAGCCTATGCGGAAAAGCTAACCCTAACGCCCCACGAAATGACCGAAGCCGACCTGGACGGTCTGCGCGACCATGGCCTGGACGATGAGGCCCTACACGACGCGATCCAGGTCATCTCCTTCTTCAACTACATCAACCGCATCGCCGACGCGAGCCATGTGGACTTGGACCCGGGGATGGATCCTTATCCTTAGGCGTGATGCCCCGCGAACCTCACCCAAACGATTCTGATTCCCAAACGCCTTCCTATGATTTGCCCAGATTGCGAAGTTGAAATGGAGGACTGCTACATTGGTCCTGAGGGGAGCTTGGTCCTTCATCAATATCCCAAGCTCCCCTTCTTCAAATTGGGGTTCCGGCGCCGGGGTGAAGAGCCCTTGGGCAGCATTTGGCGCACCCTGACGAACCTGCCTGCACATCGTTGTAGGCAGTGCAAACTCATCGTGTTCCGGTACAACTAGATACTAGAGATCCGTATCATCATTCAGTTTGCGAGCGAGCCACGGATTACTCTTATTCTGGGGTGCAAGAACGCACCATAGCGCACACCCTTGGCTCCTCTTTTGCCACCCATGCGTTCGAGCGTGGAACAGACATACGAACAATCCAAGAACTGCCAGGCCACTCGAGCGTCAAAACCACAATGATCTACTCCCACGTCCTCAACAGAGGGCCCTTGGGTATCATCAGCTCTCTCGACATGCTCGGCCCAACGCCGCCTCGACCGTTCTTCCGCGGCCGGTTGTGCAGACCTGCATATTCATCCACTTCAGCCCCCCTAAATCAACTGACTGCAGTATTCTCAAGGACATGCCGCACGCACTCCCATTTACCCACTCGGGCTGCTACATAGCAGAGCCCTCCCCGTCAGGCTGCTACGCAGGTCTGTATGAACCGGTGGGTGGCCAGTAATTCCAAAGGGACCGCTTCGGATGTGAGCAACTCGGTATCTTAAACAGGCAGAGGTAGTCCATGGACAAAGAAGATCAAATCACCGAGCGGCTGAAGGTCATCGAAGGGGATCAAAACTCATCAGAGGTCTCCTGACCACCTTGTTGGCGCTCGTATCCCTGTATATGTTGCTCAACGCTTTCGGAGACTGAAAATCGAATGTGCACGTCTACTAGGCGCGGGGAGACCGCGGGAAGGGTGCCGTGCCCGGCCGTTGACAGGCATAATACCCAGGAAGTGCTACTCTGAAAGCATGCACGAAGGAGGAATGGAATGAAGGTGGCCGATAGACTTCGCATCGCCGTGCCCTGCATCCTGGTATTTGGCGTTATTGGAGTTCTTGTTGGGGGCCCTCTCGGGGATACTCCCAACGGAATAAGAGCCGGCGTGATCCTGGGAGGTTGCGTGGCATTTATCATTCTCCAGCGGAAGAGCGCCAGAGCTGGTTAGCGGTAGATACACCGCATCTACCCCAGCTGACCAACCATTACAAGTTGACTATGGCACAGCCGGGTGGCACGATGGGTGCCCAAGGGCAATCCAATTCGGTTGGGTGAACGCCCAATGGAGCTTCCTTCTTTTGTCTCCCCTCCCATGAAATCAGAATTGTCCATAGTTGGTGGGTTGGTACTGGCTGCGGCCTGCATTGCCTTGTGGTGGTTTCCCGCTCGTTCGTCGGGGAGCAACGGGCATTGCCAAGGTCATACCATAGGAATCATAGACGTGAATTCTGGGTACTCTCCAAGCCAGATTGCAACGGCGCTTACCAATGCTGGCTTCACAGCTGACACGTCTCGTGAATTCCACCAAGCGCTCCCAGCCGGCGTGCTTGGGGACGAGCCATGCGCCGGAGCCCTGCTCTTCACGAAGAAGTCCACAATCAACGGCTTCACTTTCCTTCTTGGCGTCTCCAAGGATCCGGCCGCTATCTATTATTGCGAAACACACTCTGGTTCAAATGAAGAAGTTGCAAGGATGGGCTGTGCCAAGGTGCAACAGATTGAGGAGATTAAGACCGAGCTTCGACGGCACTGAACAGGCACTGAACGCTAGTCGAGATATCCAGCCTTCGGCGATGCTCTGATGACCCGCGCACCTTTCAACGTTCTAATAATCCCATACCGGCTAAAGGCCGGCATCCACGAGTATGCCGCGTTCCACCGCTCCGATGTGGACATGTGGCAGTTCATCGCGGGCGGGGGTGAGGACGACGAGGCCCCGCTTGCTACCGCCATTCGGGAGGCAAATGAAGAGGCCGGTATCGACCAGGATGCCGGTTGGACAGCGCTGGACGCCAGCGCTTCCATCCCGCGCAATGCATTTCCCGGGGCCCATTGGCCGGCCGACATCTTCGTCATCACCGAGCACTCTTTTGCCGTTCGAGCTCAGGATACAGACATTCGATTCTCCCACGAGCATGATTGGGTTGAATGGCTTGACTACGACACGGCAGCCATGCGCCTCACTTGGGATTCCAACCGGGTTGCGCTTTGGGAACTCCGGGAGCGCTTGCGATAAGTCGGCGGCAAGGCGTATCACCCGGCATCCTGTTGATACATCCTTGTTACCTTGCGCAGATAGGATTCTCAATAGAATGATGCTGCGGACCAGAACTCTGGACACCGTGCCTTGCCACTAAGGATCAATTGGGTCCGTGACATGAATGCCATTCTACACACCACTGCACTGTCCCTAATCCTGTGCGCTTGCACCACCAAGGATCCGAAGGTGGAACCGGAGAATCATGAAGACCCCAAGCAAGCAGACGCCTCGGAGCAAGGCCAGGAAATCATGCGCATGGTCACCGCCAATCTTGAAGCTTTGGGGAAATCCCTTGGGGTCCTTGATCCGGCGCCGGTGGATTTGCAGGAGGCAATCAGCATGGTTTCCGGGCTCCGGGTTTCTCAGAACCGGACCTGGCCCGGTGAAGTCCAGGCGGGTACACGCTATGGGGATTTCTATTTCCTATCAAGCGCCGCAACCGTGGATGGGTTGAATAGGTACGGTTCCGGCTACTTGGTAAATGCCCTCACGGGAGAGGCCTACCAGTACCATGTCTGGTAGCTCATTGATCACGTTTTCGCGTTGAAGGAAGAATCGCGCTCTGCGCCGAACTCTTGCGCAGGGGAAGCGAAGGGGGCCCGCCTCGATGCTTGCTCTTTGGCGGAAAACAGTGGTTGGCGTCTGACGCCGAGGGTTGAATGGCCATCAGGAAAGAGGCTCGTCCCCGGTCACAAACTCGAACCATCTCCCCTTGATTCGGCGCCGTACTTTCGAATAGGGCCCGAGTCGTTCGTAGAAAATGAGCGAGTCCCCGGATCTAGTGGAGATTCCATCCCTATTGTTTTGGCCGTGGCCTTGCTTGGCCGTGCCTGGTTGCGATTGCGCCTTTCCGGTCGATTGAATCGGCTCATGGGGTCTTGGGGGAGGCTTCACTTCTGTCCGTGGGGCCAGGTAGAGTTCTTGGATCTGCCGCAGGGTTCAGTTCGTGTTGATAGTCGCGCCGGTGTCAACCTGTCTTGATGATTCTACGCTCGTTTGCTTCACTCGGGCGGCCTGGCCACTCGTGTCCTTGGGTTTGTCCCAATCCTCCTCATTCACCACCATGCTCCGCAGGACCAGCCCGCGTTGGCCAATGGTGAAGGGTTGCGCTTTGGGCAGCACGTAGGCCTTGCCATTGTAGAATCTTGGAGCTCCCAAGCTCAGCCGATAGTCGAAGCCAGCTGGCAGGTCTTCGTAAAGCACGAATTGCCCATCGGAGCCGGTCATGCTTAGCCCGATGTTGGAACGAACGGCCCCCGGGGGGGTCGACTCCACGTAAAGCTTGGTGAATTCCATAGGCCGTCCGTTGGGCATGAGCAGGGTCCCGGACAGGGTGCAGGGCTCTTCCTCAAGATAGAGGTCTCCCAGGTCATTGGCTCCGGGGCTTATGGGTTGTGGGATCTCCGGCGAGGCTCGAAAATGAAACGGGGAGCGGATGAGCAGGTCGATTTCTTTGAACTCTGAATGGTAGAGGGGCAGCGTCATGCGCCCTTCGCCATCTGTGGCCAGGTTGTAGCTTCCCCACTCTCCCATGGAAGCAAACCCTGTTTGGTTCACCACTAGAGTTCCATCGGGGTACAGGAGCCTGCCGGTCACGGTGGGGGCCTTGGTTTCATCGGAAAAAGTAAACTGATGCACACGAACCTGTTCGCTTGGAGTGATCGCGCCATGCTCTTCATCAATGTATGCGTACCCTGAGTCGTTCCTGATTTGAAATGAACATGCCATCGATGGGGGAAAGCCCACGACATTGATGAATCCGTTTCGAAATGTGTAGTAGTGGGTCTTGTTGGTGTTCGGATAGGTGAGCCTGAGGAGGGCGTGTTCCAGGTAGGGTTCACCGGAGGGCCTGACCAACTCGAAACGAAGCTCTCCGCAGTCCGGTAGTTGGAGGGTGATTGCATTCGTGTTCCCAGACTCCTGAACTAAGGGAGCTGCCAGGGAACGAACCACTGCGAAGTAGGGGCTGACGTTCCACTGGGAATCGGTATCCTTTGGGTTCCAAGGGGTGGGTTCAAAATATGTGGGTTTGATAGAGAAAGTGACCAACCCAAGGTCATTGGTGTACAGGACCTTCCTAACATCTGGCCGGCGATCCTTTGCGGGGGTATCGAATTCGCCCTGCCAACAATAGACGGGGAAATCGGGGACCGGTTGACCCGTGCAATTCAACACCTGGACCTGGATCGACTTGAGCGTGGTGTCGATGTTTGGGATAACCGGGATTGGAGCTGGCTCGGGGACCGTATCGCCAGCTAGTTCCGGGGAAGGAGTTAGCCCAGTATTTCTTTCCGCAGTGGCCGAGGGTGCCGTCAGATTGGAACCGGGTTGCACGGGCTCGCTGCTTCGGGGGAGTGCCTCAGGCTCCACCCCCGTGGGTGTGCCCGTGTCCTGATTCCTCCAGACCAAAACAACGAGCAGGGTCAATCCCAAGAGCGCCAACAGTGATTTCATATTCTAGTCAAGTGCCGTCAAAAAAGGTTAGGGGGCTGGGGCCATGCCCCATCAGGCTACCGCACGATCCCATCGGATGTGATGGTGAAGTAGGTGTCAACCTTGTTGATCGTTACATTCGTTTCGGACCCACCCGGCCACGCGATTTGCACCTGGATTGGGCCCGCATGTTCGCCCAGGCCAAACAGCATCTCCGGGGCGTTGCCGCCCAGATAGCCCATGCCCGCGCGCATCGAGCGCACCAGGGTCTTGTCGCCGGCTGTGATCGTCACACGAGCGCCGATGCCGAAGGGGTTTTGGCCTTGGCCTTTTAGGCGCAGGCCGATGAAGTGGTTTTTGGCGCGCGGGCTTTGGTTTTGCAGCAGTTGCACCCAGCCGTTGTTGGCGGTGACGAGGATGTCCCAGTCGCCGTCCTGATCGTAGTCGCAGGGCAGCACGCAGCGGGAGGCGCGTTCGGCGGCCAGGGCGGGGCCAGCCTGAAGCGAGGCGTTTTCGAAGCGGCCGCGGCCCTGGTTCAGGAAGAAGTGGTTGGGTTGGCCCACGCAGATGCCGGTGCTCACGTAGTCGGGGCTGGTGTAGCCGTTGGCCACGAACAGGTCCAGATCGCCGTCGAGCTCAGCGTCGATCCAGGCCACACCCCAGGACGTGACGCCGATGCCGGCCTGACCCAGGCCAGCGGTGACGGTGTTGTCTCGGAAGCTCGCCTGGCGCACGCGGCCGGCGGACTTGCGGCCCGCGCGGTTGATGTACAAGGCGTTGGATTCGAGCTGCCAGTTGCTCAGCATCAGGTCGTCGTCGCCATCTCGGTCCACGTCGCCCACGTCCAGGCCCATGCCGCCACGCGGGTCGTCTAGGCCCAGCGCGAAGGTGACTTCTTCGAAGGTGCCATCACCCTTGTTCAAGAACATCACATTGGGGGAGACGTCGTTGGCCACGTACAGATCCGGATCCTTGTCACCGTCGAAGTCCCACCAGAGAGCTTGCATCGAGAGGCCTTTTTCGTTGAGCAAACCGAGTTCTTCGGTCACGTCCCTGAAGGCCAACTTGCCATCTGCAGATTCGTTGCGCAGCAAGACGTTGCGCTGGCCGGGGAAGGCGTAGGGCAGCATCTCGGTGGGGTCTTCCCGCTGGAAACGATCCAGTTTATCCGAAGGCGGCATCTTGCTGGGGTCGTAGTCCAGGTAACTGGTCACGTACAGGTCCAGGTCGCCGTCCAGGTCGTAGTCGGCGGCCACCACGGCGGCGCTCCACAGGTCGAGGCCCAGGCCTGCGGCCTTGGACACATCGGCGAAAGTGCCGTCGCCCTGGTTCTGATAGAGCACGTCCACGCCATAGTTGGCGGCGTACAGGTCCAAGTCCCCGTCGCCGTCGGCGTCGAAGAACAAACAACCCATGCCCGCGCCCGTGTCGCCCACGCCGGCAGTCTCGGTCACGTCGCTGAACTTGCCATCGCCCATGTTGCGATAGAGCCTGTTGCCGCGGGTCGCCCAGCCTTTGCGGCCTCCGCCCTGCATCAGGTACAGGTCCTGCAGCCCGTCCCCGTCGTAGTCCCCAAAGGCCGCACCCGGGCCCATGGTGGGGCGGATGTCGAGCTGCATGTCGGGGCCTTCGAAGTGCTTGAGTGCGATGCCAGCGTCGCTGGCCACGTCCTTGAACCAGGGTGTCCGAGGACTGGCTGCTTCCATGGGGGCTGGCTGGGCGATGCCATTGGATTTGAAGTCTGCGGGTGCGCGCACCACCAGGGTCCACGCTTGGCGGGTGTCGTCGGCGAAGGGCAGCTCGGCACTCCATATGACCGCAGGGGTTTGCCATTGGGCGGGGGCATTCGAAGCTCCGGATTGCAACCGGGGGACCGCAACACCCTCCCCCCGGGGCGCATACAGGCTCCAGCGATTCAACGGGGCCCTGGAGCTGTCTTGCACCCGACGCGCGGCCAATTCCTGCATCTGTTCAGGGCTCAACCGCTCCACCCGGGAGAGCATCAAAGCGTCCAGTTGGAGGCCGCCGAGCTCGATCTGCATCGTCTTGTTGGGTTCGATGACCCATGCTCCCTGGCGGCCAGGAGCGCGCGCAATCGGGCCCTTGTTGGTCATGAGGGTGAGCCTCGGTTCATCGGCGAAGCCGGCTTCCATGGGGATCAGCACCCAGGCCAAACCCTCTTCCACGGCGGGCAGGCTCAATTCCCCCTCACCCGTGGCCCCTTGTCCGTCCCGGCGCAGCCACGCCATGGGGCCTTGTTCCATTTCCGATGGCCAGGGCATCGCCGGGTGCACGGCCCACAGACCGCGTTCGTCTTGCATGACCTCGCTCGCCAGGGGGTGGGGCAGCGCGCGCACCCCTGGGGCGGATTGGGATCCGGTCACCGCGAATTCGACCTGCTCCTTCCAAACCGAGGCCAGCAGGGTTCGCTCGGAGCGCGATGTG
>JAAETM010000003.1 GCA_024228395.1 bacterium | reverse complement strand
GCAAGGCGCTGACCGCAGTCCTGGAAGATAAAAATGTGGATGGCGTACTTACCCTGCTCTCCCCCCAGGCCATGAGCAAGCCGGACCAGGCCGCGGTAGAGGTGATAAACGCCTGGAAAAAGAAGAATAAGAAGAAACCCGTCCTCAGCTGTTGGATGGGGGACTCCCAGGTACACAATGCACGCGAGGCCTTCTCGGCCAGTCGCCTGCCCACCTTCCTGACCCCGGAGCGGGCCATCGAGGCCTTTGCCTACCTCTCCCGTTACCAACTCAACCAGAAGATGCTGCTGCAAACCCCGGGGCCACTATCCGACTCCAGACCACCGGATGCCGAGGGGGCCAGGCTCATCATTGAGGCCGCACTGTCCGAGGGTCGAAACATGCTCTCAGATACCGAATCCAAGGCCATCCTGAGCGCCTTCCATATCCGCTGCACCCCCACCCTGATGACCAGGACACCCACCGAAGCACTGGTGGCTGCCGAGTCAGTGGGCTTTCCGGTGGTGATGAAGATCTGCTCCACACAGATCTCACACAAATCAGACGT
>JAAETM010000002.1 GCA_024228395.1 bacterium | reverse complement strand
TGTTTCCTGGTGGAAGGCCGTGGCCGGTCGCACCTGGAATTCGGTTTGGATGCTGTCGATGCCCGCGCTGCGCACGGCGCTCAATTCGATTTGGGCCGTGCCCGGCTCGGGCGTTTCCGCCAGGAACCAAACCAGCACTTCCTCGTTGGCGGCCAACTGCAGGGGCTGGTAACCCCGCTCTGGGGCAAACGTGATAGGGCCTTCGGTCGAAGCCTCAAGTCGCGCTTCCATCGGCGCATCCGTGGTGTTGAGCAGCTTGACCGGCACGCGCAACTTGTCCCCGGAGGTGCTGTAGCGCGGCCAGGTGGCGGTGACCTGCAGGTCCGTGGCCAGTTCGATGCGCTGCTCGCTGCAGGCATAAGAATCGCCATCCACCAACACGGCGCGCAGGGTCACGGCGCCGCGGATGTTGGGCATTTCCAGGTCCAGGCCGATGGTGCCATCGGGGCCCATGTCCACGGCGCGGGACCAGGCCACTCCGCTCGAACGTTGGGTGGGGGGCAGGGCCGCCAGCCGGCGCGCCATCGCCTCCTCCGAATCCGTGTCGCCACCGATGCGCAGGACCGAATCGGCGCGCATGTGGTCGGGTAGCAGGTGTGCCCAAGAGTCCACCGTGCCCACGCCACTCTTGTGTTGGGCGAAAAAGTGGGCGTGGGGATCGGGCAGTTTTTCGCCGGTGGCCAGCAGGACTCCCGTGTCCACGGCCCAAACGTGCAGGCGCGCGGGGCGGCCGGCGGGTACTTCGGGGGAGGCTTCGGCTTGACCTGCTTCGGTCAGCGCAGCACCCGCTTCGATGGCCTCACTGTCTTCCAATGAAATCACGCCGCTGCTCGCGTGGATCGTGACGGTCTCACCGGGGGCCACACGCTTGGGGGCTTGCAAGGCCAAGGGCAAAATGTGCCCCATGTGCGTGGTCTTCACGCGTACCAACCCGCGGGCCCGGTGGGGCAGCCAGCTGGTTTGCGTGGGGTCGATTCCGCGGATCAGACTGGCTGAGAAAAAAGCGCCGCCGCGCAGGTCCTCCGGCAGTTGAATTTGCAGGTTGGCCGCTGGAGCTTTGAAGTCGAGGACCTGGGAGGTCAGCACGCGATCACTCTCCAGGGTGATCAGAAGCTGCCCGTCGAATTGACCGCGCACTTCCAGGCCCGCCATGTCGCCCGGTTCATAGGCGGCGGAGTCCAGGGTGAGTTCCAAGAGCTGCGGGTCGGTTTGTGTATGGGCAGGTGCACCGCTGCCGGCGTAGAAGGTGAACTCTGCCACCCCCCTGCCGCCGACCTGTTCGGCTAGCAAACGGTAGGAGCCCGACTCGAGAACCTTGAAGTTCAAGGCGCCGCTGGCCCCGTCCTGTCCGATTTGGAAACGCTCCACGTCCTCGTGGCGAATCTCACGTTGCCAGGTCAGGCGCCCGTTGACTTGCTTCATGCCGTACTGGTGCACGACACGTTCCAGGCGCACCTTGTAGGGCACGGCTTCGCTCGTCTTGTCATCGCGGGTTACGACGGCCCAGTCGATTTGCATCGGTTCGGCCACGGGGGCGGCCCCGTTGGTCAGGCGGAAGCCCAGGTGGTGGTTCGCCGTGTCGAGTTCGGTGGTGGTGGTGTGGGTCACCGAGCGTCCGCCGACCTCGGTGATGGTCGAAGCGGCGCGCAGTTGCCAGAGGCCCGGCGCATTGTCCAGGGAGGGGGAGAGCTGCACGTTGGCGCAGCCCTCGTTGTTCAGTTTGCTGCGAATTTGACCGCCTTGGAAACTGCGCTTGGCGAGTTTTGTGGGCTCGGTGAAGCTGTAGTCTTCCAAGAGGGCGCTCTTGAAGGGGAGGCGTTTCCAGTGGGGCAATACGCGCACGGCCAGGCCCTTGGAGGCGCGGCTCAGGAAATCCTTGGAGTCGATTTGCAGCGCCACGCGGCGCGGTTTCGGCTTGGGTTTGCGTGTCCGGTGGGAAGGTCTGGGCGCAGCGGAAGCCCTCAAGTTGGTTCCGCCTGCAGCGGTCGTGCTGGTTTCGTTTGCGGTGGCCCGGAGCTCAGGAGCTCGATCCGACGTGGCTTCCACCGGGGTCACCTCGGCGGGATCTTCAGCCTCGAGCACGGAAGCCACCGCCGCCACCTCCAGACGTGTGGCCACGAAATCTTCCACGTTGACCTTCAATCTGCGGCGAACCTCGGAGGCCTTGCCATCCCAAAGTACGACGGTGTGAACCCCGGTGGGACCCATGGCCCGCGTGGGCAGGTCGATTTGAAAGAGGCCCTGGCCGTCCGGGCTGGCGTCGTCCTGCAACTTGCCGCGCCAGTCGATGCGACCGTCGGGGCGTTGCAAGCGCACCTCATAGTGGCTCTCTTCCGCGAAGCCGCCATCGGGGTTGCGCAGCAATCCTGTCAGGTGAATCGTTTCACCCGGCCGGTACACACCGCGCTCGGTGTAGAGCCATGCGTTCACGCCCTTGGCGTAATTTTTGCCTGCGGTGTCGACCTTGTCGAAAACCCAGGTGCCCCTGTCCGGTTGCAGGTAAGCAAAATCCCGGCCGAGCGTGGCGCTGACCACAAAGGCTCCGCCGTCGGGCAACTCTTCGGGGAAAACGATGTGTGCCACGCCGCCCTTTGAGCTGCGCGCCGCGCCCAGGATCTGGTTGTTTTGTGTTCGCGCTTCCAGGGCCACGCCTTGCAAGGGCTGCCCGCTCGACAGGGATGTGACCCATACAAACAGGCCACCCTTTTCGCGCTTGACGGTCAAAGCCAGGTCACTCACGCGCACCAGGGACGAGTCCCGGTTCCAATAGGAGTCCTTGTTGCGCGCCGAAACCTGGTAAACGCCCAGGGGCTCCTCGATCAAGTCGCGCAGGGAAAGACTGCTGTCGGTGACCACATTCGCATCCAGGTCGAGCTCGTACCGCTTGGTCTTTTTGGCCTGGGAGGTCTCCCGGGCGGAGTTGTGGTGCAGGTGCGACACCAGGTTGTTGGCGTGCAGGCGGGTGGTGGAAACCTCCAGGTTTTGGATGTTTGTGACCCTCAAACCCAGGCGCAACTCGCCGTCGGGCATGAGCAGGCCATTGCCCTCTGGCATCGACACCCTTGGGGAGCGGGCCGGGACCTTAAACTGTAGGCCCACCTTCTTGCCCAGGGTGCCGCCCTGGCTGGACAAGAGGGATTCGCCGATTTGCACCGTATAGGTCTGACCGCAAAGGAACTCGCCAGTGAGCCGCAGGTTCGATCCGCTCACGTGGGGCTCGGTGCACTCGACCTCCGGGGTGAAGGTCACTTCGGGATTCTCTTGGCCCAGGCTCAGGTATTCATTGAAACGAATGCTGACGCTGCAGGTGTTATCGGTGGAGCTTGGGTAGGCATGTACGCTCATGGCCGTGAAGCCCAGGGGCACGAAGAACTTCTTGGACATGTTCTTAAACATGGGCACTTCGGCGCCGTGGCCACACAGCTGCTTGTCGATGACGTAACCGATCTGCTTGATGTCCAGGTCAGGGTTGTATTTGAGCTGCACCAGGTGTGAATCGGTGGGTGCTTTGGACAGGACACTCCAATCGTCGAGTACCCTGTTGTCCCCATGCATGCTCAAGGCCGCGGCCAGGTCTTCACTCGAAACCGATTGGTTGAAATCGAAGGCGAAGGTCATCACCCCCGGTTCGGAGCTTTGTATCTGGCCCCGCCTGAGGATCAAACCTTGTGTTTGCAGGTCGATGGTCGCATCCCCATCCCATGTGAAGCCGGTCAAGCCCGCAAAGTCCACGTGGGGGACCAGGCGATACTTGTGACCCAGGGGAAGGGGCTCCTCAAGTTCGAAGCTCAATTGACCGGTGGCGGTCCAGCGCCAACGGCCTTCGACCTCGGGCTCGAAGTGGAAAGGGCTGACCGTCAAAGCCACACCAACGTCCACGTCCTGAACCATCGACCGGTCGAAGACCAATTTGATTTCGCTGGCCTTCTCCAGGTTGTTCAGGGGTTCCATTCGCAAGAGCCGCGCCGAATCCGGTTGCCCTTCCTGCGCGCGCACATCGCGACCACTGAAGAACCACCCCAGTCCATTCAGCAGCAACAGGGCAAAAGCCAAAACCCAGAACCGAGTGCCACCCGCCCCGGATCCAGATCCGCCTGTATAGGACTTTGCAAGCCCCATCCCGCGATGCCGATCGCTCGTCACGATTCCATCCAGACACAATCCCGCCACGCCGTTTGCTACACCGTTTTCCATGAGCTTCCCCCTCGAAAGTCACAGGTCCAAGAAAGTTATGAAGAACTCCCCTGTTTACCCGATCGATCCAGCCATCAGAAGGAAGTCCCGTACGGATTTTTGGAGGCTTCCCTGATTCGGTGCCCGGCCCGGCCGTCGGTGGGAATCACTCACCAATGCAAACCAAGGAACAGTTCTGGCAGGCGTCCGGGATTTGTTTGTGGCCAATGATTCTGGAGGAGATGGGGGCGAAGGCTCCCTGGTAGGTGGGGCAGGGGGGGGGCTGGAGCACTCCACTGCTGCGTTCCCTTGACCAGCGCTGCGATCGCATCGCATAATTCGAGAATATTCTCCTCCCTCTACCGGTATTGACGCATCCATGTGGATTTCAAATACAGCTCGCGCCTTGGCCATTCTGGCTCTCCCCATTCTCTCCCTGTCTTGCAGGGCGCAACCCCGTGGGCCGGTCCAGCAAGAGTCCTCGGTTTACCAACGCATGGTTCTCGACGCCGAACGCATTGAAGCGGATGCCAAACCGCTGATCGAAAAGCTTGTGGCGGAGGCCAACGCTGAAGGCGCAAGTCGCAAGGGGCAGGTGTGGGTCAATGAATGGCAATACGACCGCATGGTGGTGTTTGTGCCGGCCGAGGATGGCGGATCATCCAACGGTCGTATCAGGGACATGGAAATAGAACGTACTGGGGATCGGGAAGTACCTGCTGGCGCAGTGATGTCCAAATGGACCGACCGCTTTGCCCTTGCTCAGGAATATTCCTACGAGTATTCGCTTCTTGAATTCAAGGAAGGATTCAGTTCACTTATCCCGTTGAGGCTCGAAGCGCTTGCAATCCTCGACTTCAAGGAGCACCAGCGGCGTACAATCGCTGGGGTTCCCAAGCCACTCCCGAAAATTCCGGATCGCTTCGCCGTGTGGCAAAAGAAACCCTTCCTTACCGCCCGGGGCGGTCGACGCGCAAAATCGGACATAGACCCATTCCGTCGCCCTTCCTGCCCCGGCGTGCTGGCCCATGAAGCGAATCGATCTCCCCTGGTTAGCGAAGCGGTGCAAGCCCTGGAACTAGCCCCGCTCAAAACCCGTTCCAGCCGCGCCACTGCAACCCTGCGATATGACTTCGAAAAAGGGGCTTGGACGATGAAATCGCTGGCGCTCGATTCCCACCGGGGCGCACCTGAGCCGCCCCCTGGGAAGAGTTTTTCGCCCAAGGACCGGGGACTGGGTTACCCAGAGCCTAGGGATGTCTTGCCCCAGAACTGGTTCAGGCCCAAAGGGAAATAGCCTGCCCCCGGACCTGCCCTCGAAGTCTCGCATTCCCCGTGGACCCAAGCCGGGGGCTGGGCTAGCGAGCATTTTGAGTTATTCACTGGCCCCTGAAGCAGGACTGCGACGCTCTGAAATGGGCGACAAACAAAAATCGAAAGGAATCTCGGGGTTGTTGGAAGCCAGTCCCTACTTTCCGGGTACTTGCGGTACCATGGCGACGCGCCAGCGTACATGAGACGCACGCATACACCTTCCACCAATCCACACGGACTATGACGAACGAACACGAACTCGCCGCTGGCGATGTCGAAGCTATTGGCGAGCTTCAGGAAACCCTTAAACAAGTACGTGGCGAGTTGGGCAGGGCGGTGATCGGGCAGAACCAGGTGATCGACGAGTTGCTGATGTGCTTGATCGCGCGTGGGCACGCCCTTTTGATGGGGGTGCCGGGGTTGGCCAAGACCTTGCTGGTTAGCAAATTGTCCGAGTGTTTGAGCTTGGATTTCAGTCGCATTCAGTTCACGCCGGACCTGATGCCCATGGATATCACGGGTACGGATATTCTGGAGGAGGATGGGAATGGCAAGCGCTACTTCAAGTTCGTGGAGGGTCCGATCTTTGCCAATATTGTTTTGGCGGATGAGATCAACCGGGCGCCGGCCAAGACCCAGGCGGCCATGTTGGAGGCGATGCAGGAGCACCGCGTCACCGTGCTGGGCAAGAC
>JAAETM010000001.1 GCA_024228395.1 bacterium | reverse complement strand
GCGCCCACCCCCTTGAGCCAGCTTGCGCACCAGATCCGCCGGGTCCATGGGGACCAAGAAGTCCGAGATCAGAATGCGCGTGGATTGGGGTCGCGCTTGGGCGATGGCTTCGGGCAAAAGATCGGGCAGGGGGCGTTCCCCTTTCATTTCTAAGCCCTCCCCGAGCAAGCGATCGGTGGGAATACGTTGGGCGCGGTTTTCCAGGGCCACGATGCGCACGTCCTGGCCGCCGGCGCGCCCCGCCAGGGCAAAGAAGCCGGCCAGGTCAGCCAAGCGCTGGGCCTTGGAGGGCACAATCCCCATCGAGCGCGACAGATCCAGGAAAAGGTCCAAGCGCGGCACGACCTCCTCCCGGTGCACGCGCACGAGCAGTTCATCGGTACGCGCCAACACGCGCCAGTCGATGTGACGCACGTCGTCCCCCGCTTCGTAGCGGCGACGATCGTGGAACTCCATGGAGGAACCGGTTCCGCGCCCCAGGAGTTCGCCGGCTTGGCCCCCCCGTGGGGTGTGCTCGAAGTGCAGCTGCCAGCGGGTTGCAAACCCGAGAGCCTCTTCGCTGGGCACGAACAATCCAGCCTTGGAATCCGCAGCACTAGGCATCCGTCACCTCGCCGCCGGTTTCGCCCGCCAACTCGCCGGTCACCTTGGCCTCCTCCTTTTCCCTTGCGACGCGCGCCTTACTGGCGGCTCTGATCGATTCAAGGGCGCCCAACATGCGCCCCGCATTCATCATGAGTCCAATGAATGCAGCCAAGACCAAGACGACGACATACCCATTTTCGGAGAAGTGCCCTCGCCCGGAATCCCCAATCAACTCTCCAGGGTTGCCAATGTGCTGCATATCCTGCCACGCCCAGTTCCCAACCAGGAGCCCGAAGGCCGCAGGGACAAGCAGATAGAATAGGGGGCTGCACAAGGTCGCGACTCGCAGGCTGTAGCGGCGACGCGCAGTACTTGCCCAGCGGTACAACACACCAATCGTGAACAATGTGTAGAGCAGCACATAGAGCAAACCTGCCAACATGGAATAACCCCCACCGGATAGCAGACTGTCCGACCCGGAGGAACGATAGGAGGTCAATCGGTGCCCCGGCCAGTTGGCGATAAACAACGCCCCGCACACCAGCACGGTCAGGTGCAGTAGGAGGAAGATGACCCCGTTCCCTCCCCCCGGGAACCAGGGAGCGACAAAGAAAGCGACCCTTGGGTTCTTTGGAACCGTGCTGAGTACGCGCCTGCCCAGGCGTTCCGGTTCGAAGCAAAACATGGCGCACACAGCACCAAGCAGGAACATGATCAGTGTCGTGACGCCGAAAACAGCATCCCGAGGAATGGAAACGCTTGGCCAACGTGCATTGAACGCCATGGCGATCAAGTAAAACAGCAGGGCGAGGCTCACCAGTATCCGAACATTGCTCGAACGGTTCTCCTCCTCGTGGGCCAGCATGTTGCAGCTCATGAAGAAGGCAAGCACTCCCACGAACCCAAAGAAAATCACGAACTGGATGAGCACCAACCAAAATTCTGATTCATCGATCGTATCCGGGCGACGGATTAGATCACTCGCGATTTCCATACTGGCACCAACGATCATGACCAATCCCAATGCCAACAGGATCATCAGCAACACCCTCAGAAAGCGCTTGCGGGTCAGGGTGGAAAGCGCAACAGCCCCGGTGATGAGGATCAAACTGGCGATCAACGTCAGAACCAAGATCAAAGCCAGCGTGACCACTCCAACGCCCTGCATCAGGAACGCCACCGCCACAAACGGCAAGAAGGTGGCGAACAACAACAGGGCCTGGGTCATGGCCGCGAAGATTTTCCCCCCGAGGATCTGCGCCGGTTTCAGGTTGGACAGTATCAGCAACTCGAAAGTGTTGTCGTCCCACTCCGCCCCCATGGAAACGAAGGCTTGAAAGGGAACCAGCAAAAGCAGTGCCCCCGACAACAACCAATACACGCTTTGGAAGATGGCTGGTCCGAGGCTGCGATCATGGCTTGAGTGCCCCTCACTGATGGCAAACATCAGGCATGAGAGCAAGGCCACGCTAACCGTTCCGATGAGCGCCAGCGGAAACACCTTGCCCCGCTGGGCCTGGCGAATCTCCTTGACCAGGACTGGATTGAGTTCGAAGACCCTGTTCATTGCACAGTTCCCTTGGTGACCGACAGGAAGACATCTTCCAAATTCGTGGTGCGCGCCGAGAAGTCCACGGGCTTGAGCCCCAGCTCGATCAAGGCCACCAGTAGCTCCGCACGCTGCTCTTCACCGGCGGAGAAACCAAAGGCGATCGCTCCCTTGACGAGCTTGGTATCGCTCACGTGTGGCATCTCGGCCACTGCACGCAGGGCCTGTTCCTGATCACCAAGCACGCGCAGAACCATCTCGGCCCGGGCTTCACTCACCATTTGGTCTACGCGCCCGGTGGCTTGCAGACTACCCGCTTCGATGACCACCACCGAATCGCACAGCTCGTCCAGTTCGGTCAAAATGTGCGAGGAGAGCAGAACCGCCTTGCCGGTATCGGCCAATGCTAAAACAAGCTCCCGCAGTTCCACCCGCGCGCGCGGGTCCAAACCCGCGGCAGGTTCATCGAGGATCAAGAGCTTGGGATCGTGAAGCAGGGTCTTGGCGAGGCACAGGCGCTGCTTCATGCCCTTGGAGAGCGCATCGATGTGCTTGTCCTGCATGGAATGCAGGGCGGTGAAATCCATCACGCCCGCGATGGTGCTGGAGCGCTCCTTTCCGCGCAAACCATGGGCGCGGGCAAAGAAGTCCAGGTAATCCGTGACGGTTGTGGCGGAGTAAGCGCCGTAGGAATCGGGCATGAAACCGATCCTGCGGCGCACTTCGCGGGCGCGTTCGATCACCGAAACGCCGTCGACAAAAACATCCCCGCGATCGGGCAAGTCCAAGGTCGATATGATGCGCATGGTGGTAGTCTTCCCAGCGCCGTTGGGGCCCAAGAATCCACAGACTTCACCGGGCTCGACCGAGAACGAAACATTGTCCACCGCTTTGGTCTTGCCGAAGATCTTCGTGATGCCACGGACTTCCAACGCTAGTGAGCTCATGGTGTCCACCTCTTGGGATCATCATCCAGGTAACCCATCACAACGTGAATAGATGCCAGTTCTTCCATCTCGACCGAGCAGTTGTCCGTGATGGGGCTGAGGCCGTCGGCGATGGCAAAAAAACCACACTCGGGCAAATGGGTCAGGTGAAACAATGGATCCTTTTCGTTGGCGATCAGCTGGTTGTAGAGCTGGGGAGCATCGATCTTCTCCAAGATGCCAGAGGCACCCAAGGCCAGCGGCGATCCACTTGCATAGATCGAACCATCCGGCCCGCAGACTTCCAGGCTTGTCAAGGGGACTCCGAGTCCGTTGGTGACCTGCAAGG